>NZ_JBPDVH010000005.1:0-136873 GCF_051851555.1 Lonepinella sp. BR2474 | reverse complement strand
TATATCAGCGTAAGATTACGGACAATAAAAAAAGACGGCATAAAACCGTCTTTTTATGAAGTTGGTGCCAGTGGCCGGACTCGAACCGGCACGCTTTTAAGGGCGGCGGATTTTGAATCCGCTGCGTCTACCAATTTCGCCACACTGGCTAGCACTGATAATTCTTGTGTTGCATTATACGATTATCTAAAGCAGTTGCAAGTATAAATTTGTGATTTCTATTCGTTCGCTTTAAATTTCATCAATCATAAACTTGTACTATGGAATAAGCCTAATTCATCACTTTATGCACGGCAAACTTCCCAATACTTCCCACACCAGGGAGGGCGGCATTCGTGACCTCTGCGGCCACATCAATCAACATATTTTTAAATTCATCATCTTTTAATATATCTAAAATTTGAGATTGATCCTTGATAATTTTCCCTGTCACCGCATCAACTTTAACCGTAACAGATCGTTGTGTTTCAGATTCTCTACATTCAAAAATATACACAGGCACCAGATAAAGTTCTATTTTCTTATAGCTAATCATATCATCAAGAATATCATCCGCTTTAGGTGATTTACTGGTTAGTTTTGAATTACAACTGATAATTAACGATGTTTTAGAAATGCTAGGTTTTAAAATTATCCCCAATTCTTTTTTGTTTTTTTGCTTGGTGTAATTAGGTTCATCAATATAATTACGTTGGAAAGCATCATACTCTAAGCCTGTTGAATTATCAAAAATATGAAAATAATCAATCGTCTGAGTACAATATTCTGTTGTTTCGACATTCACAATCCCTCGTTCAACTGGGCATTCTAAATCAGCATCATTTATTTTTATGGTAATTTTTGTCGCATCTGGATTATCAATATTGATTTTTCTTTGTTGTTTCAACGCATAATCTATTTTACGTTGAGCTTCAATACACCAATAAGAGGTTAATACCGTCTCCTTGAAATTGACTTCTAACGTATCACTCTCTTTGGATTTGATGAATTTAGTGAATTGCTTGACTCGCCCTTTAACTGGATCAAATAAAACTTCCTTATTCCGATTCACCATTATGCGTATTGCATCTTTGGTATGGACTTCTTTAAAACGAATAATGGTTGTCTCAGGAATGTTATTACTCGCAGGCAGCGTTATATTCGTCGTTGTATTCATAGCAAAATCCTATAAGTCAAATTCTTTTCCACTGTTTTATCACATCTCAATTATTTAATAATTTTTAAATGTGATGCTGATTTAGTGTTTGGTGTTTTTTTCGCTTTTGGTTTATCCACAGCCTCATTAAAGCTAGTCGGTTGCTCAATGTGTGGTACTTGTTCTAGCTCGTCATAAATTGCCTCAGGCTCAAACATAACACCATCACCATTTTCACGGGCATAAATGGCCAAGGCAGCACCTAAAGGAATGTAAATATCTCTTGGCATACCTTGGAAACGAGCATTAAATTCAATGGCGTGATTACCTAAAGACAACGCGCCGACAGCGCCGGCGGAAATGTTTAATACAATTTGGCCGTCTTTAACATAATCCTGTGGCACAACAACACCGTTGTAGGTGGCATCGACCACTAAATAAGGGGTAAAACCGTTATCCACCAACCAATCGTAATAGGCTCTTAATAAATAAGGGCGTTTTGGGGTGGATTTGTATTCCATAACCATTATTTATCATCCATTAAATTTTTAGGGGCTGCATTGCCAACAGATTGTTGGAACGAATCACGTTCAAAGACTCGATTCATATAGGCTTTTAATGCTTTACTGCCCGTACCTGTAAATTCAACGCCAGCCTCTTGCATTCGCCATAATAACGGGGCAAGATAACAATCTACTAAACTAAACTCTTCACTCATGAAGAAAGGCGTTTGTTCAAAAATAGATGATACAGATAATAATTCTTCTCTGAGCTGCTCAAGTGCAGTGGTTCGTTCTTGTTCCGTGCCATTTTCAGCTTTGGCTAGGGTTGGATACCAATCTTGTTCAATGCGCTGCATTAATAGACGAGTTTTGCCTCTGGCAACAGGATAAACCGGCATTAAAGGAGGATGTGGAAAACGTTCGTCTAAATATTCCATGATGATGCGAGAATTGAACAACACAAGATCACGATCCACTAATGTCGGCAGTGTGCCATAAGGATTTAACTCAATTAAGTCTTCTGATAAACTTTGCGCTTCAGTCACTTCAGCTTCATAAGCGACACCTTTTTCCGCCAATACAATGCGAACCTGATGACAATAAATATCAGATTTATCATAAAAAAGGGTCATTATTGAACGTTTATTTACTGCACTAGTCATTTAGTCCTCCAACGACTAAAATAGAATGTTTAAATGGTGAAAATGAGGTGATTCTGACTCAAGAATTGCACCCAATAATATATCTTCGTATTATATCATAAATAGCGGTTAAATAGCCAAATAAAAAACGGTGGCTCGACACCACCGTTTGATCATCATGAACACACTTGCTTATTCAACGATTAACGTACGGCAAGTATTGGTATCACCTTTGCCCAATGGGTCGCCATGGGTTAATAAAACAAGATCGCCAGAAGTTAAATAACCTTTATCTTTTAATAATTTGACCGCTTGTTTTGCGCCCTCGGCAGTGCGAGATTCTGTCTCACAATAAACCGGTGTTACACCACGATATAATGAACAAAGATTTAATGTGGATTGATGACGAGATAAGGCAAAAATCGGTAAGCCTGAACTGATACGTGACATCAATTTGGCAGTATGCCCTGTGCTAGTCATCGTGATGATCGCAGCAACGCCTTTCATATGGTTCGCTGCATACATCGCAGAGAATGCCACTGATTCACCGATGGTTTCAAATTGTACATCCATACGGTGACGTGAAACGTTAATGCTTGGCATTTTTTCTGCACCTAAACAGACTTTTGCCATGGTCGCCACGGTTTCTGCAGGGTATTGACCTGCCGCTGTTTCAGCAGAAAGCATCACTGCATCTGTTCCATCTAATACCGCATTCGCTACATCCATTACTTCCGCACGGGTTGGCATTGGATTGCTGATCATAGATTCCATCATTTGAGTCGCCGTAATCACCACACGGTTTAAACGACGTGAACGACGAATTAATTTTTTCTGTACACCCACTAATTCAGGGTCGCCAATTTCAACCCCTAAGTCACCACGAGCTACCATGATCACATCAGAGGCTAAAATAATGTCGTCCATTGCGGCTTCATCTACAACAGTTTCTGCACGCTCTACTTTGGCGACAATTTTCGCATCTAATCCCGCTTCTCTGGCTAAACGACGAGCATAATTTAAGTCGGCACTTGAACGAGGGAAAGAAACGGCTAAATAATCTACCCCAATGCGTGCTGCGGTGATAATGTCAGCTTTATCTTTTTCAGTCAATGCGTCAGCAGATAAGCCGCCGCCTAATTTGTTAATCCCTTTATTATTGGAAAGTGGGCCGCCTACGGTGACTTCGGTGAACACTTTAGCTCCCTCGGTAGATAACACTTTTAATTGAACACGACCATCATCTAATAATAATACATCACCAGACACCACATCTCTTGGTAAGGTTTTATAATCTAATCCCACAGAATTTTGATCGCCCTCACCTTTTGGTAAGTTGGCATCTAACACAAATTTATCACCCACATTTAAGAAGATTTTACCGTCTTTAAAAGTAGATACACGAATTTTTGGACCTTGTAAGTCCCCTAAAATAGCCACATCTTTGCCGAGTCTTTTGGCAATTTCACGCACTCTAGCAGCACGTCCAATATGGTCATCAGGTGTACCATGAGAGAAGTTCATACGAACCACATTGGCACCTGCTTTAATAATTTTTTCTAAATTATCGCCTTGATCCGTCGAAGGTCCCATTGTACATACGATTTTGGTTCTTCTGAGTTTTATAGACATTGCTTTCTCCGTCACTAATTTTATGATTTAACATGATAATATTACACATATCGTCATAAAATTGACCAGAATCCCTTTACAACGATAAAAACTGGCGCACATTATACGCTGAAACCCCACAAAAAGCGAGACATTAAACAAAAATTTCCCATTGACATTGACATAAATTTACGATTATATTTTGTTAAAAAATTGTGTATTGTATAAGGAACGTCAGATGAAAATTTTTATTATGCGCCACGGTGAAGCGGAGATGTTTGCGAAAGTTGATAAAGAACGGACTCTGACTGAGTTTGGGGAACAAAGTGTATTACGTCAAGGCACTTGGCTAAAAGAAAAACTGCAAGAAAACGCAACGCACTTTGATAAAGTGTTGGTCAGCCCTTATGCTCGAACCAAGCAAACTTTTGATTGTATAAACCGAAATTTCGATAATGTCCTGTCTGAACACACCGAAATATGGGACGCTATTACCCCTTATGGTAAGGCGGAAGTGGTAGTGGATTATCTGTCTGCACTGTTCGATGAGGAGATTCAACAAGTTTTGATTGTCTCCCATTTACCTTTAGTGGGTGAAATTGTAGCGGAATTATGTGGTAAAAATAACGTGTCTTTTTTGCCTGCAACCATTGCAGAAATTGATTGGGATGGGGAACATGGCAAATTAATTCAAGCTAAATTGCCTTAAAAAGTGCGGTGTGTGTTACGTCAATTTATTGTGATTTAGGCCTGATTAGGCCTAAATTAATTTAAATAGCCTTGTTGGTCTAATTGGCTATATTCCCACCCAATATAACGTATAGACAATGCCTCAGCAATCATTTCAAACTGCTCCACTTGATTAAAAATATCTTGCGTATCCAAGCTCAATTCTTGCTCCACTTTAACCAAGTAGGCTTTATAATCACCCTCTATTTTAATTTTATGTTCTGTATATTTAATCCGCTCAAAAGGAATATTGGCCAAATGACATTTTTCAATAAAAAGTTCGATATCCCCTTTATCATCAAAATGAAAATTATGTTCAATGGGTTGCGGTTCAGACAAATCCGCCCCACTTTCACTGAGCGTATCTAACATTTCTTCCGTCAACATCATTTTACTTTCCAATGATGACGGCAATAAAAATTCAAAATAAGTATCCCACTGAGGATCTTGCTGAATATCAAGGGCATCATAAGTGAGTTGCCCTAATGTTTCCAACAAGCTAATTTCATCATTAAAATAGAAAAATTGCTGCGCTTTACCGTTGGACAAAATATGCCCCGCATAAAACACATCGGGCAATGCACAAAGTTGCGTAATTGTATGCAGAATCTGGCGAAACATATCATGATAATGAGGTTCACTTGGCAAACCATTCTGATCGCTTTCATAATGTCGGCTAATTTGTGCAATATTTATCGGGCGAGCCTCTGAAAAAGAGGCCAACACGGCGGTGTTCACTGACACCACAGCTACATGCTCACCAAACCAAGTGCGATAATTCTGCCAACGCTGATCATCAATATCCTGATGAAAATGTATTTCTGACATTAGTTAAATTCCGCCCAAATCGGTGCATGATCGGAGGGTTTTTCCATACCCCGAATGTCCCAATCAATCCCCACGTTGACACATTTTTCCGCCAAGGCTTGATTCGCTAAAATATGATCGATCCGCAAGCCACGGTTCTCATCAAAACCTTTGGAGCGATAATCAAACCACGAAAATTGATCGTTCACTGTCGGATTTAATTGACGGAACGTATCTCGCAAACCGTAATCATACAGACGTTGATACCATTTTCTTTCTTCAGGCAAAAACGAACATTTGCCCGTACGCAACCAACGTTTACGATTTTCTTCCCCAATACCAATATCCAAATCCGTCGGGCTAATATTCATATCACCCATAATCACAATCGGATTGGCTTTATTATGCTGATTTTCCACATAATGTTGCAAATCCGCATAGAATTTTTGTTTGGCAGGGAATTTGGTTTCATGATCACGGCACTCCCCTTGCGGAAAATAACCATTAATCACCGTTAATAAACCAAAGGGCGTGTCTAAATCTGCCATAATAATGCGTTTTTGAGCGTCAGGATCATCCGTGGGAAACCCTTTTCGTACCGCCACAGGTTGCTGCTTACACAACAACGCCACGCCATAATGCCCTTTTTGCCCATGATGAAAAACATGGTAGCCCAAATGTTCCACCAGTTCATAGGGAAATTGTTCATCTGCCACTTTAATTTCTTGCAAGCCCAACACATCAGGCTGATGTTTTTCAATAATCGCTTCTAGCTGATGTGGTCTTGCTCGTAATCCATTGATATTAAAAGAGATAAATTTCATAAATGGTTCTCGTGATAAAAGAATGGTTTATTATACAGCTTTTGTAAATTGAGGGGAACTGGATAAATAAAATAATATCACCCAAGCATCTATCTCAGTCTAGGTATTAATCCCTACTTTTATAAGGATCTCCAATGACGAGTACAAAAAAAGAGCACGTTTTAATGATTGAGTTTAGGCGAATTTTCAGGAATAATAACCGCAGTTTTAATTGGAAATTGATTATGTTTGAACTCACCAAATTGATTAGTGCGATAATGCTCCCCCCTGCCAATGTGATTTTGCTCGCCTTGTTGGCCTGTGTTTGCTGGTTATGCCATTGTAAAAAAATGGCGTTTTTCAGTGCATTTTTCGCCATTGGGATACTTTATACGGTTAGCTTAACCTATACCGCACAAAAACTCAGCGACAGCTTAGTGGTGGAAGATAATCTCAGCATTGAGAATTATCGCCAAGCCCAAGCCATTGTGGTGTTAGGCGGAGGGTTGCGTGATAGCAAGGAATTGTATAATAGTTTAACCGTACCGGGGCTTGTGTTGGAACGGATGCGATATGCCACCTATTTACACAAAGAAACCGAACTTCCGATTTTAGTCACTGGCGCCAGTCCAAATGGTAATTCAGAGGCCAAAGTGATGGCACAAGAGTTTTTTACCTTTTTTGGCGTGCAGCCTAAATGGTTAGAAGAACGGGCATTAAATACCATTGAAAATGCTCAATATAGCCGTGAAATACTGGAACGGGAACATATATCTAAAATTATTTTAGTCACTAATCAATGGCATATGCAACGTGCTAAATTATTATTTGAAAAAGCAGGGTTTACCGTGTTACCGGCTAGCGTTGGCAATGGTATTACGCCAGACAGCTATGAAGTCAATTATATGCACTTTATCCCACAAGCGGGGGCGATCAATGCCAATATGCAATTATTAAAAGAATGGTTAGGCTATTGGAAAGCGAGATTGTAATATGCAAATAAAATCAATTAATATCCCCCAACGGCCGTTGGTCGCCTTAAACAACATTAATGTGATGTTCAACCAAAAAGTGGCGTTGCAAAACATTAATTTACAGATTTACCCCAATTCGGTGATCACGATTGTCGGGCCAAACGGTGGGGGAAAATCCACGTTATTAAAGGTGTTACTGAAATTATTAACGCCGACCAGTGGTAATGTGGTGTATAGCAAGAGTTTACGTATTGGCTATGTGCCACAAAAAATCCATTTGGATCCGAGCTTGCCCATGACGGTAGAAAAATTCTTGTCCTTAAAAAAAGGTATCAGCAAGCATGAAGTACAACAAGCCTTGGCCTTGCTGTCCATTTCGCATTTAATTAAAAATAGTATGCAAAAGCTGTCTGGCGGTGAAATGCAGCGTGTGTTGATTGCTCGTGCGATTCTGAATAAACCCAATTTGTTAGTGCTAGATGAACCGACTCAGGGGGTTGATATTAACGGCCAAGTCGAACTGTATCAGTTGATTAAACAAACTCGTGAAAAATTAAATTGTGCTATTCTCATGGTTTCTCATGATTTGCATATTGTAATGGCGGATACCAATGAAGTGTTATGCGTTAATCATCATATTTGTTGTGCGGGTACGCCTGAAGTGGTGTCTAACGATCCCAAATTTATTCATTTTTTTGGTGATCAATTTGCCAAAAATATTGCCGTTTATACGCATCATCATAATCACCAACACAATATTCACGGTGATGTTTGTTGTCAGGACGATCAGGCTTGTGCGGAACATAAAAATTAAGGAAAGCTATGTTTGAAATTATTTTCCCCGCTTGGCTAGCGGGTATTTTGTTGTCATTTATCACTGCACCTTTAGGCGCATTTGTGGTGTGGCGGAAAATGGCCTATTTTGGTGATACCCTTGCGCATTCTGCCCTGCTCGGTGTGGCATTAGGGATTTTCTTCCAAATAAACCCTTACATTGCTATCTTAATTCTGACGCTAATTTTGGCCATTGCCATGGTTTGGTTAGAACATAACACCCAATTTTCGGTGGATACGTTGCTCGGTATTATTGCACATAGTTGTCTTTCTCTCGGTGTGATTACCGTGCAATTACTGCAAAATGTGCGTGTAGATTTAATGGGGTATTTATTTGGTGATTTACTGGCGGTCAACCTTGACGATCTGATTTATATCGGTGTGGGAGTTTTGGTGGTATTGAGCCTGTTACTCTATTTCTGGCGACCACTGATTTCAATCACCGTTAGCCCCGAACTGGCTCAGGTTGAAGGGGTTAATGTGAAAAAAATGCGGTTTATTTTAATGATTTTAACCGCAATAACTATTGCGTTAAGCATGACCTTTGTTGGTGCATTGATTATTACATCATTATTGATTATTCCCGCCGCCACCGCCAGACGTTTTGCTCGTACCCCAGAAAGCATGGCGATCATTGCAGCGGTCATCAGTATGCTAGCCGTCAGTTTGGGGTTAACCCTTTCTGCATTATATAACACGGCATCAGGGCCGTCTGTCGTGATTGCCTCCAGTTTTCTGTTTTTATTATCGTTACTTAAAAAAGAACACAATTAAAACAAATAAATGTTAAAATGCGTTTATTGACAAAATAAGTTTAGGATTTATTAGGTAAATAATGTCAACCGAACAAGAAAAAAAACCTGCGACAGAACCAACGCCAGCAACATGTTCCTTTAGCCAACGGCATAAATGCGCCTTATTTTTGGCCAAAGCGACGTTAAGTTTAGGGGCGCTAGTCCTGTTCTATGGAGCCTATTTAGATTGGCAAATCCGCTCCAAAATGGACGGCCAAATTTGGCGTTTACCGGCTGAAGTATATAGTCGTATTGAAAGTGTACGATTACAAGACAACCTGACCCTAAATGATGTCACGCAATTATTGCTCAACAATGATTATCGCCAAACCACCTTTGTGGCTGCCCCTGGGGATTTCAAAATTGAAAATGATACCATTGTGTTATTACGTCGAGCTTTTCCGTTCCCTGATAAAATGGAGGCGCAACGGGTTTTCCGCTTACGTTTTAATGATGAAAAATTAACCGTGATTGAGGATCTGATTAATCGTACAACGATTGATGAATTTCGTTTAGCGCCGAAATTAGTCGCCATGTTGCAATCGGATAAAGAAGAACGTTTGGCAATTCCTTTACAAAATTACCCGCGCTTTTTGATTGATACCCTGATTTTAACCGAAGATCGTCGTTTTTACGAACATCAAGGCGTAAGTCCAATTGGTATCGCTCGTGCGATGATCACCAATATCAAAGCGGGACAAACTGTACAAGGCGGTAGCACCTTAACCCAACAGTTGGTGAAAAACCTCTTTCTCAGTAACGAACGTTCTATTACCCGTAAAATTAACGAAGCCTTAATGGCGATTATTTTAGATTTACGTTACGACAAAAATCGGATTTTAGAAACCTATTTGAATGAAATTTACCTCGGGCAAAATGGCGATACGCAAATTCATGGTTTTGAGTTAGCCAGTCATTTCTTTTTTGGTCACCCTGTGCGAGAAATCAGTTTAGATCAAATTGCGTTGTTAGTGGGTATGGTAAAAGGCCCGTCCTTGTATAACCCATGGCGCAACCCAACCTATGCCAAAGAACGCCGAAATGTAGTGTTAGGCTTAATGTTAGAACATAAAATGATCGACAAAGAATTGTTTGATTTGTTAAGCCAACGGCCATTAGGAGTGCAAGAAAAAGGATCCATTGCTCGCCCTTATCCGGCCTTTATCCAAACCTTACAAGCGGAATTACGCCAAAATCTAGGGGAAAATAAATCCGCCAGTTTATTGGGCGCCCGCATTTTCACCACCCTTGATATCAAACAACAAGCCTACGCCGAGCAAGCGGTGGTTGACGCCACTCGTAAATTACAATTACAAACCAAAAATCCAAATTTACAATCGGCCATGGTGGTTGCCGACTATAAACAAGGCGAAATTCGTGCCGTGGTGGGCGGTTTGCAAACGGAATACGCCGGCTTTAACCGTGCCTTTATGGCCAAACGCCAAATTGGCTCGCTAGTCAAACCTTCGATTTATTTAACCGCACTTTCTGACCCCGAGAAGTTCAGATTAAATACCCCGATTAATAACCAACCTATCACCATTCATATCAAAGGCAGCCAACCTTGGCAGCCGAAAAACTATGACCGCAAATATAGTGGCTCGGTGATGTTAGTGGATGCGTTAACCCGTTCTTTAAATATTCCAACGGTGAATATCGGCATGAAAGTCGGTTTAAGCAAAGTGATTGAAACCCAACAAGCCATGGGCTGGGATAAGGTCAGCATTCCGAAAGTGCCTGCCATGTTATTAGGTTCATACAGTATTTCGCCTTATGACGTCACCAAGTCTTATCAAGTGATCGCCAATAACGGCGGAAAAATTCCGTTAAGCACCATTAGCGCCATTACCGACCGTCAAGGTGAAGTGATTTATCAACATCAAACCGAACCTGAGCAAGTGGTGCCAGAACAAAGCGCCATGCAAACCCTGTACGCAATGCAACAAGTGGTTGAACGAGGAACGGCACGTAGTTTACAAAATGATTTCGCCAATTTACATTTGGCCGGTAAAACAGGGACGACCAATGACGCTCGAGATACGTGGTATGTGGGTATTGACGGCGAAAACGTGGCGACTATTTGGCTCGGCCGTGATGACAATGGCGAAACCCATTTAACTGGCTCTAGCGGCGCCTTAGAGATTTATAAAAACTACTTACGCCGTGCCGAAGTGACGCCATTAAGTCTGAAAAAAATCGACGATATCCAATGGGTCGGCATTAACAGTTACGGCAGTTGGAACTGTTACAGCCCTGTGCGTAATATCCCTGTTTGGTCGGATAAAGGGCAAAACTTCTGCGCCTCCTCGGTGAAACCTACACCAAAACCTGCGGCACCGACTGCTGATCCAGACACCTTGCCGCCACGTGTTACCCCTGCGCCTGTTGAGGATGCCAGACCTGCAGATTAAACACATAAAAAAACACCCTAAGCGAGCTTAATCGCTTAAGGTGTTTAAATTCATATATTAGGTTATTTGTGGATTACCACTGAAAGCCCACAGAGGCCGAATAACTAACATCTTTTTTACCTGACATATTCGAACCCAAACCAAACTTGACACCTACTTTTCCGTTATCTGAAAGACGAGAATAACCGATAGCCAGTGCATTTTGATCACGATAACCGCCCACACCGGCTGTCACTAATGAACGACCTGGCCCCGTAGCCTGCATTAAACCACCTAACGCATTCGCAGAGGCAATACCTCGAGAAAGGCGTTTATTGACTTGGTTCACCGCTTGATTGGCGCTATTTTGTGCAATGGTTTTCACATCACCAATATTTGCCGCATTGCGATTATCTGAACTGTCGCCGTTGACAATACCGCTATTTAAGTTAGTAATACCGCCATTATTGATATTCACACCACCAATATCGGCACTAGTGACATGGATGTGTTCAGCTAAATCCACGGTAATTTTACCCGTTGAATCGGCTGAGGTTTTGATATTGCCACTACTGCCGCCCACTACGGTAACCGTTGATCCTAGCTGCAATTTGCCTGTTTCGCCTATATCACCCACAAAATTGTAACCGTTTAGTGTCACATTATATAACTGGCTACCGTTGATAGCCTCCGTGGAATCCGCTGAGACAGCACCATCCGTTAAGCCTGTAATTTTGCCCGTGGCACTACTCATACTAATATCACCCACGGACACATTGTTTGCGGTTACATTGTCAGCTTTCACATCATTTGCTGTCACAGAGTTGACAACAACATCATCGACCAATCCAATGGTTAAGGTATTGCCATTCACGGTGGTGTTGATATTGTTATCGCCTTTTACGGTTAAGGTATCGCCATCGCCCAATGTGGTTTTATTGGTGCCATCGGTCACATTAATGCCATTGAATGAGCTACTTCCTGTATTCGTATTCGGGCTAATATCCCCCTCGTCAGGCGTAGGCGCAGGGCTAGGCGTGGCTAAACTATTTAATGCGTCGATAACCGCATATAATTGTGAGCCGTTAATGGCATCGGTTGAAGTACTGCTAATACGGCCTGCCGCCACATTGGTAATGGTTCTTTCACCATCAGTAGCCCCCACTGACACCGTGCCTACTGGCGTGGTGCCTGCAAAAGCGTAGGTCGTATCTTGAATCTTATAGGAGGCCGTTCCCACAGCGGCAGCGGCGCTTGAACTGTTGCCTAACACCACAGAATTGGCGGTATCCACCGTGATATTGTTGCCTAACACCAGGGTATTGTTCGCTGCTGCTTTCACCGTAATATTATTGCCCAAAGCATAAGCATTATCGGCAGAAACAACGTTGGTATCCCCCAATGTGCCAGACTGATTACCCGTGATCGCATGTGACACACCGAATGCAATGGATTCGTCACCCGATACCTTGGCATCTTTACCGATGGCAATGGCGGATGTCCCCGTGGTATTCGCCCCTGAACCGCCAGCAATGCTATCATCGCCCATCGCAACAGAATCACTTCCTAAGGCGGTGGCATTTTCGCCACTGGCAAAGGCATAGCCACCTAACGCCGTCGTATTGCTGCCTAAATTAAACATTTTCACATCGCTAATTTCTGCGGTGGTTTGTTCAACTTCTGCTCTTTTTGCATTTAATCTTGTTGTGACTTCAGCTCGGACTTCAACCGCAGCGTCATATTTGGCTTGGGCGGCGGCTATTTCCGCCGTATAATCTTGATCGGAATCGCCTTGAGTGTAAAGATATTGTTGACCTTGATACCAACTGATATCCTGAAGAGCTTTGTTTACGTTCTCATGAGCAGCAGACCATTCTTTACTAATCACTTCAAATTCCGCTTGTAACACGTTTCTTTTAAGAACTAATTGTTCAAGCGCATCTTTTCTCGCCGCAAACTGTTCAGGTGACATATTTTCCCCCGTTGCCACGGAAGAGATCCCAAATGCCGAACCATTCACCGCAGAAACATAGCTGCCATAATAATGCCGAGCATAATAAGGATTATTGACAGTGGAAATGAGTTGATAATCAGAGGCGGAGATCGATCTTGTTTCCGAATCAATCCCCTCTATTGGATAGGTTTCAGCTGACGCCGTTTGCGTCATGCCTAAAGAAAATAGACCACTTAATAAAGCGAGAGCGACCCCCCCCCCCCGCAATTCTTTGGCAGAACGCTTGGTGGAAATCAAGGCTGTATGTGTTGGTGTATTTTTAGCCGTGTGATAATGTTTATTCATAAGTTCCCCATTTTTAGTCAATTAAATTCACAAACTAAGACAAAGCATTAGTCAATTTCCGATTAATTAAAATCCAACTTGTTTAAATAATCTACGATAGTTTAACATAAATGGAAATACATATCATAAAAAAGACACAATAAGAGATCAGACCTGATAAAAATAAAAATGCAACGAATAAGATGATTTCCTGTGCAGAAATCCCTTTTAGGGTTGTCATTGCCTTTAATTGTCCCTATAATCTGCCCCATTTATTCCTTATATCCTTGTTATTATGTTTAATTTAACCTCATTAATCACATTCAAAAAAATGTTTCCCATTGAGAAACGCCGCTTAAAACTCTTGAGAGAATATATCCGCTATCAAATGCGCTTGGTGATCTATAGAAAACAGCTCCAATCTTTATCAGACTACTTAGAGAGCCATCCTCTATGGCAGCCAATTTTCCAAAAGGATGTGTATCGAATTAATACCTTATTAAATAAATTTTGTGATAAGCGCTTTAATGGCACTGCACGCTTAAACGCCATTATGCAAAATTTCACCTTAGCCGAGCAGTTTTTGCCCGCGGATAAAATACCTTTATTGCTAGAAAAAGAAAATCTATTGTTGGCCAAATTAACGGATGAATTAGATTTATATTTCAATCTCAATCGGGTCGATCCTTTAGAGGGATTTTTCTCTATTAACATTGTTGATCAACAAAAAAATCGGATTTACGACGCCTCATTTACCTTTTTATCGCCCAACACATTATTAATCGCCTCAATTCAAGGCCCTAATTATGAACAAGCGCAATTAGCGGTACGCAATGCCACAAAAGCCTTACATGGTGTACGCCCTATGTTTATGTTGGTGAATGTGTTTAAAATCGTCGCCCAACAATTAGGCTGTGAATTAAAGGGCATTCCACATAAATATGAGGCCAAATACCGTTGGAATGATTCTAAATATATGCAATTTAATTATGATGAATTTTGGCAAGAAAATCAGGCACAATATCAAAATCACTATTGGCAATTACCTGTTCAAATTGAACGCAAACCATTAGAAGATATTGCCAGTAAAAAACGCTCTATGTATCGCAAACGTTATGAGATGTTTGATGGGTTAGCACAGCAAATAAAAGACTTTTTAGTGAAATAATATTTTGTTAAAAAAGTGCGGTGTTTTTTGATGAAATTTCTTCGCAAAAAACACCGCACTTTTTCGTTATACATTTATTGGATTGCGTTTAACACCAAATTAAATCGCCCAACCGCACGCATAAAATGCCACTAAAGCCAAGCTGATTAATACCGTGCCGACATTCAATTTTTTGAATTCACCAGACACTACACGTCCAATCACTAAAGCGGCAAAACCGAGCATAATCCCTGTCACGATATTGGCAGTTAACACAATAAAGACCGCACAAATTAAGCCGCTCATGGCGCCGACAAAATCGTTAAAGTCTAATTTACTCACATTGCTTAACATTAATAATCCCACGTACATTAACGCTGGTGCCGTGGCATAACTTGGCACTAAAAAGGCTAAAGGTTGGAAAAATAACATAAACAAGAATAAGACGCCAACCACTATGGCCGTAATCCCCGTTTTTCCACCCGCGGCCGTGCCTGCTGCGGATTCAATATACACCGCAGCGGGGGCAGTACCGAACAAACCTGAAAATAAACTACTCACAGAATCGGAAGTTAAGGCTTTGCCACCGTTAATAATTTGACCATCTTTATCAAGCAAATTACCTTGTCCCGCCACCGCACGAATGGTACCCGTCGCATCAAAAACGGCGGTCATCACTAAAGCAAACACCACTGGTAAAATCGCAGGTTGTAAAGCACCCATAATGTCTAATTGCAAAAATAAAGATTGCTCACCAAAGCTTGGCATTTTAAACACATCACCAGAGAATTTCACATTCGGATCGAAAATTAAGCCGATAATCGTAATCGCAATGATCACCCATAAAATCGCCCCTTTCACTTTCATTCTTTCTAATCCGATAATGAACGCCAAACCGATTAAGGACATCAATACGGGGAAAGAAGTAAATTCACCGAATTTTACCAAGGTGCCATTTGGGTTTGATACCACAATACCGACCCCACTGGTGGCGATCAATAACAAAAATAAACCGATACCAATACCCGCACCATGGGCAATACTGGATGGCAAATTACGCAAAATCCAAGAACGAATACCGGTTGCGGAAATTAAGGTAAACACCGCCCCCATTAAGAACACTGCGCCTAACGCAACGGGAATACTCACTTGTTGACCGATCACCAAACTAAAGGCGGTAAAAGCAGTTAATGAAATGGCACAACCAATCGCCATTGGCGCATTAGCCCATAAACCGATTAAAATGGAGCCAAGCCCCGACACTAAACAGGTGGCAATAAACACGCTTTCCGCAGGAAAGCCTGCTTGGCTTAACATGTTTGGGACCACGATAACCGAGTACACCATGGCTAAAAAGGTGGTGAGTCCGGCAATAATTTCTTGACGTAGATTAGATCCACGTGCAGAAAGCTCGAATGTTTTTTCTAGAGACATAAAAATTCCTAAATGAATTGAATAAAAAAGAAACGTATTCTACCTGAAAACAAAAAATAGTAAACGTTTGCGTCAAGGATTTTCAGCTAAAAGAAAGTGGTCATACCCGACAAAACGGGCCACTTTTCGCCGACTTTTAAATATTTTGCAAAAATCCACCGCACTTTTTTGTTATTTTCTAGCCATAAAACGTCAATTTTTCAAAACAGCGTAAATTTATAATTACAAAAATAAATATTATCGTATAGAATAGCAATCTGGTTTATTTGATGTATTTTTTTAATCTAAGGAAAGCAGTATGAAAAATAAAACGCTTGGTAGCGCATTAATTGTGGCAGGCACCACCATTGGTGCCGGTATGGTGTCTATGCCATTAACCTCTGCCGGTATGGGATTTGGCTACACCGTGGCCTTATTAGTGATGTTATGGGTGCTACTCTGTTATAGCGCATTGTTATTTGTTGAAGTCTATCAAAAAGCAGAACGTCAAGATGCGGGCATTGCTACCTTGGCTGAGCAATATTTTGGCATGCCCGGACGTGTATTAGCCTCTTTCGCACTGATTATTTTTATGTATGCCATTCTCACCGTGTATGTGTTAATGAGCAGTAATTTAATTTCTACCGTATTACCCGAACTGAAAGAATACGGCACAGCGATTTCCGTGATCTTCACCGTCTTTTTTGCCATCTTTATTATTGCCGGCACGGGACACGTGGATATTGCCACTCGCTTGTTATTTATTGCCAAACTCGCTGCCTTTGTGGTGTTGTTATTCTTGATGTTGCCCAAAGTGAGCATGGATAATTTAATGGCAGTGCCGTTAGATAAAGCCTTGTTAATTTCTGCTAGTCCGTTTTTCTTTACCTCTTTTGGTTTCCATGTGGTGATCCCAAGTATTAATAAATATTTAGAGGGCAATGTCGCACGCTTAAGAACCTCTATTATTATCGGGACGGGATTACCTTTAGCCCTGTATATTGTTTGGCAAATGTCGACGCATGGCGTATTAACCCAATCTGAATTTGTCCAAATTTTAAATCAAGATCCGACATTAGGCGGATTAGTCAACGCCGTCACCCATATTACGGGCAGTCCATTTATCGGTTGGTCAGTGCGTTTATTCTCGTTATTTGCCTTGATCACCTCTTTCTTAGGTGTGGCATTGGCGTTATTTGATTGCTTAGATGACCTACTTAAACGCATTAATATTAAGGCTGGACGTGCGTCATTAGGTTTATTAACGTTCATTCCTACCCTATTCTTTGCGTTATTCTATAATGATTTCTTATCCGTATTAGCCTTTGCGGGACAAATGTTTACATTCTATGGTTTAGTCTTACCCGTAGGCATGGTATGGCGTGCCAGAAAACGTTATCCTGAGATGCCTTATCGTGTGATTGGCGGTAACATTTCTTTACTGATTGCCTTATTACTTGGCTTATTGATTATGAATGTGCCGTTCTTAATTCAAGCAGGTTATTTACCCAACGTGATTGGTTAATCTGCCAAAGATGAAAAAGGGACGTTTTTAGACGTCCCTTTTGTTATGCTTTCGTCGTTTAGACTGACACTTCAGCAACTTTCTTCGCTAACGCAAAATTGCCTAAGGTGGCCGAGCCATTATTGGCTACCGCAGGCGTTACAATATACTGTTCCAAGTCTGGCACAGGCACATAATCATTAAGCAATTCAGCAAACTGCTTACGTACCCGATCTAACATATGTTGTTGCGCCATCACGCCCCCACCAAATACAATCACTTGTGGACGATATAATAAGGTGGCTTGTAATGCGGCTTGCGCAATATAATAGGCTTGAATATCCCAAATCTCGCTATCTTGTGCAATACATTCACCACGAATACCCGCACGAGCCTCCAATGATGGTCCCGCCGCCAAGCCCTCCAAACAATTTTTATGGAAAGGACAGGTACCGTGAAAATCCTTGGCTTGATCTTGCGGGTGCAAGGACACTAATACGTGGCCCGCCTCGGTATGCGCAATGCCCCCGACAAATTCACCATGTTGAATAGCGCCGGCACCAATTCCCGTGCCAATGGTATAATATACCAAACTGGTCACATCTTGACGTACCAAGGTTTCGCCAAAGGCGGAGGAATTCACATCGGTGGTAAAATAAAACGGCACATCAACCGCTTTTTTAAGGACACCGATAACATCTACATTCGCCCAATGCGGTTTGGGCGTGGTGGTAATATAACCATAAGTCGGTGAATTTCTATCAATATTAATCGGCCCAAAGGAACCCACCGCAATCCCTTGTAAACGATCCGCATAACGCTGAAAAAAGGCTACTGTTTGTGCAAGGGTTTCATCAGGTGTGGTGGTAGGAAATTGCACTTTATCTACCACATTAAATTGCGCATCACCTACTGCACAAATAAACTTGGTACCGCCGGCTTCAAGGCTGCCGTATAATTTTGTCATTCTGTATTTTCTCCATTTTTGTTGAAAATATTCGGAAAAATGTAGGGGCGAACCTATGTGTTCGCCCGCTAAAAACGGAGTGATTTTCGGGCGGATACATCGATCCGCCCCTACACCGTTATTTAACGACTTTTAAGAAATTATCGCCGTGAGTAATATTTCCTTGAGCAATGCCCGTTACTGCACTAAATTCGTCGGTATTGGTGATAATTAATACCGTGGTGTGATCATAACCCGCAGCGGCGATTTTAGCTAAATCAAAGTTAGCCAACGGCTGTCCCGCTTTCACGGTATCACCCACGTTGACTAACGGCTCAAAGCCCTCGCCTTTCATTTTCACCGTATCAATACCGATATGAATTAAAATTTCCGTGCCGTTGGCGGTTTTTAAACCGTAAGCGTGACCCGTTTCATGTACGATTTCAACTTCTGCATCAGCAGGCGCATAAGCCACGCCTTCGGTAGGTTTGACAGCTAAACCGTCGCCCATCACACCCGCAGAGAATACAGGATCATTCACGTTTTCTAACGCCACCACTTCACCCGTTAAAGGCGAAACTAACGTTTCTTCATTGGTTTTGCTTTCCACCGTTGGCGTTGATGTAGAAACTGCGGTGTTTTTTTCCAAGGTTTTCACCGTTTCTGCTTTTTCCTCGTCTTTTTTCTCATCTTCGTAGCCGAACAGATAAGTTAAAGCAAAGGCTAATGCGGTTGTCGCTAATACCATAATCACGTAAGAAATGATTTGTCCGTTCAAGTAAAGCAATGAACCCGGAATAATGGTAATCCCAAAACCTGTCCCCGCTAGGCCTAAAATTGAGGCTAAACAGCCACCAAATGCCCCAGCAATTAAGCCCATAATAAACGGTTTGCCGTAACGTAAGTTGACCCCAAAAATGGCGGGTTCCGTAATACCCAATCCCGCAGAAAGCGCAGCAGGATAAGCCAAGGCTTTTAATTTCGCCGATTTGGTTTTGAACCCGACGGCTAAGGTCGCGCCCGCTTGGGCGGTCATGGCGGCGGTAATCAGCGCATTGAACGGATCTTGTCCATCTGCGGCAATTAATTGGGATTCAAGCAAGTTAAAAATATGATGCACACCGGTCACCACGATCACTTGATGTACGCCACCAATCACTAAACCTGAAATACCATAAGGCAAGGCAAGCAAGTATTTGGTACCGGCTAACACATAGTTTTCAACAGAATGGAAAATTGGACCGATCACGATTAATGCCAAGAAAGACATCATCAAGAACGTGACAAAAGGCACTACCAACAAGGCCAACACATCTGGCACCCGTTTCGCAAACCATTTCTCAAATTTCGCCCCAATTAACCCCACGAAAAACGCCGGCAACACGGAGTTTTGATACCCCACCACAGGAATGAAATCAAAGAAGTAAATCGGTTCAGCACCACCAGATGCCACAGCCCACGCATTCGGTAAAGCGGGGCTTACCATCATCAAACCTAATACCAAACCAATAATCGGATTGCCCCCGAATACTCGGAATGCCGACCAACAAATCAACGCAGGGAAGAAAATAAAGGCTGTATCCGTGAGAACCTGAGTATAAATATAAAAATGTGAAGCAGAAAATGCCGCTGATGTGGTACCGAACAGGCTTAAAATCGCATCATTGTTAATCGCCCCACGTACGCCCATAAAAAGACCGGTGGCCACAATAGCAGGCAATAATGGCACGAACACATCACCGAAAGTACGAATCGCACGTTTAAACCAATGGCCTTGCGGTTGGGCAGGTGCTGCGCTTTCACTGGCTTGAGTAGAGCCACCATTTAACGCCATCACTTCCGCATAAATTTTGTTTACCGTCCCTGTACCCAAAATAATTTGATATTGTCCCGAATTAAAAAACGCCCCTTTGACTTTATCCAAGTCCTCAATGGTGTCTTTATCAATTTTCGACTCGTCTTTTACCATAATGCGTAAACGTGTCGCACAATGTGCAAAACTTTGCACGTTGTCAAAACCACCAATGGCTTCAACAATTTTCTTTGCAATTTCAGTATCTGTCATACGTTGCAAAATCTCCATAGGATAAGGGTGAATAAACTGGCGGCTACTCTACCATTTTTTGCTGATAAATTAAACATAAATTAAACAAAATAGTGCTTTTTCAATGGGCAAATATTCGGTACTATAACCAAAAAATTTATTTTGGAGAAAATATGGCATTTACCACCGAACAACGCTATCGCCCTTATGCAGATTGGCCTGTAGAATATGTAGAAAAAATCAAAAAAAACACCGCACTTTCACCATGGCGAACCCAATTTCATATTGAAACACCGCACGGCTTGCTTAACGATCCCAACGGTTTTTCTTATTTTAACGGCAAATTTACCCTGTTTTATCAATATTTCCCATTCGGTGCGGCTCACGGCTTGAAATCTTGGGTACATACGGAAAGTACAGATCTTGTGCATTTCAAAGAAACTGGCACCCTGATGTCCCCCGATACACCGCTAGACAGCCACGGCGCCTATTCGGGTTCCGCCATGCAATTTGGCGACAAATTATTTTTGTTTTACACCGGTAATGTGCGAGATGAAAACTGGGTGCGCCACCCTTACCAAATCGGGGCGTTAATGGATCAACAGGGTAACATTGAAAAGCTCAATAACGTGTTGATTGATCAACCTGATGACGTGACCGACCATTTCCGTGATCCACAAATTTTTGACTATCAAGGACAATATTACGCCATTGTGGGCGGACAAAATCTGGCCAAGAAAGGGATTATTAAACTCTATAAGGCTGTCAACAATGATTACCAAAATTGGCAATATATCCATGATCTCGACTTCGCCAATGATAACACGGCATATATGATGGAATGCCCTAATATCGTGTTTGTAGAGGGCAAACCTGTATTAATTTATTGTCCGCAAGGTTTAGATAAACATGTACTGGATTACCAAAATATCTACCCGAATATGTTTAAAATTGCAGACGATTTAGATGTGGAAAAGGCTGTGTTAGTCAACCCAACCCCATTACAACAATTTGACTACGGTTTTGAATGCTACGCCACTCAACCTTTCAACGCACCAGACGGCCGAGCCTTGTGTATCAGTTGGCTTGCTTTGCCAGATATGGACTACCCAACGGATAAATTTGACTATCAAGGTTGCTTATCGCTCGTCAAAGAACTCAGCCTAAAAAACGGCAAACTGTGCCAAAACCCGGTGGCTGACATGGTCAAACTCAGAAAAAGTGAAGAAACTTTTGCGGAAAAACAAACCACCAACAATATCTACGAACTCAACCTTGAATTTAGCCCAAACCAACGCCACGAAATCCTATTTATGGCAGACAACCAAGGTCACGGCTTAAATTTTGTGGTAGATACCGAAAAAGGTGAAATCATTGTGGATCGCACAAACTGCGGTGAAAAATTTGCTGAAAAATTTGGTACCGTTCGCCGTTGTGACATTGAACCGCAACAGACCAACGCACGTATTTTTATGGATAAATCCGTGTTTGAAATCTTTATTAATGACGGTGAAAAAGTGTTTTCTGGGCGTGTATTCCCAAATCAAGATCAAACCGGCATTCGGATTTTACAGGGCCAGCCAACAGGATCGTTGTTTAACTTAACCTAACCCAAACTCACTGGGGCATATTATTTGCCCCAATTTTTCTGGCTAAAATTGATCCTTAGCTTGTCTTAACCGAATAAATTCTGCCAAATTATTTGCCATTAAAAAAGGATTGATTTTCCGTTCTAAACCTAATTTAGTCGGCATACTTGGCAATCCTTGCTTTCTCAATTCTTCCACCCAAACTCGCTGTTTTTGCACCGCAGTTTTTTCATCTAACACTGTTTCCGCAAAGGCTAAATTGCTCAAGGTATATTCATGCCCTGCACAAACTAAGGTATCATCATGCAAGGCTTTCAAACGTTGGATTGAATCAAACATCTGCGCATAATCCCCCGTAAACACCCGACCGCAACCCGCAGAAAATAAACAATCACCACTAAATAAATGCCCGTCTACCACAAAACTCACATGATTTGCAGTATGTCCGCCCGTAGGAATCACCTGAATTTTATAATCATCAACTACAATTTCTCCCTCGTTGATCTCGTGATTTAACCCTAAATAAGCACATTCTGACGCCCCAATAATCGGCACATCAGGAAAATGCTGTTTAAATTCTGCCACACCCGCAACATGATCATTATGGTTATGCGTCAACAAAAGTGCGGTGATTTTATAAGGATTTTGTTCAAAAAATGATAAAATAGGCGAAATTTCTGGAATGTCGATCACAATTACCGATAAATTATCTCGTGAATACAGCCAAATATAGTTATCATTAAGGGCAGGAATAGCGTTTAACATTTTTTTCTCTCACAAAGGTTGAATATGGCACACATACGTTGGCAAGCAAAATCAGCAAAGGCATTTAAATTGCCGTCTAGCTGGCAACAAGTACAAAAAGGCGAACAATATTGCAGCACGCTCGGGGACTATTTTGCCAAATTTTCGCCCTTAATAACAGGAAAACAATTAGTGCGCTTGGGCGGATTAAGTGCCGAATTAGAATGCAAAATGTCACTCCCCTATCATTTTGTCCTCAGCCCCGACAGCAACAGCCAATTAACCGCACTGTCTAGCCAAAACGGCTATTCACTGATTCAAGGCGATCTTGCCGAATTGCCCTTTGAAAGTCAATCGGTAGACGTTTGCATTGCCGCCAATACGCTTAATTTTATGCAGGATCCCCACCAATTATTGCGTGAAATCCAACGTATTTTAACCGATGATGGCTATTTATTTTTGTCTATTTTTAATCCCGTTGGCGGATTGTTATTTAAACAAAAAATAAATCACGCTCAACGTCCAGCCTTACCATTCCGACATTTCTTGCCTTGTCGCATTATCGACTGGCTGCATTTACTCAATTTTGAGATTCATCAACAGCAATCTTTAGGCAATATTTATGCCATTATCGCCAAAAAACAAACCTATCCGTTGAGCTTACAACCACAAAAACGGCGGTTTGATCCAAGAGAATTGTTTCAAGGGGAAACGGTAGGGGCATTTCGGGAAGTGGATGAAAATAAAATGTAAGGTGAAAAAAATTCACCTTATTTTACCTATTTTTTAAACACTTGCACATTCTCAAACCCTTGCTCTTTCAAATACAAGGCTTGTAACTTACTCATTACACCCCGTTCGCAATACAGCACATAATTTTTGTTTTGATCCAAATTGCCAAATTGAGAACTGAGTTTGTAAAATGGCATTAATTGCACCGTTTTACCGTCGACATTCAACGGTTTTTCATCGGTTTCTTCAGGACTACGAATATCCAAAATCACATCATTTTCGCCCAACACAGAAACGGTATCTACGGAAATGACTTCTTTTTCCGTTTGTTCGGCAATTTGACGAATATCCAAATATTGCGCATTTTGCACCGCAGTTTCTAATACGTTGAAATCAAAATTCTGTTCTTCTGTTTCAATTTTTTCTCGCACGGCTTTTACCGTTGGATTTTTGGAAATGACCCCACAAAATTCTGGCATGGATTTAGCAATATCGTCTGTGCCGATTTGCTTTGCCATGGCGATAATTTGCTCTTTATCGTGGGTAATCAGCGGTCGCAATACCAAGGCTGAACTGGCTTCGTCAATTAAGCGTAAATTAGTCAGGGTTTGGCTCGACACCTGCCCCAAGGCTTCGCCCGTCACAATAGCCTCAATAGCAAAACGCTCAGCAACACGGCTAGCGACACGTACCATCATGCGTTTTAACACCACGCCCATTTGCCCGTTATCCACTTTTTCTAAAATTTCGCCAACGACATTTTCAAAATTAATCGCAATAAACCGTACTTTGTGCGAGCTGCTGTAACGGTGCCAAATATGATATGCCATTTGTTTCACACCGATTTCATGTGCGGCTCCGCCAAGGTTAAAGAAACAATAATGCACACGGCTACCACGACGAATCAGCATATAACTGGACACGCCTGAGTCAAAGCCACCCGAAATCAAGGAAAGCACATCTTCTTGTGTCCCAATCGGATAACCACCAATCCCCTCAAAGCGTTGTTTAATAAAAATTAATTTATCATTTTCTACTTCAATACGTACCGTCACATCTGGATTTTTCAATTTTACCCGAGCCGTTTCAATATGCTGATTTAACCCACCGCCCACATAACGCTCAATTTCCAAGGAACTAAACGGATGTTGCCCACGGCGTTTGGCTCGTACGCAAAAGGTTTTACCATTGAGACTGTCGCCGATTTGCTCTAACGTTTGCTCAAAAATATTATGTAAATCCGTGAACGGTTTTTCTTCTACTTCTAAAAAATGATGAATCCCCGGAATACGCCCGATAAGCTCAATTAACTGCGGTCGAAAATCTTCGTTTTTTGACCGTACTTCAATAAAATCCCAATGTCGAACGACTGCCAAGGTGTCGTCATGTTTGCTTAACACTTGGCGAATATTGCTGGTTAAAATCTTAATAAACCGCTTGCGAACGCTGTCGCTTTTAATCATGATTTCAGGGAAAAGTTTGATGATAAATTTCATTTAAATAACTCTATTGAATAAAAATTTGACGGCATTATACAGGAAATTTTTATATTCGGGGAATATCAAGTAGAATACATCAATGTAAAGCCTTTCATTCAAAGGGATTATAGTTAAAAAAAAGCACCACGAGAGCCGAGTCAATTCGGTGAGAAAATCAATGTGGAAATTGGTTATATTGAGGTTAAACGTAAGTTAAAACAACCACATATAAAAATGTAAGGGCATATGGCATACGCACCTAAAAGATTGTCTCTAATAAAGTGCGGTGTTTTTTCGCATAATTTTTTCAAAAATTTGACCTAGCTCACAGATTATTGTGAAAAATTGGTTTATGATGACATGAGTGTTAAGCTGTATAAGGGGGCGAACATGTGGAAATCAGTTTCTCAAGTATTGGCGGATCAATTTGGTGCCTATTATTCCATCAAAGAAAAAGACAAAGTACACACGGGCGAAATGCACGAATCTTGGTTAATTGATGATGGCATACAACCTGTTTTTGCCAAAACTAACGATAAAACCTATCGTTCTATGTTTCGAGCGGAGGCCGATCAAATTGAGTTATTAAGCAAAACTCGCACCATTGATTTACCGAAAGTTTATGGCGTAGGTTGTTCGCAAAACCACAGTTTTTTGTTGTTGGAGGCCTTGCAATTAGACACACCAACGCCTGAACAATTTGCCCAATTTGGCGTAGCGTTGGCGAATTTGCATAAAATCAAGGGTTCAGAAAGTTACGGCTTGGATTTTGACACTTGGCTCGGTTCGGTCTATCAACCGAATGAATGGCGAACTAATTGGGCGACGTTTTTTGCCGACCAACGTATTGGGTGGCAATTACAAATCTGTAAAGAACAGGGAATCAATTTCGGTAATATTGAAGACATTGTTGCCACGGTGGCAGCACGACTAGCCAAACACAAGCCCACACCATCTTTGTTACACGGTAACTTATGGATTGAAAACTGTGGTGCATTTAACGGCAAAATTTACAGCTACGATCCCGCTTGCTATTGGGGCGACCGTGAATGTGATTTAGCCTTTACTGAACTGTTTGAGCCATTCCCTGATGAATTTTATGAAAATTATCACCGCACTTATCCGTTGGCGGAAGATTATATTGAACGCAAACCGATTTATCAGCTTTATTATTTACTTAATTTTAGCCACCGATTCAGAGGGCATTATGTGGAATTAACCAAACGGTTTTTGCAGTTGATCTTGTAAAAAACTTCTCAAAAAAACACCGCACTTTATGAAAAAAATCAAAAAGTGCGGTGTTTTTTCAGGGAGTTTTTTAAATCGCTTTATCGGAATAAAGCTCAATATTGCTTAATTTCGCCATGGTTTGCACATAATTTTGCAAACCTTGAGGCAACACTAACCCTTTCACACAAGTTAAGTTCCGCAACATTGGGAACAGTATAATATCTTCAATGGATAATTGCTGACCATTGGCTTTATCTTCCGCCAGAACCAAGGTTTCAAGAGTAAGTAAATCTTGTTGCAATTTCGCAATATATTGTGCCGATTGTGCAAGATTTTCGGCAAAATCACCAATAAAAACTGTTTTCTTATTCACAAAATAATCTAATGCACCTTGCGTTTCATATTCAGGCAAACCCAACTGCACAAAACGAGGCAATAGCAAGTGATTATAATAACTGCCAATTTGCTTGATTACCGCCTCCAATTCAGGGCGAACCACATCAGACAGCAATTTTTCGCCGTAATTATCATCTACATAACGCACAATATCTAAACTTTCTGGCATGGCAGAACCGTCCTCTTTTTGCAAAATCGGCACGGCTTTTTTACCAATTAATCCCACTGGCGTAGTTTCGTCATCATTTTGCAGATAAACCAATTCAACCGCTTGCTTTTTCAAGCCAAAAATCATTCTCGCACGCACACAATAAGGGCAGTGATCAAACACATAAAGTTTCATATTTTCTCCTCTATTTACCAGTTAAATATTTCAAATAATGTTATCCATTTTTCATCTAATCCTGCTGTTACCTGAATTTGCTCATTTGTGACAGGGTGATGAAATTCAAGTTTTTCAGCATGCAACATCAACCGACTTACCCCTGTTTGTTCTGCCAACGCCCGATTTTGATGTAAATCGCCATATTGGGTATCGCCTAAAATCGGGTGAAAAATATGTTTCATATGACGGCGAAGCTGATGTTTTCGCCCTGTTTGTGGGGTTAAGCGAACTAATGAATAACGTGCTGTTTGATATTTCCCTACGGCATAAGGCATTTCCACGGTTTTTAAGCCTTGATAATCCGTGATGGCAGATTGCGGTGCTTTATCTTCTTGTGCAAATTTATCCGCAATTTTATCTAATTGAATTTTAAGTGGATAATCAATGCGTTCTTCCCCCGTTAAATAGCCACGCACCACCGCTAAATAGCTTTTCTGTACAGTTTTACTTTCAAACTGCTGACACATCAAATTGGCCATTTCGCTATTTAATGCAAACAGCAATACGCCAGATGTGGGACGATCCAAACGATGAATCGGAAAAACATGCTGGCCAATTTGATCTCGCAAGGTTTGCATCACAAACTGCGTTTCATGCCGATCTAACCAACTGCGGTGTACCAACATTCCAGCAGGTTTATTCACCGCAACGATGTATTGATCTTGATATAAGATTTCTAGCATTGGCTTAACAACTTTTCAATTTCAATGATCGGTCTTAATAATTCACTTAGCCGCTCTTGCTCTTTTAAGGCCTCTTCCACATAAGGTGAAATGGCTATTTTACTTGGCAACACAGCCCCACTGTCTAACAACGCCCACATTCTCGGAATAAAAATCCACTGCAGCCATTCATGAGCTTGCATATAGTCAATGGCAAAAGGTTCTTGACTGGCAAAGGCTTGTTCAGACGGTGGCACGGTTTGCCATAGGTTAAGTTCTTGCAGGATTTTTTGTAGATTTTGGAGATGGAGTTTGGTTTGAGCTTGCATTTTAAACCCTATTTTGAACACGATTTACTTTTTCTTGAATTGCTGTTCCAACAAACGCATTTAACGACATATCACCGGCTGCGATCACCGCCATACGGTGTAATTCTTCACTAATTCGCACATTAAACACGCCTTTAAACGGCTTGTCAGGAACCTTTCCTAATTCTGCACAATCACTTAAATACAAATCAACGGAAGCACGAAACTCTTTTTCTAATTCAGGCAAGGTTTCCGCTTCGTATGTCACCAAATCCCGAATATAAGCTAATTTACCAAATAGCACATTATTTTCTAAGTCAGGCTCAATCGTGCCAACATAACCTTTGTAATTTAACAATGTCATAATATACCTACCTGTTTTAAGGATTCTTTCACGGATTTTAATGCACCACCTTTGATATAATTTTCAGGGTGTGGCTTGTGTAATAAAATAATATGGTCACGTCCTGCATTAAAAAATCGTACGCGAGAACCTGCCATTTCCTGCTTTTCATAACCTTGTTGTATAAGCAACGTAACTAAATCTGTCCACACAAACGTATTTTTTGTGCAAGCCAGTTTCTCTAATAACTTTTCTGCTTTCCCCATAAACTAAACCTATCTCATTTTTAGTATTAATTATAGTTACATTTTCACCCTTTGCAACGAGTTTTAAATTTTATCTGCTATTTTGATCTCTGCCCAAATTCAGGTAAGATAACGACAATTTTCAAAGGAAAGCAAAAAATGTACCTTATCGACATCTTTTTACAAAACCAACAGCCCGAACGGCACCAACAGCAATTTATTATGCTCGGTGAACTTATTGATGAATGGCGGTATAACGGCCAAATTCTCGGGCGGGAGATTCCTGTGTTTCAAGCGGAACAAGAAAATCAACAAGGCTTTGGGATCAAGGTGATTTGCCCTGAACAACATAGTCTTTTACCAGAACACAACAATACGGAAGTCAATCGTTGCCTTGAAAATTTGGAAAAGTGCGGTGTGTTTTTGCAGAGTTTTCAGATTGTGGCGGACGATTTAATGTCCGATCAGACCAATCAAACCGATCCAAGCTGGCAAGTGCTGTATACCACCTATTTACGCTCCAGTTCCCCTGTGGTGAACGGCGAAAATTTAGCACCGATTCCATTGTATAAAATCGCCCAAGATCAACCGCACTTAAGCCTTGATTTAATCAAATGGCTAGAAGATTGGCAGGCTTGCGATCAGTTGCAAATGAATGGGGCGGTGTTGGAAAAATCTGCACTGCTTGAAATTTCTGATTTTAACAGCACATTAAGTAAACATGGACGAGCGTTATGTCAGGAAGTAGAACAAATATCAGGTGTGCCAACCTATTATTATCTGTACCGTATCGGCGGTGAAAATTTGGAAACAGAACGAAAACGCCGTTGCCCTTGTTGTGGCGGCGATTGGGCGTTGGCAAAACCTGTTGCTGACGTATTTTATTTTAAATGTGACGCTTGCCGTTTAGTGTCCAATTTATCGTGGCATTTTTTATAACCCCTTTTGAAGAGAAATTACATGCAAGACTATATTATTGAAATTAATGAACAAAATCTCACGGAAACATTGCAACGTTCGCAACAAACCCCATTGGTGGTGGTATTTTATGCCACAAGTCACGAAACTTCGCTTAATTTCACCGCGGTTTTGGAACGTTATGCGGACAAATATCAAGGGCAATTTTTGCTGGCGAAAGTCAACTGTGAAACTCAACAACAAATCGTCATGCAATTTGGTATTCAAGCCTTGCCAACCACCTATTTATTTAAAGAGGCTCAGGCGGTAGATGCTTTTCAAACGGCGTTGCCAGAAGATCAACTTGAACAGCATTTAGCCTTGATTTTACCCAAAGAAGAAGAAATTAAATTCAATTTAGCCTTGGATTTTTTACAGGCGGAAAACTATGATGCGGCCTTGCCATTGTTAAAAGAAGCATGGTTGGCTTCGGAGCAAAAAAACAGCGATATTGCACTACTCTATGCGGAAACCTATATTGCGATCAAAAAAACCGAACCGGCACAGGAAATTTTAAACAAAATCCCATTGCAAGACAGAGATAGCCGTTGGCACGGGTTAGTCGCCCAAATTGAGCTATTAATCAAAGCCGCCGACACGCCAGAAATTCAGCAATTACAAGCAGATTATGCCAATAATCCACGCCCTGATATTGCGTTAAAGTTAGCCGTACAACTTCATCAAGCTAACCGAGATGAACAAGCGTTAGAATTATTGTTCAGCATTTTACGTCAGGATCTCAATGCGGAAAATGGCGAAGTGAAAAAGCAATTTTTGGAAATTGTGGCGGCTCTTGGGACAGATCCTTTGGCGAATAAATACCGCAGACAGGTTTATTCACTATTGTATTAGCACAAATTTGGTTATAATAAACAAAAGTTATGATTAACAAGGAATTTTTATGTCAGACATTAAACACAGTAAATTATTAATTTTAGGCTCCGGACCTGCCGGTTACACAGCGGCCATTTATGCGGCTCGGGCAAATTTAAAACCGGTTTTAGTGACCGGTTTACAACAAGGTGGGCAACTTACCACCACTACCGAAATTGAAAACTGGCCGGGGGATTTTGGCGATACTACTGGGCCGGAATTAATGCAACGCATGCTACAACATGCGGAAAAATTTGATACCGAGATTGTGTTTGATCATATCAGTAAAGTAGATTTATCTAGCCGTCCATTTAAACTGTATGGCGATGTGCAAACCTTTTCTTGTGATGCCTTGATTATTGCGACAGGGGCATCTGCTCGTTATTTAGGCTTACCATCAGAAGACGCTTTCAAAGGCCGTGGTGTGTCCGCTTGTGCCACTTGTGACGGTTTTTTCTATCGCAATAAACCGGTTGCCGTGATTGGTGGGGGCAATACGGCGGTGGAAGAAGCCTTGTATTTAGCCAATATTGCCAGCGAAGTGCATTTAATTCACCGTCGTGATAGTTTCCGTGCGGAAAAAATCTTAATCGACCGTTTATACAAAAAAGTAGAAGAAGGTAAAATTATTCTCCAAACGCACCGCACTTTAGACGAAGTGTTAGGCGATAATATGGGCGTAACCGGCGTACGCTTGAAAGATACGCAATCGGATAACACCGAAGAATTAAAAGTTGATGGGGTCTTTGTGGCGATTGGGCATGCACCCAATACCGATATTTTCCAAGGGCAATTAGCACTGAATAACGGTTATATTGTGGTGAAATCAGGCTTAGATGGCAATGCCACTGCCACTAGCGTAGAGGGTGTTTTTGCGGCCGGTGATGTAATGGATCATAATTATCGTCAAGCCATTACGTCGGCGGGTACAGGTTGTATGGCCGCCTTAGACGCAGAACGTTTTTTAGATGCGTTAGCTTAATTTTTTCGGCTAGGATCTAGCGGATATTTATCTTTGGAGTGATTTTGGGCGAACCTGTATTTGTTAAGGTTCGCCCCTAAAATTTTATAAAAAATGGAAAAACAACGTCAAAAATATTTGTTTAAATGGTTGCGAGAACAGCAAAAACCGATAAAGAAATTATTAAGCCTAAATGTTGGCTTAGCGACTTTATCTTCTTTAATTTTGGTTGGACAAACTTGGTTGCTGGCAAGTCTTTTACATCATTTTATTATCCAACAAACACCACGCAGTGAATTACTTCCCTATTTTGTCGGCTTAGTTATCGGCTTTGCTTTACGTGCATTGATTTTATATCTGCGTGAAAAAATCGGCTTTAACTGCGGTCAAAAATTACGCAATATTATCCGCCAACAAATTTTAGATAAAATTCATGCGGTTGGACCGGCAACCATTCAAGGTAAACCGGCGGGCAGTTGGGCCAGTTTAATGTTGGAACAGGTGGAGAATCTACATAATTTTTATTCACGCTATCTGCCCCAACAAATGCTGTCGGCGATTGTTCCGGTGATTATTTTAATTGCTGTTTTTCCGCTTAACTGGGTGGCTGGTTTGATTTTATTATTTACTGCTCCCCTTATTCCTGTTTTTATGATTTTAGTCGGTTTGGCGGCGTCGGATAAGAATCAGCAAAATATGGCGATTTTAGCGAAATTAAGCGGACAATTTCTCGACCGTTTACGTGGATTAGAAACCCTACGTCTGTTTAATCGTGCCGAAGAACAAACGGCACATATTGAAACTTCTACTGAAGATTATCGCATTAGCACCATGGACGTATTAAAAATGGCCTTTTTATCGTCTGCGGTGTTAGAATTTTTTACCTCGGTGTCTATTGCCATTGTGGCGGTTTATTTTGGTTTTAGTTATCTCGGCCAAATTGATTTTGGCAGTTTTAGCGATAATACTGGCATTACCCTATTTGTAGGCTTTTTCTGTTTAATTCTCGCCCCTGAATTTTATCAACCGTTACGTGATCTTGGTGTGTATTATCACGACCGAGCCGCCGCTATTGGGGCTGCGGATGCGATTGCAGAATTTATTGAAACCGACTATCAAACGGTACAACCTGACCACGATCAACAAATTCCCAATCAACGTGCGGTGGAAATTGTGGCAGAAAATTTGGTGGTCTTGTCACCTCAGGGCAAAGCACTCACTCAACCGCTTAATTTTCATTTAGCTAAACAATCTAATACTGCTTTAGTCGGACAAAGCGGTGCAGGAAAAACCTCATTAATCAATGTATTACTCGGTTTCTTGCCTTATCAAGGTAGCCTAAAAATTAATGGCATAGAACTCAATCAAGCCGATCTTACCCAATGGCGAAAACAAATTGCATGGGTGGGGCAAAATCCATTGTTATTGCAAGGGACGATTAAACAAAATCTGTTACTCGGTGATATTCAAGCCACGGACGAACAAATTGATCTCGCGTTAAGCCAAGCCAATGCCAAAGAATTTACCGATCACATTGGCTTGAATGCGGAAATCAAAGACGGTGGCGTCGGCGTATCCGTAGGACAAGCTCAACGCTTGGCCATTGCTCGGGCATTGTTACGTCAAGGTAATTTGTTGTTATTAGATGAACCCACAGCGAGCTTAGATGCGAAATCTGAAAATCAGGTGCTGACCGCGTTATATCAAATTAGCCAAAACCAGACCACCTTGATGATTACCCACCGAATTGAAGATTTAAAACAATGTGATCAAATTTTGGTGATGCAACAGGGGCAACTAGTGCAACAAGGACATTTTGAACAGTTGCAACAGCAAGGTTATTTTGCTGAACTTTTGGCACAACGTCATCAGGACGTACAATAAGAGAGAAAATATGCGTTCATTACTTCCTTTTTTATCCTTATTTAAACAAGCAAAATTCCCCCTGTTTTTAGGCGTGGTATTAATGATTGGGGGACTTGCTAGCAGTATTGGCTTGCTTACCTTATCAGGTTGGTTTTTATCCGCCACGGCCATTGCTGGAGCCGGTGCATTATTTAACTATTTTTATCCCTCATCAAGTGTGCGTGGATTGGCCATTGGTCGTACCGCCATGCGTTATGCGGAAAAAATTGTCACGCATGACGCTACTTTCCGTATTTTGGCTAAATTACGTGTTCAGGTATTCAGCAAGATTATTCCGCTCTCCCCTGCGGTATTAAATCGTTATCGCAACAGCGACTTGCTTAACCGTTTGGTGGCAGATGTGGATACGCTCGATAGCCTGTATTTACGCTTAATTGCCCCTTTCATCAGTGCCGTTACCGTAATTGGTATGATGACATTGGCACTGAGTTTATTTAATCTTTCACTCGCCTTATTAATTGGTGCAATCCTGTTGATTTTATTACTAATTATTCCAACGGTGTTTTATTTTTTAGGTTTAACGTTTGGTGCAAAACTGACACAATCTCGCTCGCTATATCGTATGCAATTTGTGGAATTTATCCAAGCTCAAGCAGAATTATTGCTGTTTAATGCACAAGATAATCTGCAACAAAAACTAAATCAAACAGAACAACAATGGCAGAATTATCAACAACGTGAAAGTAATTTATCCGGATTTTCCACCGCCGTTTTAATGTTTGCCAATGGCTTATTAGTGGTGTTGACCTTATGGATTTCCGCCAATATTGAATTTGCGATTGAAGAATATCGTCTGGCATTTATTGGTTTGTTTACGCTGTCAGCCTTGGCGTCTTTTGAAATTCTTATGCCTTTGGGGTCTGCTTTTTTACATATTGGTCAGGTGATCGCCTCTGCGGAACGTGTCAGTGAAATAATTGATCAGCCACCGCTGGTGGAATTTAATGGGACAGAAACTGCGGTGAATTTTGGTGATGTTTTATTTGATATAAAACAGGTCAGTTTTGGCTATCCTGAACGGCAAGATATTGCCTTAAAACAAGTGAATTTACACATTAAACCGAATCAAAAAGTGGCCATTTTAGGCAAAACTGGCAGTGGAAAATCAACACTATTACAACTCCTAGTCCGCAATTATGATCCCATATTAGGGGAAATTCTGTTCGCTAATAAACGGATTTCTGCTTATACTGAAACCACTTTACGCCAACACATTGGCTTTTTAACCCAACGAGTTCATGTATTTAGCGACAGTTTGCGTAACAATTTGCAATTTGCGACGGCTACCCCACTTTCTGATGAAAAAATGCTGACCGTATTAAATCAAGTCGGCTTGCAAACGTTGACAGAGCAAGGCTTAGATCAATGGCTCGGTGAGGGCGGACGCCCGCTTTCTGGCGGAGAACAACGTCGTTTGGGCTTAGCACGGATTTTACTCAATGACGCACCGATTTTATTGTTAGATGAACCCACTGAGGGCTTAGACCGAGAAACCGAACGTCAAATGTTAGCCTTGATTTTGCAACATTGCCAACACAAGACCTTAATTATGGTGACACACCGTTTAACAGCGATTGAGCAGTTCGACAATATTGTGGTGATTGATAATGCGGAATTGGTGGAACAAGGCACTTATGCGGAATTAAGTCAAAAACAAGGTTATTTTCATGCGTTAATTCAACGCCTCTAATAAAAAAATAACTCACGAACTGAAAACAGTGCGTGAGTTATTTTTTCATCTGTTATTTTAGAAAATAGCGGCGCTTAATCCCACCACGATACCTAATGAAAGGACAACCATCACCATTGCATAACCAAAATCACTCATGTTTTTCTCCTGTTATTGTCATTTAAAATGAATTATCTAATCCGCTTTTCATTCTATCAGTTTAATTTATTTTTTCATACATTTTTTGTGGTTTTCACTTTATAATAGGATAAATTATTAGGAGATAACTATGGCAACTATTAAAGACGTGGCGAAAATGGCGGGCGTTTCCACCACGACCGTTTCACATGTCATCAATAACACAAGGCATGTGGCTGAAGATACTAAAAAGGCGGTATTGGACGCTATTCAGCAACTGCATTATTCCCCCAGTGCCGTGGCACGTAGCTTAAAAATCAATACCACTAAATCCATTGGTATGATCGTGACGACCAGTGAGGCACCTTATTTTGCGGAAATTATTCATGCTGTCGAAAATCATTGTTATCGTCAAGGTTACTCATTATTTTTATGTAATACGCAAAATGATGCGGAAAAAATCAAAAATCATTTAGACATGCTCGCCAAAAAACGGGTAGATGGCGTGTTAATCATGTGTGCAGAATATCATCAGGAAAGTATTGATTTATTCAATAGTTTCAAAGGATTACCCATGGTGGTGATGGAATGGGGTATTCAACATAGTCACAGCGATATGATTTTGGACAACAGTTTTCAAGGCGGTTATTTAGCCACCCAATATTTAATCGAAAATGGCCATCAAAAAATCGGCATTATTTCCGGTGAACTCAGTAAAACCACGGCAAAAACTCGTTTTCAAGGTTTTGAAAAAGCCATCCATGAGGCGGGATTAACGACCCATCCAAACTGGATTCAAGAGGGCTTTTTTGAACCTGAAGATGGCTATGAATGTATGAACAAAATCTTAGCTCAACAGGAATTACCTACCGCCGTGTTCTGTTGTAATGATGTCATGGCCTTAGGCGCCATTTCAGCGATTACCGAAAAAGGCTTACGTGTGCCAGATGATATTTCGATTATTGGCTATGATAATATTCATTCTTCTCGCTTTTACGCCCCGCCGCTGACCACGATTCATCAATCCAAAGCACGTTTGGGTGAGCAAGCCTTGAAATTACTCTTTGAACGGATTCATCATAAAAATCATGAGAAAGAAGTGATTGAAATTTATCCTGAATTGGTGGTGCGAAAATCGGTGAAAAATCTCCTAGCGACTTAAACGTATGGAATAAAATAATCTATTATGTTGCAATCCAAAAACAAAAGTCGGGAAAATCCCGACTTTTTTCACCGCAGTTTTGAATTACGACGCTTTCACCGCATTGGCAATTTCTTCTGCACATTGTTGAGCGAGTGCGCCGTCTTGGCATTCTACCATCACACGGATCAATGGCTCTGTGCCTGATTTACGCAATAAAATCCGCCCTTTACCGGTTAAACGTTTTTCTACGTCTGCGGCAATCGCTTTGACTGCGTCACTTTCTAATGGGTTGGCGCCACCAGCAAAACGTACATTAATTAACACTTGTGGGAACAATGGCACAGCGGAGACCAGTTCATTTAGGCTCAATTTATGTTGTACCATGGCGGTTAATACAGCCAATGAGGCAATAATACCGTCCCCTGTGGTATTTTTATCGGCAATAATAATATGCCCTGAATTTTCACCGCCAAATTTCCAGTTATTTTCTTGCATTTTTTCCAACACATAACGGTCACCCACATTGGCACGTAAGAACGGCACGCCTAATTGTTTTAAGGCAATTTCTAAGCTCATATTGCTCATCAATGTACCCACTACGCCACCTTTCAGGTTGCCAGCACGCAAAGCCTCACGGGCAATAATATAGAGAATTTGGTCACCGTCTACTTTGTTACCCAAATGATCCACCATCATAATGCGGTCACCGTCGCCGTCATAAGCCAAACCGACATCCGCCCCCACTTCCAATACTTTCGCTTGCAAGGCTTTAATATCAGTGGCACCACATTTTTCATTAATATTCAAACCATCTGGGTTGGTACCAATTTCAATAACCTCCGCTCCCAACTCTCGCATAACGCTTGGGGCAATATGATAAGTGGCGCCATTGGCACAATCCACCACAATTTTATACCCCTCTAAACTCAATTCTGTCGGGAAAGTGCCTTTACAAAATTCAATATAACGTCCCGCCGCATCATTAATACGACTGGCCTTGCCTAATTCTGCGGATGCCACGCAGTCCATGGGTTGATCTAACATGCTTTCAATGGATTCTTCTACGTCATCCGGTAATTTTGTGCCTTGAGCAGAGAAAAATTTAATGCCGTTATCATCATAAGGATTATGTGAGGCTGAAATTACCACGCCCGCCTCTGCACGGAAAGTGCGAGTTAAGTAAGCGACAGCAGGCGTTGGCATTGGACCGACAAAGACTGCCGATAAACCTGCTGCAGTTAACCCAGCCTCTAAGGCAGATTCCAACATATAGCCTGAAATTCGGGTATCTTTTCCGATTAAGACTTTTTTGGAGCCTTGAGTGGCAAGTACTTTTCCTGCGGCCCAACCGAGTTTTAGGGCGAAGTCAGGGGTGATGGGGAAAGTGCCGACTTTTCCACGGACGCCGTCGGTACCGAAATATTTACGTTCTGACATTTTGTTTCCTTTTTGTTTAAATTATTTTTCTGTTTTAATTGAAATTTTTCTTTTAATCGAAATCGGGTTTCGCCGTTGGCGACTTACTTTTCTTTGCTTCGCCGAAGAAAAGTAAGCAAAAGAAAGGCGACCCCGATTTTGCCTTGCTCCTGAAAATCTATAAATTTTTTTAACGGAAAATGGCTGAACTCGCTACGCTCAGACAGACGCCATTTTCCTAAAAATTTATAGATTTTCAGGCGGCAAAGACGGGGGCCCAGTCGTCATTACCGCAAAAAAAAACAATCCCCTCTCCCTCTGGGAGAGGGCTAGGGTGAGAGTTACCCATTTGCTATTTTCCTAAAAATTGAATTATTTTCAGGCGACAAAGACGAGACCCCTGTCGTCATTACCGCAAAAAAACAATCCCCTCTCCCTCTGGGAGAGGGCTAGGGTGAGGGTTTACCCATTCATCATAGCCCGCCAAATCTTCAACACATCAGCGGTTTCTTCTACATCATGCACACGCAAAATTGTTGCGCCATTTTGGGCGGCTAATAATGCGCCTGTGACACTACCGATTAATCTTTTTTCTACGGGTTTATCCAACACGGCCCCTAACATGGATTTTCTTGAAAGCCCTGCCAACACAGGGTAACCTTGTACGGCAAAAATAGCCAACTGTTGCAATAATTTAAAATTATGTTGCACCGTTTTACCAAATCCAAAGCCGGGATCCCAAATCACATTTTCTGGCTTTCCACCCTGTTGCAAAAAAACTGCGGTGCGATTTTGTAGGAATTTTAGCACATCTTCCACCACATTTTCATACTGTGGATTAGCTTGCATGGTGCGAGGTTGACCTTGCATGTGCATAAGGCAAGTGGGCAAACCCAATTTTATCGCCGTATCTAAAGCATTCGGTTCCTGTAAAGCACGAATATCATTAATCATATCCATCCCCACCTTGGCACTTTCTTGCATCACAACAGCTTTTGAAGTATCCACCGAGATCCAACAATCAAAGCGTTTTCGTACAGCCTCTACCAATGGCACAACTCGTGCCAACTCCTCCTGTTCGGAAACTTCTTCGGCGTGAGGGCGAGTAGACTCTCCACCAATATCAATAATACTCGCCCCTGCATTAAGCATTTTTTCCACTTGAAATAAGGCTTTGTCTAATTGAAAAAATTGACCACTATCGGAAAAAGAATCTGGCGTAAAATTTAAAATGCCCATAATTTGCGGTTGGGATAAATCTAAGACTTTATTATTGGCTTGCAGTTTCATCATGATGTTCTCAGAAATTGAATGGCTATATTATAGCGAAATATTTACGAAATAGACAGAAAAACACCAAACAAAAGGGATCAAGACTGATCCCTATTTTAAATTGATTATTCGTTGAAATTAGACGGAAAGATTATCCGAATCTTCACCATTTTGCACCGCACTTTCAGGTGAAGTCTGAACCTATGTTTTCGCATCTGGCTGAGTCGGTTCATCCTGTTTCTTGTCGTCCCAACCACTCGGTGCCGTCACGGGTTCACGATTCATCAGTTGTTTAATTTGTTCTTCTTCAATGGTTTCATATTTTACTAAGGCATCTTTCATGGCATGTAAAATATCCATATTGTCGATCAAAATTTGTCTGGCACGATCGTAGTTTCTCGCTACAATGGCTCGTACTTCTTCATCAATCACGTGAGCGGTTTCATCAGACATGTGTTTGGCTTTTGCCATAGAACGTCCTAAGAAAACTTCACCATCATCTTCAGTATACAAAATCGGGCCAAGTTTATCCGAGAATCCCCATTGGGTCACCATATTACGTGCAATATTGGTGGCCACTTTAATATCATTAGAGGCACCCGTAGAAATATTTTCTTCGCCATAAATCAAATCTTCCGCTAAACGTCCCGCATAAAGCGTAGACAGTTTACTTTCCAATTGTTTTTGGCTAATGCTCACTTGATCGCCTTCTGGTAAGAAGAATGTCACCCCTAAGGCACGGCCTCGTGGAATAATGGTTACTTTATGCACAGGATCATGTTCTGGCACCAAATAACCCACAATGGCATGCCCTGCCTCATGATAAGCCGTGCTTTCTTTTTGTTTGTCGGTCATAATCATGGTGCGACGTTCAGGCCCCATATTGATTTTGTCTTTGGCTTTTTCAAAATCTAACATGGTCACCACACGTTTGTTACTGCGTGCAGCAAACAAAGCGGCCTCGTTCACAAGGTTGGCCAAATCAGCGCCTGAATAGCCCGGTGTGCCACGAGCGAGGGTCATTGCGTCGACATCTTTTTCAATCGGTACTTTACGCATATGTACTTTAAGAATTTGCTCACGACCCCGAACGTCTGGTAAACCTACCACCACTTGACGGTCAAAACGACCCGGACGAACCAAGGCGGGATCCAGTACATCTGGGCGGTTAGTGGCCGCAATCACGATAATCCCCTCTTTGCCCTCAAAACCGTCCATTTCCACTAGCATTTGGTTTAACGTTTGTTCACGTTCATCATGACCACCGCCTAAGCCGGCACCACGTTGACGGCCAACGGCATCAATTTCATCAATGAAAATTAAGCAAGGGGCATTTTTCTTCGCTTGTTCAAACATATCACGGACACGAGAGGCCCCCACGCCCACAAACATTTCCACAAAATCTGATCCCGAAATCGTAAAAAATGGCACTTTTGCCTCGCCCGCAATGGCTTTAGCAATCAAGGTTTTACCTGTACCCGGAGGACCCACCATTAATACGCCTTTCGGAATTTTACCGCCAAGATTTTGGAATTTACTTGGATCACGTAAGAAATCGACGATTTCGCCCACTTCTTCTTTAGCTTCATCACAACCCGCCACATCAGCAAAGGTGGTTTTAATTTGCTCTTTATTCAGCATTTTGGCACGGCTTTTACCAAAGCTCATGGCCTTACCGCCACCGCCTTGCATTTGACGCATAAAGAACACCCACACGCCGACCAAAAATAGCATTGGGAACCAAGACACTAAGATTTGCGAGAACAAACTACGCTGTTCTGGCAACGCACCCTCAACTTTGACTTTTTGTTTTAACAAGTCGTTGAGAATTTGACGATCTTCTAATGGGGTTGGTAATACGGTGGTATATTTGGTACCATCTCGTTTAGTAACAAAAATTTCCCCGACTTCATTAAATTTCGTTTGGGAAATTTGTTGATTTTCCACATCTGTCATAAATGTTGTGTAATCAATACGACTCGTCGAATCAGTTGAATTAAATCCTTGGTATGCTGTCATCATCACGACGGCAATAACCACCCAAAGGACCAGATTTTTAATCATATCGTTCAAGGTTTGACCCCATTATTATTAAAGTTAAAAAATTGTTGTTAGCTTACTATAAAATGACCATTAATCAAAACAATCAATGCAATTAATGTTTATAACCCGTCGCCACAATATACACTTCACGGGAACGTTCTCTTGAGGCTTCCGGTTTACGCACTTTCACGACACTAAATAATGCGCGAATTTCACGCAAATAGTCATCAAATCCCTCGCCTTGGAACACTTTCACCACAAAACTGCCTTTGTTGGCTAGCACCTGTTTGCACATATCCAAGGCCAATTCGACCAAATACATGGCCCGTGGGATATCTACTGAGGGCATGCCACTAAAGTTGGGGGCCATATCCGACATCACCACATCTACTTTAGCTTCGCCCACGCGTTCCAATAATGCGGCAAGCACATTTTCATCACGAAAATCCCCTTGCAAGAAATCCACACCCACCATCGGATCCATTTCCAAAATATCACAAGCAATCACTCGACCTTTGCCGCCGATTTGGGTCACCACATATTGCGACCAACCACCGGGTGCTGCGCCCAGATCCACAACGGTCATGCCTTGCTTAAACAAGCGATCGGTTTGCTGAATTTCGTCGAGTTTAAAGTAAGCCCGAGAGCGCAATTTCTGCTTATGCGCTTTCTGTACAAATTGATCTTTAAAATGTTCATTTAACCAACGGCTTGAACTTGCCGATCTTTTTCTTCCCATAATCTTTTAAATTTTGTGGTAGTTTCCTTAATATAAGGGTAAAATTGCCGAATTCAACCAAACTGCGGTATTTTTCACCGCACTTTTTTACAATTAGGATATTATTTATGTCAATGACATTATCAACCAAACAAAAACAATTTTTGAAAGGCCTCGCCCATCATTTAAATCCTGTCGTCATGCTCGGCGGTAACGGATTAACCGAGGGGGTGCTTGCTGAAATTGACAATGCGTTAAATCATCACGAACTGATTAAAGTCAAAGTGGCGGGAGCCGATCGTGACACTAAACAACTGATTATTGACGCCATTGTACGTGAAACGCAATCCGTTGCAGTACAAACGATTGGCCACATTGTGGTGTTATATCGTCAAAGCGAAGATAAAAAAATTCAGTTGCCGAAAAAATAACCCTCACCCTAGCCCTCTCCCACAAGGAGAGGGGATTTTAATTATTTATATTCCACTTCCACAATATCAAATTCCACTTTTCCGCCTGGTGTGGTAATTGTCACGGTATCATCAACCTCTTTGCCAACCAATCCACGAGCAATGGGAGAATTTACCGAGATCAAGCCTTGCTTAATATCCGCCTCATCATCACCGACAATTTGATAACTCACTTCTTCTTCGGTATCGACATTCAGCAACACCACCGTCGCCCCAAAAATCACCTTACCATTATTTGGCATTTTGGTGACATCAATAATTTGACAATTCGCCAGTTTGCCCTCAATTTCTTGAATACGACCCTCGCAAAAGCCTTGTTGCTCACGGGCCGCATGATATTCTGCGTTTTCTTTTAAATCACCATGTTCACGCGCTTCGGCAATGGCTTTAATAATTTCTGGACGGCGGGTATTTTTTAAGAAATCAAGTTCCTCTCTTAATAATGCCGCACCACGCACGGTCATTGGAATTTGTTTTAACATCAATCCATTTCCTTTTTTTAGGTAAAAACAAAACCACGGCATTGTTTTTTATTTGCTTTTTAGGCAATGGCAATGTCGTAGTCTATTAAAAATGTCAGGTTAATAGAGAAAAATATTTACTCTCTCTTATTCAGGGGCTATTATTGTTCGTCTGACAAAAAATAGCAACCCCAAAAACACAACAATGAAAAATTTAACTAAAAAATGGCTATTTACAAGCCTCCTCTTTTCTTCTCAACTCTTTGCTCAGGTGGATGTTCCCACCATTGCACAACAACTTCCCCAAGGCACAAGTTTAGGTTTTGTGGCCAAAAATCTGCAAACTAATCAAATTGTGGCACAACATCATGCGAGCACCTTTATGCTCCCCGCCAGCACACAAAAAGTATTCACTGCGCTGGCAGCCAAATTAACCTTAGGCGATCAATTTCAATTTGAAACGAGTTTGTTGACCAACGGCAAAGTGCAAAATAACAGCTTAAACGGTGATTTAATAGTAAAATTCACGGGGGATCCGGATTTAACCAGTGGTCAACTTTATAATCTCTTGGCTGAACTTAAAAAACAAAATATTCAGCATATTACGGGGAATTTAATTTTAGACACTTCCGTGTTTGCTAGCCATGACCGAGGTATTGGTTGGATTTGGAATGATTTAACCATGTGTTTTAATGCCCCTCCCGCCGCCGCTAATATCGATAATAACTGCTTTTATGTGGAATTAGATGCGAATCAAAATGTGGGTGAAAATGTGAAATTTAATGTGCCCTCACAATATCCTATTCAAGTGTTTGGACAAGTCCAAGTCGTCAGCAAAGAAGAGGCCGGTTTTTGTCAAATCGACGCCGTGGTGAACGACAACAATCGTTATCAAATTAAAGGCTGTATTGCTCGCCAAAGTAAACCTTTTGGTTTGAGCTTTGCTGTGCAAGATCCAAGCGCTTACGCGGTGGCAATTATACAACGCCAACTCAACCGATTAGGTATTCAATTTAAGGGCAATGTACAATTTCCACGTCAACCACAAAAAGGCACGTTATTAGCTCAACATTTCTCTAAACCACTGCCGGATTTATTGAAAAAAATGATGAAAAAATCCGATAACCAAATTGCGGATGCCCTTTTCCGCACCGTGGCTTATCGATATTACCAACGCCCAGCCTCTTTTAATTTAGGCGCCATGGCATTAAAAAATATTTTAGCCAAACAAGCCAATATCAAATTTGGCAACAGTATTGTGGCAGATGGTTCAGGATTATCACGGCATAATCTTATTGCGCCCGAAAGCATGTTACAAGCCCTAGAATATATGATCAAAAATGAGGATAAATTACATCTGTTGGAAACTTTCCCAATTGCAGGCGTCGACGGCACCATTAGTGGACGAGGCAGTTTGATTCAGGCTCCTCTCGTCAAAAATGTGATTGCCAAAACGGGCTCACTCAAAGGGGTGTATAATTTGGCGGGGTTTATGACCAATGCCCGTGGTGAGAAAATTGCTTTCGTGCAGTTTATTAATGGTTATTCCACAGGCGAGCTAGAAAATAAAACCAAACGTGCGCCATTAGTACAATTTGAAAGTCAGATTTATAATAAAATCTATCAGGAATAGCGTTGCGCTAAGAAAAATAAGGGTTCTCCATATTGAGAACCCTTTTTTATCATAAGATAAAATAAAACGCTCATTACAGCATATTTTTTTCGCCCCGAGAAAGGCTAATCAAACCTGAACGCACAATCTCTAACACATTGGTTTCTTCTTTTAACGCATGAATAAACGCATCCAATTTATCTTTGGTACCCGATAGCTGAACAGTATAAGATTTGGTTGTCACATCCACGATTTGACCTCGGAAAATATCGGCTAAGCGTTTGATCTCGTCACGTGACGTGCCTGTCGCACGTACTTTAACCAACATCACTTCACGTTCCACATGATCGCAATCGCTTAAACTGATCACTTTAAACACATCAACCAGTTTATGTAATTGCTTTTCAATTTGTTCTAATACTTGTTCATCACCCGAGGCTTCAATGGTCATCCGTGAAAGGGTCGGATCATCTGTGGGCGCCACGGTTAGACTTTCAATGTTAAACGCACGTTGTGAAAATAAGGCGACCACACGGGATAAGGCACCAGATTCATTTTCTAATAATACTGATAAAATTCTACGCATTTTGTTTCTCCTTATTCTTTTTCTGGTGCGCCTAACAACATTTCATTCATTGCCCCACCCCGTATTTGCATTGGATACACATTTTCGGTGGCGTCGATCAACACATCCACAAAGACTAATTTATCTTTAATGGCAAAGGCTTGGGTGAGTTTTTCTTCTAATTCATCAGCGTGATTAATTTGAATCCCCACATGTCCGTAGGCCTCGGCTAATTTCGTAAAATCAGGCAACGAATTCATATACACTTGCGAATGGCGACCTGAATAAATCAAATCTTGCCATTGTTTCACCATGCCTAAGAAACGGTTATTTAAGCTCACAATCACAACGGGCGTGTCATATTGTTTGACGGTGGACAGTTCTTGAATATTCATTTGAATACTGCCATCCCCCGTTACACACACCACGGTGCTGTCTGGGTGCGCAAATTTCACCCCAATCGCTGCCGGCAAACCAAAGCCCATGGTGCCTGCACCGCCTGAGTTGATCCAACGGCGTGGTTCATCAAAGGGATAATGTAACGCCACGAACATCTGATGTTGTCCCACATCAGAGGCAATATAAGCGTCGCCTTTGGTTAAGCGATAAATGGTTTCGATTACCGCTTGTGGCTTAATTTCTTTCGAAGTGCGGTCAAATTCAAGGCATTTTTTCGCTTTCCATTGAGCGATTTGTTGCCACCATTCCGTTAAATCCGATTGAGATTTGGCTAAATTTTCATCTTGTAATAAGGCTAAAAATTCACTAAACACATTATCCACACTGCCAACAATCGGAATGGCGGCCGGAATATTTTTTGAAATTGAGGTTGGGTCAATATCAATTTGAATGATTTTGGCATGTGGACAATATTTTTTTACATTGTTGGTGGTACGATCATCAAAGCGTACCCCAACCCCTAAAATCAAATCGGAATCGTGCATGGCACAGTTGGCCTCATAAGTCCCGTGCATGCCAAGCATACCTAAGAATTGGCGATCCGTTGAGGGATACGCTCCCAATCCCATTAAGGACGACGTCACCGGTAAATTTAATAATTTGGCAAATTGACGTACTTTGTCACTGCTGTTGTTAATCACCACCCCGCCGCCTACGTACAACACCGGTTTTTTCGCCACCAATAAGGCTTTTAAGGCTTTTTTAATTTGCCCTTTATGACCTTGCGAATTTGGGTTATAAGAACGTAAGCTCACCTCTTTTGGATATTCATAAGGATATTTATTCGCCGGATTGACCATATCTTTAGGAATATCAATCACCACAGGACCCGGTCGCCCCGTAGAGGCAATATAAAAGGCTTTTTTAATGATTTCTGGAATCTGTTCAGGATATTGAATAATAAAGCTGTGTTTCACCACAGGGCGGGTAATCCCAATGGTATCGCACTCTTGGAATGCGTCGGTGCCAATTAAATTAGAGGGAACTTGCCCCGTTAAAACCACCAACGGCACGGAATCCGCATAGGCGGTGGCGATCCCCGTAATCGCATTGGTCGCCCCTGGGCCTGAAGTCACTAACACGCAACCCACTTCCCCCGTAGAACGCGCATAACCATCAGCCATATGCACGGCGGCTTGTTCATGACGAACCAACACATGCTCAATACCCCCTAACGTATGGATAGCGTCATAAATATCTAACACCGATCCACCTGGATAGCCAAACAAAAATTTTACTCCCTGATCACGCAACGACTGCACAACCATTTCTGCGCCTGATAATTTCTTCATAAAATCACTCCGTTTTTACTCATTATTCTTGCCGAATTTTAACCGCACTTTTCACTTCAAGTACCCTGTTCGGTATCACTGTAAGGTCAGTGTACTAAATTTTGATTAATTGTCTATTCTTTTTTTTGCCATTAAACTCAAATTAATCAGAATAAAATTCTAAATTTATTAAAATAACCATATTTAATAAATAAAAATAACTCAAAAAATAAAAAATGCGACATAAAGCCGCATTTTATAAAAACAAAACAAAATAAAATTTTATTTAAAAATTTTCATCAGTTCACAATTTTAGCGTTTTCTACTGATCAATATCGTCATAAACAACACGACACCCGTCGTAATAAAACCTAACCAACCAGACTGAGTGAAACCGATCACTAAATAGCCAATGGTGGTCGCTAATGCCACTAATAACGCATAAGGCAACTGTGTGGTCACATGATCAATATGGTTACATTTCGCTCCCGTTGAGGATAAAATCGTGGTATCTGAAACAGGTGAACAATGGTCACCACATACCGCCCCCGCCATGACCGCTGACAAGCAAGGTAACAATAATTCCGGTGAGGCATTCACCGCAATAGCAGCCGCAATCGGTAACATAATCCCAAAAGTTCCCCAACTCGTCCCCGTTGAAAAGGCCATGGCCGCCCCTAAAACAAAGAGGATTGCCGGTAAAAAGGCTGGATTTAAATTGTCAGAAATTAAGGTAGACAAGTATTTCCCCGTTTGCATATCGCCCACAATTTTATTAATCGTCCAAGCGAAGAATAAAATGGCAATGGCGCCTAACATGGATTTCACACCCACCCACCAAGATTTACCGTATTCGTTTAAACTCACATTGCGGTTAGCTAAAATTAATAAGCTCGATACCACTAAGGCACAAACACCCCCTACCACCAAGGAAATCCCAACGGTGGTATTCTCAAAGGCGCCCAACACGCTAAACGGTTTACCATCTGCACTTAACACATCATTACCGGTTTTCATCATCATTGCTACGGTGGCGACAATCAAGGTGATAATTGGCAACACCAAATTGCGCACTTTCCCCGAGCTTTGCTCTTGCATTTCACTTTCTTCTGTCGCTTGTGCTAACGCTAATTGTTCATGACGAGCCATAGGGCCAATATCAAAAGAAAAATAAGCCACCACAAAAACCATAATCATCGAAAAAATCGCATAGAAATTCATCGCACTCATGGTCATAAAGGCACTAAATGGCGAATAACCGGTAATAGCATGTTCTGCTAATAAGCCCGCAATCAGGGTCATAATATAGGCACCCCAACTGGAAACGGGCATCATCACGCACATTGGCGCGGCGGTGGAGTCTAAAATATAAGCCAATTTTGCACGTGAAACGTGGAATTTATCGGTCACCGGACGTGCAATGGCGCCTACCGCTAAACTATGAAAATAGTCATCAATAAATGTCACAAACACCAAACAGGCCGCCATTAATTTCGCACCACGACGTCCTTTAATGCGTTTCTGCGCCCATTCTGCAAAGGCTTGATTACTGCCCGACACGCTCAAAAGTGCGGTTAAAATGCCCAGCAATAATAAGAAAAGAATAATATGAAGATTGCTGTCATTGAAAGCAAACTGACCTTGTTCGTCCACTTCATAAATTAATGAAGAGACACGTTCAAAAAGATAACTCAGTGTTGACCCCGCCTGAGCATTGGTGAGCATTAAAGCACCCACAATAATACCAATACTTAATGACAACAAGACTTTACGGGTAATAATCGCCAACCCGAGCGCTAATAATGGCGGTACAACCGACCAAATTGAGGAGGAAAAATCGATAAGATCCATACGTTCTACCTAAAGTAAGGGAGAACCACTGACATTACTTTCATCATAAAACCAATGAAAATAATTTAGCAATAAAGGCAGTAAAAACCACCCCTAACAGTAGCGCTCCATAGTAAATAAAGTGGCGTAATAAATTACACCCTCGACTATGACAGTAACGTTTCTTTCGATAACGTCACCAACCAATTAAAATGACTTTTAATTGATTTCGGCGAATATTCCTTTCCTTTTTCTTCATCGTTATCCACTCGGAAAAAATACTTATAATATCCGCACCTCTACATTTGTAGGATGTGCAAAGATTACCTCAATAATAGACAAATGCCAATAGGTATCAAAAATATTTTTTCATTATTTCCGTAAAAAACAAAATATTTACAAAAAACAATAATAAGGATATGATTATTCATATCTAATTTTAAATTAACTTATCACTGGAGATATAATATGAGTGACCTCGTAAATGTATTAACTAACTTACGTAGCTTACGTGCGGTAATTAATACGATTGACTTAGCCAAAGCGGAAAAAGTCTTAGAAAAATTACAACTTATTATTGATGAAAAACGTAAAGCAGCCGAGGCGCAAGTGGCGGAAATCAAAGCACGTCAAGAACTGATAAAAAAATATCAAGCTGAACTGAAAGAAAAAGGGATTTCTTTATCTGAATTAATTGATAATCATGCAGAAAACAAAGTCAAAAAACAACGCACTTCACTGCCTGCAAAATATCAATATATTGATGACAATGGTGAACAACGTACTTGGAGTGGTCAAGGTCGTACGCCGAAAGCCATTAAAAATGCCTTAGATGCGGGAAAATCCTTAGACGATTTTAAAATCTAATTCGCCTCACTTTTCCGATAAAACCCATTAATTAATGGGTTTTATTTATCTCCAATACAAAGAAAACGCATATGATTGAAAATAAAATTTTATTAACCGACTGTCCTGATGATAAAGGACTTATCGCAAAGATTACGAATATTTGTTATAAGCACCAATTAAATATTATACATAATAACGAATTTGTGGATTTTGAAACCAAACATTTCTTTATGCGCACCGAATTACAAGGTATTTTTAATGAAGAAACCTTGCTAGCGGATTTAAATTTTAGTTTACCACAAGGGACAAACTGCCGTTTAATTGATAGTTGCCGAAAAAAACGTATTGTAATTTTAGTCACCAAAGAGGCCCATTGTTTAGGCGATATATTAATGAAAACCTATTATGGCGGCTTAGATCTTGATATTGCGGCGGTCGTTGGCAATCATGAACATTTACGTTCTCTCGTAGAACGCTTTGATGTGCCTTTTCATTGTATTAGTCACGAAAATTTAACCCGTGTAGAACATGATAAATTATTGGCCGACAAAATTGATGAATATCAGCCTGATTTTATTGTGCTCGCCAAATATATGCGTGTATTAAATCCCGAATTTGTGGCTCGTTATCCAAATCGAGTGATCAATATTCACCATTCTTTTTTACCGGCCTTTATTGGTGCCAATCCCTATAAACGGGCTTATGAACGTGGGGTAAAAATTATTGGGGCAACCGCACATTTTATTAATAATGAATTAGATGAAGGCCCGATTATTATGCAAAATGTCATCAATGTGGATCATACTTATTCCGCAGAAATGATGATGAAAGCGGGACGTGATGTGGAAAAAACCGTATTAAGTCGTGCATTAGATTTGGCGATTCATGATCGGCTATTTGTATTCCAAAATAAAACCATTATTTTATAAACCTATATTTAACACCCAATATAAAAAAATCCCCAGAAATTATCTGGGGATTAAAATTCGCAATAAATAATTTATTATTTAATCACAACAACATCAATTGCCGCAGGACCACGTTGAGAATCTTGTACATTATATTCTACGTTGTCACCTTCGTTTAAGGTTTTGTAGTTGTCACCCACGATACCAGAGAAATGAACGAATAAATCTTTTCCGCCATTTGCTGGAGTGATGAAACCAAAACCTTTATCAGAGTTGAACCATTTTACAGAACCGTTTAATTTAGACATGTTGTCTTCCTTATATTTTAAAATTTAAATTTGCGCTTGGAAATGCAAGCAATAACGCTAAGAAGGGATATAGAAACTGATATTAATAAAAATCCAAGAACAAATTTAAAACTTGTGATACGGAAGAACTAATAACGCATTTTATAAACTATCGTCTAGCTGGGGCGTATTAAAACATTAATCCCCTATTAAAGCAAGTGTTATTTCCTATTATTTTAAAATAAAAATGATTATTAAAAAGATGTGAAAAAACACCGCGCTTTTCGCCAAAAATAGACAAAAAAATTGCAAGCCTTTCGACTTGCAATTTCTGTATAAAACGAAAAATAAAAAATTAACGTTTTGAGTATTGTGGACGACGACGTGCTTTGTGTAAACCCACTTTTTTACGTTCAACACGACGAGCATCACGGGTAACAAAGCCCGCAGCACGTAATGCTGGACGTAAAGATTCGTCGTATGCCATCAATGCACGAGTGATACCGTGACGGATTGCACCCGCTTGACCAGAAATACCACCACCAGTTACAGTGATGTAAAGGTCTAATTTATCTGTCAACTCAACGAGTTCTAATGGTTGACGTACGATCATACGTGATGTTTCACGACCGAAGTATACGTCTAAAGAACGTTGGTTAATGGTGATGTTACCATTGCCCGGTTTGATAAATACACGAGCTGAAGAGCTTTTGCGGCGACCTGTGCCGTAGTTTTGATTTGCTGCTGTCATTTTTCTGCTCCGTGATTAAATATCTAAAACTTGTGGTTGTTGTGCAGCGTGTTCATGTTGTGAACCTGCGTACACTTTCAATTTGCGGAACATTGCACGGCCTAATGGACCTTTTGGCAACATACCTTTCACCGCAATTTCAATCACTGCTTCTGGACGGCGAGCAATCATTTCTTTAAAAGTCGCTTGTTTGATACCGCCTACATAGCCAGTGTGCCAGTAGTAAATTTTGTCGTCTGCTTTACGACCTGTTACGGCTACTTTCTCCGCATTGATTACCACGATATAATCGCCAGTATCAACGTGTGGCGTGTATTCCGCTTTATGTTTACCACGAAGGCGACGAGCTAATTCAGTGGCTAAACGACCTAACGTTTTACCTGTCGCATCTACTACATACCAGTCACGTTTTACTGTTTCTGGTTTTGCTACAAAAGTTTTCATTAATTAAATTACCAATATTAAATATTAATACCCAGTGTTTGAACCAATTTCAAACACAACCATTGATCTCAATCATCACCCCTTCGAGTGCGATCTCGACAAATAATGTGCGGTGGGAAAACCGCTACATTTACAGGGTCGTGCGATTATACAAGGTTTATCAGAGAAAAGCCAGCCATGTATGAAAAAATAAACAAAAAATAACCGCACTTTTCTCTCAAAAAACGAAAATCATACAAGACAAACGCAAAATTTAACGCTATGATAAGACAATAGTTTTATATCTTGCATTAACAATAACATTAAGGGGGCATTATGCAAAATATTCAGAACTGGTCAAATGAAATGTGGTTAGTGGCAGGCATTGGTTTCTTTATCGGGTTTATTTTAGCTTACGTGTTAATTAGCCTAACCAAGGGTTCCGTCAAAAAACAAACAGAAACAGCCAAAGAGTTGTCACAAACCAAACAAGAATTAGACACGCAAAAACAATTATTAGAAAAACATTTTGCTGAAAGTGCCGATTTATTTAAAACCTTGGCGCAAGATTATCAGAAAATTTACCGTCATCTTGCCAAATCTTCTGAACAACTTTTACCTGATGCGAACAACAAAAGTTTGTTTTTGCAAAGTTTTATGAATTCAGAAAAATCCACGGCAGTTGAGCCTGAAGCCCCACCAAAGGATTATAAAGAGGGTTCTTCTGGGTTGTTAAAGAATTAATCTATTGGGGCGAATTTAACATGAATTCGCCCTTATTTTTTAGTTAAACAAATAAATGATGATACTGTTCCAATTCCGCTTTCGTCAGAGAAAACACCCCTAATCCCCCATTTTTAAACTCAATCCAATGAAACGGCACATCAGGGAAACGAGATTCCAAATGAATCATGGAATTGCCTACTTCACAAATTAACACGCCATTATTTTTGAGATATTTCGGCGATTCGGCGAGAATTTTAACCACCAAATCTAAACCATCCTCCCCTGCTGCCAAGGCCAATTCTGGTTCGTGAGAAAATTCCTCTGGCATACAATCTAAATCTTCTTGATCCACATAAGGCGGATTGGTGACGATCAAATCATATTGATCTGGCGGTAACTGCGCAAATAAATCCGATTGAATCGGAATCACCCGTTCAGTTAAACCGTGCCGTTCAATATTATATTCCGCCACATCCAAGGCATCACGGCTTAAATCCACTGCGTCCACTTCCGCTTCAGGAAAACGATCTGCACAAGCAATCGCAATGCAACCACTACCGGTACACATGTCTAAAATTCGGCTCGGTGCTTGCTCCACAAAATCCACAAAGCCATTTTGGATTAACTCACCAATCGGCGAACGAGGAATCAACACCCGTTCATCCACATAAAACGGCAAGCCACAAAACCAAGACGTATTCACTAAATACGGCGTGGGAATACGCTGCTCTACCCGTTGCGCCACCAATTCAATGATCTGGGCTTTTTCTGTCTGCGTTAAACGACTATCATACAAATCCGTCGGCACATCCAAGGGTAAATTCAGACTGGTCAACACCAATAAAGAGGCCTCGTCCCACGCATTATCCATACCTTGCCCATAAAATAAGGGTTCGCTATTAAAGGTACTGTATGCCCAACGTAAATAATCTTTTATCGTATGTAAATCTTGTGACAACGTTTGTTCAGAAAAAGCCATTTTTGTTATTCCTATTTGGTAAAATAATGATTTTCCGTTAGTAAAAAATAAAACTCAGCCTATAATTAGGGTTATCTTTATTTTTTGTTCCGAAATTGTCGTTATAATAACACAAATTTTTCTTTTAAAATCAACAAAGAAATTTTTTATTTCGGAACGTGTTTTATCCTTACATCAGTAAAGTTACAGGGTTTAAAAGGCGGAAAATTCCGCCCGATTTTTAATTACACCCACAATCATCCAAATCACAGCATTTAAAGTCGCTATTGCATACAGTTTCCGTCATGCCTTGTTTGGTGACTTCCCATTTTACACAACTACCGGACGGAAAGGTTTTGGCCTCTGTGCCGTCTTGTCCTCGTTCGATTTTGACTTGATGACCAAAACTGATAACTTTGACAATTTCTGCTCCTGTGCCGTCATTGATGACAAGGTAGCTGTGATCTGCGTCTAGAGTTTGTGAAAGTGTTTTCGCATCGTCAATAGGAAGAATGCGATCTGTTGAACTTAATTTTGCATTAAGGCTAGTTGAATAGCCGTTTAACCATTTGTAACCCATGTTAGCACCCCAAACATTCTTGTGAATGAAAATAGCCGTTTTCGCTACTGCCCATATTGCAACCGCAACCAATATGAATTGGTACGCAAAATGGTTTACAGCCGTCTATACGAATAATGCCTTGATAACGTCCTGAACGAGCTTTATATAAGACATCGTCCCACATAAACGTCACTGTTGAGTCCGTGAGTTCTAATGACGGATAAACAATGGTATCGCCTCCACCCACTCGGGTAATCTCAATGGTTGCATTGTCAGCTTGACTGCAATTATCAATGTGAAAAGTGGTTTTAGCGACTTTTCTGTCAATTTTAATTGGTTTCATTTAATTCTCCTAATTATTAAAAAATCCACTACCTAATAAAGATGGGGCGAATGTATTTGCGCCTTGAAATTCCCGCATATTTAAAGTTCCCATGGCACCACCGACATAACTTAAATTAGACACAGCGTTAGACCAACCCTCATAAGGATTAATCTGACTAGCGGCTGCGGCGGCTTGCTGTGCGGTGCGAATTGCATTAAGGCTTTCTGCTACTCGTCCTTGGAATAAGGCGTTCCATTTATACGTTTCTTCTCGGTATTGGCTTTCACGTTGATGCTTACGTTCTTCTTCAAAGCGAATGGCCTGATTGGTTGCCAATACTGTTGCTCTGGCCTCTGCTACTTGTAATTGACGTAACGCTGTGCGTGTTGCACCGACACAATGTATATTACTTTCTCGTCGTGTTTTGTCTCTTGCTCGGGAGAACTCACTACGAGCCATGGCGACAGCTCGGTTCTTAGCGGTTTCATAATCTACTTGATAACCTGCTCGTTCCCTTGCCCTCGCCTCATTGAGCATATTAATTTCAATCGGTCGGCTGTTGTCATACCAATGATTAAAGAGTTTGTCGCTTTTGTCTTTTTGGTTAGTCCAAATTTCATCAAAACGATTTTGCGCTTGTTTGGCAACGTCGTGCTGTTTATCCGCAAAATAAAAGGATGCAGCTTGTTGAATTAACGCAATGATTAAATTATTTCTTGCATTAACTTTCACTGCATTAAAATATTTACAGGCGTAGTCCGACATTGCGATGGCTCGAGCAACAGCACTGCCATCTGTCAATTTGTCCGAATTAGCCTTTTCTTTCATTTTGTTTATGACATCGTCATTATCACATTTGATTTCCTCAAATGCGTCTGTTGCATATAAAATCGCTGCACCAGCGGCTACGGCGCCAGCAGCCGCTACCACTCCATCATCTGCCATAATTTCTCCTTAAATATAATCGTGTAAATGTCGGTAATGAAAAAGCTCAATTAAATCCTCGAATTGTTCAATCAATTCTTGGGTAAATTGAGCTTGTAGTGCGGGATATGTTAATCCTTGATAAAAGTTATAAAGGGCTTTTTTATTACTTTCTTTATCCGATTTATCCCGTAATTCTTCAATGATTTTGGTATATTGATTTGCCATAAGCCTCCTTGAAGTTCAAAAAAAATCACCGCACTTTGTGAGCCAATTCAAAGTGCGGTGGGTTTTGTGTGGATTTTACTCCACGGTACTCAAGCCTTGCATTTTACGCCAACGTTTTAAAAATGCACGTTGTACATTATCCATTTGGGTGTTGTAGGTTTTGAGTCTGGCTTGATATGCCTCCTCCGTCATCTGGCCTTTATGCAAGGCTTTGGTCATTTTGCTTTTTACCGCTCGCAACTGTCCCATACGTCTTGCGTTCATTTCGTGGAAACGGACAATTTGTTCTTTTTCTGGCGTGAGCCAACCGTCCAATTTACCTCGTTCTTTACGTGACTTGTATTCGTTCGCCATGCTTTGGGCTTGTTCGCTTGCCTCATAGTAACGGCTTTGAATCGCAAACTCATTGGTTGTCCCGATAAACTGGTTTAAGAATGGTGTGCGTGTTCTGCGACCTAATAGCTCACGATTTGGGTTTTCAATGAAAATGGTGCTTAACTCTTTCAATGAACCAAAGATACCGCTATAACCGTCCACTAAGTTTTTCACTTGCTCTGGGTGCATGTCAATGCCTAAGGTATCGCTGATACCAATGGCTAAATCTTTCCAGAACTGGGCTGTGGTCGATTTAGCTTGCTCGGCTTTGAGTTTGTCACCTGATACAAAACTTGGTGTAATCGTGTTCCCAAAGGCAGAACGATTTAACGCATTTTGTACAATGGGTTGCAAAATAGACGGTGTAAAGGTTAATGCCAATTTTTGTGTCGGATAATTCGCTGCGGAAATTTCCGACGGCGAAATTGGGGCTATGGTTTTGAACACTTGGGTTGACATATTCACCAACGCCTCAGATACCGAAATATCCTTATTCGCTGCTTTCACAATATTAGTGGCAAAGTTCCACGCCATTTGTGGCATACCAAATCCCACTGGGATTTTGAAGTATTTATCCATGCCTAATGGTAACGGAATATAGCGAGTAATGTCACCTAACTGGTCCATTATGTTTCCGCCCTCATTGTCATCGTCCATGGCTCGCAAAGCAGAATACAAGGCGGTCATCACCACCATATAACCTAAGAAACGTCGTTGTCCTTTTTTCGTGGAGAGATATTTTATTAGGTTTCTCGCCCCCATTGCGGTCGGTTGAGCAAACATATATAAGGCCTTAATGCCACGCATGCCAGCCCCTGTTTTACGGAAGTTGGTGAGTTCAAGGGTAATGCTTGCCGCTTGTGCTTTGTCTACGCCATTGTCAATCATGGCTTTGTAAGCTGACAATGCCGATACTGTATCAAAGACTTTGTTGTAACTTTCCAAAATTTCACCGGCTTTTTTGAGCTTGCTCGCAATCGGTTTATTTTGAGCTTGCAACTGTTTGACTAAGTCGGTTTCGGTTTTAGCAAGGTAGGTGCTGTAAGTGGAAACACCCCCATTGGCCAACAAATCTTTTAGCATGGATTCCACGTCGTGTTGGTTATCCGTGCGTAAGTCTTGATTAAAACCAAAGCGTTTTGTGGCATTCCAAACATCTTTATTTAACAAGGCATTTTTCACCACCGCACGTCCGATTTTATCCATAGTTTTACTGCTTAACTGTTTGCCGTCTTTATCAAACAGTTTTTGTACGCGGATAAATTCGGATTTTTCCCAAGTATCTCGCAACATATTCATCGGTGCAAAGGTCACCGTCCATTGTGTCACCCCACGGGCATACCAACTGGTCGGTTTGGATAAGGCTTTTAAAAAGCCGTTGGCATATTCCACGTTGTCATTTTTCAGTGCGGTCATCACTTTTTTCGGTAAACCATATTCATAATATACCCCACCGACTTTGCGAATTAACACATCATCATTGGAACGTGTGGTACCGCCCATTTTAGATTTAGTAATACCTAAGGTTTTTGCCACTTGCTCACGAGCAGATTTTTCTGAATGTCCTTGCTCAACCAGTTCATCGACTTTGTGTTGGTAGATGTCATCAATTTGTTCTTTGAAATCCGCCCAACCGGCATAAGTCGTGGATTTATTAATGGCTCGCCATGAGGCATCAATACCATCTTCTGCCTCTGAGGTTTTACGTCCTTTTAAGGCTCGGTCTTTAGTGGTGTTTAAGGCATTTTGCCCAGCTCCACTGATACCGTCAAAATCCTCTTCTGCATTTGGATCCCCTGTTAATGGCACATAATGCACATTCTTTTTGAACTCTTTATATTGTTCTTCGGTGTATCGTCCTGCCTCATGGTCAAGATTTAAACGGTAACGGTTTAATTGATACAGGTGTCGTGCAGCATCTTCCAATTCCGCTTTTGGAATATGACGCTCAATATTCCGCATAATAGTTTCCGCCTCTGGATTTGACCAACCACCAGCGGTGCCTACTCGAAATTCTTCGTTAGAGTCCGTGCTTTCCACATCATGCTTACGATAACGATATTGGCGTTCTGCTTTGGCGTAGGCTTTCTTGGCTTGCTCATAGGCGTCAGTTGCCTCTTGGTCACCTTTTAATGCCTCTCGCCGTGCTAATTCCATTTCGCCTTTAGCAACAATCATCTCCTTACGTTCACGTTCTAAAATCTCCTTATTTTTCTCAATAGCATAACGAGTGGATGCCCAATAGCCGACAAGACGTTTGGCACTGAGTTCATCCAGTTTATGTTTCTTGGCAATCTTGGAAACTTTTTGCAACAACGGTTTCAGGAATTTTTGTTCAATATCTGAATTGTGCGCATCTCGCACGCCTTTGGAACGGTACATTTTGCCTTTCAATTGTTCCGTTTCGAACTCACTTAACCCCTCTTTTTGCAAGCCGTCAATCCAATCATTCACAGGGCGTAAACCGTCCGCTACCCATTCATCCACCTTGCCCACGGCTTGATTAAAACGTTTTTTGAAACCGTCATAATCTTTGGCTTTTAAATCGTCAAAGGCAGTGGGATCCGCTTGGGCTTTCCCTGTTTTAGCGAGATTTTCTACGGTTTGAGCTCGGGAGAAACGTGTGCCATTATCTGATTTATCTGATTTTTGCTGATTATCCACTTGCAAAATTTGCAATAAGCGTTTATCATCGACCTCAGATAAAGATGAGTTTTCTTTTGTCCGCTCCGAACTTGTTATTCGTAAAGCCAACGAAAGTAGCTCATCTTTTTCTATTGGACTAAGTTTATGGTCATAGTATTTCTCACCATCACGCCCATTCCCTACCACAGCTTTGACAGTGTAATCTTTACCTCCGATATTTAACCCTGCTACATAATAGTCATACTCATCAATATCAAAGTTTTTATTATCTTCATCATTAGGCAATGTATCAATATAAGTTGCATTTTCAATAATCTGCGGAATAGCTGCAACACTTTGCAGATGTTCTAGATTTTTGAAATCGTGGTGTAAAACTTCTAAAATACTACTACGAGTTAAATTTATTCTTCCCCTAGTATCTTTATTTGTATAAACACCCCTTAAAGATTTACCATACTCTAGTGCATTACGTTGATACTGTTTAATATCCTTACTCGGCTCAATCTCTTTGCCCGAAATTTTAATCGGTTTGCTGTTGCGTAATTTTTCTAGGCTTTCGGCTTTTGGACGGCGTGAAAACAACACATTCCCACCGCTTTTTTCATCAAGCTCATTGGTTGCTTGTTTTACCGTTTCCGCACGGCTATTGGTATCGTCTGGATTATATTCATAGATTTTTAACCCTGCTTTTTCCAATACGTTGTAGGCATTTTTTGGCAAGTTTTCTGGCACCACTGCACCGAGAAAATCGCTAAATTGCGTTACGTCTTTGGCTTTGGCCTCGAAATATTCCGTTGGCATCGCTTTTAATTTTGCCAACATATCCGCTACGGCTTGACGATTTTGTGGGGTATTTTCCACTGAAGAATAGACAAAGGCTTGTTCAATACTTTCATCTACCGCATTGTGCAATAAATTATAAATCTCATTGCCAACGCCTAATTGCTCGCCCAATGTTGCTACGTCATTTTCCATTTGTTCAATGGCTTGTTCTGACGTTTCCTTATCTACTAAGCGACTTTTATTCTTTTGAATATCAGGGACAGATTTAAATTGCGGTGTTACTTTCGCACGCAAGCTACCTGTTCCATAATCAAAACTTTCGCCACCACGTAGATTTTGTTTGAGCTTTTTCACCACATTTTCTAATGAGTGTTCAACATAGCGAGTTTCCCCTGTTCTTGGGTTTTCGCCATTTTCCAACTGCTCACTAATATCTAAAGGCGCAACAATATCTTGAACATATTGATTAAACGCATTTTGATAATGATGTTGGGTGATTTGCTCATTTAAAGCCGCCTTTGTTCTGCCATAATCCACATCTGTTGTTGGGTCTAACCCTTTGACTAATCGTTTAATATCGCCATTTAAATAAAAGGCTCTATTTTCTGCTGACATATTAATGATGTCTTGCATTTCACCGATTTTACGTTCATTGCTTTTTCTCGCAATAGGGCTTGTGGTATTGCCTTGTTTAGATCGTGTTTCTTCCAGTTTAGCTAATCTTTCTTTTGCAAAATCCAGTAGAAAATCATCTGAACGTAACGCATCAATCCCCCCCTCCGCCAAGGCTTTTTGTACAGACAGGTAATCCGCAAATTCGTTATGCGCTTTTTCTTCATAAACGATATTCGGCTCAATACCTTTGCTTTGTAAAAATTCATATTGGACTTCGGCAGAATCAGACAAGATATTGCTTACGCCTTTTTGTTCTAAATTTCCTGTGAAGTTCCAATCAAATCCTTTGTCATTCAACAATTTCGCTGTGTCTTCAAAACGTTGATATAACGCACGCTGATCTTTCGCATTGAGTTTATAGCTTACTTGCGGATAACGTGGGCTATAAATATCTGAACCAAAGACTTTCGCTTTATTGTCCCCTTTCGGATCGATATGGTTACGGTCGCCGATTAATGTCACTTCGCCAAAATCAACATTGGATCCTTGTTTGGAAATAGCAAGCGATGCCATTGGCAAGCCCCCCATTTTATCTGCGTGCATGATGTTTTCTGCACTGAGACTGTGCGTCACCATTAAATCACGTTGGTAATTTTCTTTTTGGGGGGCTTTGCGTGAAAAACGAGTGCCATTATCAGATTTATTTTCAGATTGGTATTGACTTAAGTCGGTTTCGGTTTTAATATCATTGGCAGAAAGGTTCGCATTTGAACGTAACTTAAGTGGCAATTGGAGCCAGTGTACGTTCGCTAAATGTGAGCCTTTTGTTTTATTCCAATAATGGATCGGATCGTTATCAATCATTTCCTGTAACTTTTCAAGTTCTTTACCATAAGCACTTGCTACTTCAATCAGTTGAACATCACCGCTATTTGTCAAATGCAGTGCAGCAATTACAGGTTCATCTCTGTTTTTATCCGAATTAAACTCAGTTAATTCAGTCAAAACAACAAAACCATTAGGATTAGATGAATGTGCCGATGATTGCAACACTGCAACAGGATCATTGATTTGTTGTGGTAATTGTTTCAGTACTTCAGGCTCAATAGCGTGTTTTCCACGCATTACTTTACTCAACACCTTACGTTTGATTTTCACTTCCACATCAGGCAAACCAATCATTTTTAACACATCAGGCGTTGTTCCCAATGAAATAGATGTTTTAACTTCATCACCATTAACAAAGGCATCCACTGCTTTCGCAAAGTCCGAATTCGGATCTTCACTCAAACTATACCGCACTTCCCCATTGCTACTTTCCGCTTGCGTATCGCTTTCTGTTCCCCCTTGGCGAATCTCCGCCAACACATCAAACAGTTCTTGCGTAGTCATGGCTGTAGAATTTGGGTTACGTCCAATAATAGCGTTAACCACTTTTTGCAATACATTGGCAAATGGGCGGAGGTATTGCCCCAAACTATTTTTCCATGATTGACCAATACGCACGTTATAACGGCTTTCTAATTCCGACCAATTACCGGTTTCAACAGCAGCGTTGATTTCTGCTACGGCCTCTTCCACTGCGACGGTAAATGGAATGTCACCATATTCTGCTCGTTCTTTTTGAATGGTGTTGGCAATTCTTTCTACCACTGGATGTTTACCCATTCGGGTGACAATGTCATTGAAACGGTTGCCTAATTTAACATTCACGCCACGGTGGGCTAATTCGTGCCACGCTACCCACGCCAGACGTTCATCACGATTCATGACATTGTTAGCGGTGATATTGTCGCTGTAAATGTAGATTTTTTGCGTGGTTGGGTCATACCACCCCTCGACATTCCCCGCCAATAAACTTTCTGCGGTTTCCCCTTTGGGTGGTTGAACGGTGTTTCTGTCCACCACTTCGATATGACTTGCCGTATCGTTCCCTAAGATTTGTGATAGGGTTTGTTGGTCTTTAGTGGCTTGGGTGTTGACAGTTGGCTGAGAATTGGTTACATTGACATCGTTATCTGCACCCACTGCCCCGCCTTCTCGTAAGTGGCGGTGCGTATCGTTCAGTTGGCTATTGTTTGTTGGTCGCCAGTCAAAAGCGGTGTCTGAACCTTGTTCATTCAAACCACGCTCATTAGCGAACTGTCCCGAATCAGAAGCCACGAGTGAAGCTCCTTTATCAGCACGGGAGAGTGTAGGGCTGTTAATAGTAGGTTCAAGTGAGTCATTACCCAGCTTGTTCGCACCTTCACTCAAATATTTATTGCTATTATCAAATGCAGTTAATACCCAGCCGTTATTTCCTTTATTTTTAACCAAAGTTGCACGATAAACTTTTCCAGTTCTTGGTGAACGATAATCCAACTGTAATTTATTCTGTGGATTTGGGTTTACTGGAGTACCTTTCGCAATAGTTTCTACAATTTCATCAACAAGCATTGCTGATGTTTCAGCTTCAGACATTCCATTTTTGCGTTCTCTCGCTTCAAAAATATGAGCGATTCCACGTCCTTTAGGCTCGCCATTTTTATCTAAAGGTTTAGTAGTGCCGTCATCTCCCCATACAAAATCAATCCAACCAAATTCATTGTTATACATTCCACGTTTAACATCCGCTTTATTCAAAATTGCTTGGGTCATACGTTCTTTGCCACGAGCAATATTAGCCTCAACGGATTTCATAGCTGAACGGCTTTCACGCACGTCTTGGGTATCGTTCATTTGTTCACTGAACACATTATTTTGTTCACTGAACGAGTTCATTTGTTCATTTTGCTGTTCAACGGACGGATTTTGTGCTTGCTCTGCCGTTGGTTGTGCAATCTGTTGCCCCACTTCTGCCAAATACGCTTGGGCCAATTTGCCGTATTCATTATCTTCTGTGGCAATTTGTTCAATGACACCGTCTTGAATATCGTAGATTAAATTTTGTTTAATGGCTTGACGTTCGTCTTTGTTCGCAATTTGGCTTAACACGTTATCTAATGCTGTGTTATTTACATTAACTGCGGTGTTTTTTGGTTGCGTTTCTGCGGTGTTAGTTGTGTCTGTTGGGGTTTGATGAACAATGTCATTCACCACTTGGTCTGATTGCATTTGGACTTGTTCAGAACCGGTTTGCTCGCCGCCAAAATTATGTGCCAATCTTTCTTGGGCATAGGCCACACCACCACCTAAGCCGCCACCTAATAAACCACCAAAGGCCGCACTGCCTAAATCGCTGGTTAAACGGTGTGAATTATCCACATCATGAATCGCTTTATTGGTCGTGAGTTGTTGAAAGGTTTCATCCGCTGTTTCTGTGCCTAATTCACGAGCAAATCGTCCGCCTGCAGAATTTAATACACCACCTGTTTTGCCTAGTTTCATAAAACCGCCTAGGCGTTCTAATGCTGCACTGCTTAAACCATTGGCTAGGACTTCACCGCCATGTTCTGTCCAACTGGTTGCGGTGGCAATGCGGGCTTGTTCAGGGGTTAAACCCTCGGCTATGTATTGCAGATAAACAGGGCTTTTATTCAGTTCTGCTTGTGACATGGCCATAATGTGGTCGTTGATGTCTTTGCGTGTTTCCCCTGCCCCTTGGATACCGCCTAAAATCATTGGGGCAGCAGCGACTAAGCTCATACCCGCTGTTTCAGGTGCTAGGGCAGCCGCTCCGACGCCAACAGCGACACTTGGCAAGACACTTTCGGCAATATCGCCAATCGTGGTTAATGGATTATCCACAAAGTTTTCCCAACTGGCTCCCCAACCACTTTCGCCCTTGGCTTTGGCTAATGCTATACGTCTTGCGTTTTCTTCTCGGTTAGCCCGATTTTCTTCGCTTTCAAAACTGGCAAGCCAATCTGTCGCCTCATCTCCCCATTGTCGAACTGCACCTTGTGGATCGATTAATCCGCCAACGGAACTGACTAATCTTGTGGCTGATTTTGGGATGACTAACGCTGCATCGCCTACATTTCCCCAAAAGCCTGCACTAGGTGGCAAAGTTGGCACTGGTGCCACTTGCTCTACTGGTGGTGCGTAAAGGGAGGCCAAGCCATAAGCAGTATCGGGCTGTGCCGTGAGGACATTGGGGTTGCCATATAAATCAATAAAAGCCTGTTGTGTGTTAGGTACTGGCGGATTATTTGGATCTTGGAAAAGGCGGATTAATTCTTCAGTGGTAAGTTGGCTCATAAAACGTCCTCAATTATTTTAAAAACAATGCTAATAAGTCAGGCAATAACCATAATAAAACGCCTAATATTGTGGCAATTCCAATACAGCAGAAGAAAAATTTAATGCCAAATGAAATGTCTTGACCTGCTTTGTCTGCACCTTGTTTACTCATATTTCCTCCTATTTTTAGGCTCGCAAATAACTTGCCTAGAAAACTTGTTCTGTTATAATTTGTCTTGTTCAAAATCTATTCTCCTATGTCGTAGTAGGAATGAGAAAACCCTAGTGTTGGTCGCACTAGGGTTTTATTTTGAGTAATAAAAAACCACTCCGTAGAGTGGTTTAGTTCGTTATAACTGTTCAATCTCTAACGGCTGATTAGGTAATGCTTGCGTTGGGGTGAGTTGTTTTAATAGCCGTTTGATTATTGGGTCAACCGTTTGCAAATGTCTTTCGTATTTTTGATGGTTAAACTGCACTTTGTCTAGCTCACGACTGCTAAACCGTCTTAGCGAGCGAGCAAGATGATAGCTACTTTCGTGTAAATTGGTGGATGCTGACCACATTTCAAGTAATGCCATTGCGTCATCTTTGGCAAGGCTTATCGTGTCTTCCGTTTGTGGCTCATTAATAATCAATTCCCCTTCCAATGGCAATCTTGCCAACAGGCTCACGGCTTCGACAAATTGGTTGTCGTCAATGTCTTTGTAACTCTTGCCGAAATGGGTTTTGAGTGCCGACCATTGTTTGATAATCACGCCTGCTTGTTGGTCTTTCGGTAGGGCTTTGGCTCTGCCGAGTACCAATTCTTTTATGGTGCTTTGGTGTTCGGTTGAAAGTCGTTCAATTTTCACCGCAGTTTGGCGTTCTGCTTTGCCTTTTAGCCAGTAATTCGCTAATGCTTGGTAACATTCTTTTTTATAGCGGATTAAGGTTTCTCTGATTTCTGGTTTGCAACGTTTAATATCTATGCCGAATAGCCAGCCGTTTAGATATTCGATTGGTAGGCAAAGCACTTGTTGTTCGCCACCATTTGAAGGTGTTCTTATCATAAGAATACCTTGTGAAAGCACTTCATCACGCTGAATTCTTTCATATTGAGCGTGCCAAGCTAACCCGATATTCTCACAAATCGGTTTCATCGCCGTGTAATGCGTGCCGTTTTGTTCAAAGGTGATTAATGCGTGATTATAAAATTGGATTGTTTGGGTTGAGATTTGATTAGACATAATAGTCTCCTTTGGTTGTTTACGATATTTAGTTCCCTAAATTGAACCATTGTTATGATAACAATACTTCTTAATAGGGTGCCGAGTGGTTCGTAAGCCTTCCAAAGTAGGCTGGGATTATTCCCCTTTCAGGTATTGTATTCTCCGCCCACTCGACATTGGATTTTGCTAAATCTATTTTTAATAACGGAAAATAGATCCATGTTGCAAATTTTAGGTACAAAAAAACCGCTTGTCTGACGGGTGCGGATTTCCGCTTTGGATTAAAGGCTACGACACCTTGGGTCGAATATTACCCAAGTCTTGGGTGTGAGTCAAGTTATTTTGATTTTAGGTATTCCTTTAGGGCTAAAATAATGTTGGGGATTCGCCAAACCAAAATAAGAAAAGCAAGGCTTGCCACTATTTCTAATAGTCCGTATTGCATAATTAACTCCTTGATTAAAGGTAAAATTAAGGGTACAATTTCCATCATTAATTACTCCTTGAGTGTTGAAAGTGGTTAAGGGGTATAAAAAAACGAGAGTTCGCCGCTCTCGTTTTTTGTTTTTGTATCAAGTTATTTTGATTGTTGTTTTTTCCAATCTTTAATTACGGTGAGAATGTTTGGCAATCGCCAAGCAACAATTGCCCCGACAATAAGCACAAAAAATGCTAATGTTGTTTCCCATAATCCATATTCCATTGTTACCACCACCGAATAACGTTCATTAAGGGGGCAATGCTCAAGGCAAAAACGCTTAACGCAATTAAAATAATTGCTAACCCGATTGCTACCCGAATAAAAGGACTTGCATTTGTTTCCATTTCTAACCCCTTTTCAAGATGAATTTTTAATTTAGTTTTGCTATACTTATTCATAATTCGTTTAGTCATTCCTGTTTAATGATTAAATGAAAAACCCTGAAAGCCTAGGAACTTTCGGGGTTTTATTTTTTCTGTAATGTTATTTAAGAAAATAGCCTACGGCAAAAATCAATGCACTCAATCCCACACAAATGGATAAAATAAAAGCAGAATTGGCTAATTTTAATCCTGCTTTATCGGCTGCTTCTGTACTCATTTTTCTACCTACCTTTATTTGATGTTTTGGGTTATAATTAATCATAATTTGTTTCTGTTAAATCTGACTTAATGGGAATAAAAAACCCAGAAAGTTTGCACCTTTCTGGGTTTGTTTTTGTTGAATTATTATTAATTCAGTTGCTTTCTATATTCATCATATCTGGCTATTCTTTCTTTATTGTCACCAGGTTTTGCCAATATTGCGTCTTTTATTTTTTCTTGGATAGTTTGTCTTATATTTTCTGGTGATATGTACCCTTGTTGTGCTAATGAAAATAAATAGGATAATTCCTTTAACGCTGTTTGCTCATTAACGCCAGTTTCTTGCTGATACTGTTGAATTAACGGTATAAAATCATCTGTTATATTATATTCTTTACGATAATCCACTGGTGCGACTTGCGGTTTTACAACTGGAGCAGTTGGTGTCTGTTGTGCCATTTGTGGTGTCATTTGCGATTGTGGTACAGCATAAGGAACCGCAGGCTGTGGTGGTGTATAACCTGTAATAGCCGGATATGCCGTGGGTTGCGTATAGCCAATAATATTCGGGCGAACAACTGGCTGACCTGTTTGGGGAAGAAAATTCCCATTACGTCTTGCGTGGTATTCACCAATATAAGCACCATAATTTGGATATCTGGCATAAATCCCTTTGAGATATTGGTTATATACTTCTGGGTCACGTTCGATAACTTCAAGACCAGTGTTGTTATCAATTTTTTTAACGTATGCGTTTTCTTCCGCTTTTGCTAATTCTTCATTGATTGCTTTGATGTAATTAAATTCATTCTGTTGTTTTTGGTCATATAAGGAAACCGTTGTTGTTGGGCTAAATTGTTTGGCAATGTCAGGATTTAGCAAATACGCATAATCAGGATTTTGACCGGCTAAAATAGCCTGTTGCTTAATTTGGTTTAACTGTTCAAGGTCATTAATGCTACTTAATCCAACTTGATGCTGTTTGGTATTCAACATGTAATTGGCAATGGCCTCCTTGATTTTATAGTCTTGAGTAGCGTTCCGAGTTTGTACATTCCAGTCATGTGAATTAGTTAAATCCCGATTCTGTGCATTTAACGCATTAATCTTCCCATCTCCCGTGGCATCTCGGGTTTTGATGTTCCAACCTGACAAGTTGGTTAAATCTTGATTCTGTGCGTTTGAGGCCTTGACTCGCCAATCTTGGGTGGCGTAGTTTTCAGCGAGCTTGCGGGCGTTTTCGTCAGCGGTGGTGCGGTTGTTTTCAGTGGCAGTGAAAGCGTTGGCAATGTCAAAGGCTTGTTTCCACGCATTTTGGTCAAATTCAGTGGGTTGGGCATACATTGCCATGGCTTTTCCGATATCGGCGATTGACATAATGTTCTCCTGTGTTTAGTTTAGGCTTGGTCATAAATACTTTTCACTAATTCCCCAATATAATCAGGCATGCCATTATCAGTTTTCGGGGTGACGCCAAAAGCGGCGGCTAATTTATCCTGATACTTTTCTCGATAATTTGGGGTCGTCTGTTCTGGCTCTTGGCTTAAAGGGTCGATTGTGCCGTTAAGTTGGTTAAAATAATTACTAAACGGGTTGGTTGATTCTGTATTTTGTTCTTCCGTTTGCTCTGGGCTAAAGGCTGCATAAAGGCTGTCTGAATCCGATTTTGCCGTTTGTTGATTTGGTGGGGCAAAGGCGGAGTAGATGTCACTTGACATTGGGTACGATTGATTTTTAACAGGTGGATCATAAGGTTCATCATATTCCGTGGGTACTGGTATATTCGGTGCCTCACCTTGACCTACACCAAGAAACATTTCACGCTCGGTATTACGTCGATTAACTAATCCTTTTAATTCTTTTCCTCCCGCTTTATTCCATCGCACAAATTCATCCGCAGCACCAGAGGTATCGCCACTATTTAATTTTTTAAGTAACGTTGATTTCTGAAAGGCATCCCCACCGACGTTATAAGAAAAACTAACTAAAGCATCAAATTGGTTTTGAGTTAATGGTTGTTTAACACTATTTCGAACCGTATTTTCAAAATGAATAAGATCTTTTCTTAACTGTTCTTCCGCTTGTTTCTGAGTAATGACCATTCCATCATGAATTTTTACTCCATTTATTGTTCCTGTATGCCCATAACCAATAGTTTTTACACCGGCTGCATCTGTATACGCTTTAAGTCTCAGCCCTTCATGATTTTTTAAAATGTTAATCGCTTGTGCGCTCACTTTTAGTGGTTCACCCATATTTCCTCCAATAAAAAAGCCCATAACGTAATGTTGTGGGCTTTTATTCTATATTTTATTAATTTGATTCTGCGTAAGGTTGTTTTGGATATTTCTCAAACAATCGTTCAAACTCTAATTTAATTTTTTTACAATCTTCTTCCGTCTTAACTGTGATCTTATTTCTGTCTTTTTGACTAATATTTTCCTGCTCTAAGTAATACTCAATCACATCTTCACCATAAAAGATTGTTGTTGCATTCTCCATGCCAAAACTATCGACAAGTAATGGATAAAACATTGAGCTGTACACTATATATAAAGACTGCTTATTGGGATCATCTTTCCAACTTTGTAATACTGCATTACGTTCCTTATCTGAATTGACGTACCACAAGTCAGGGAAAAGGCAAGCCGTCATATTGTTTCCTTTCACAATATAATTTTTGAGCTGTTTTTTCGTAATATCGCCTAAATTTGCATGGGTAGATAAGGCGATAAATAGGCTTAATAGTAAAGTTAGTTTTTTCATTTAAAAATATAACCGTTTAATGTTGGCATATAAAGCGAGAATTTTATACGGCTCACTTTTACTGTCTTCAAAATGATTTTGAGCAATCCCAGAAAAAATATCGGCCAGTTGAATACCTAAATTGCATTTACTGTCGCAAGAAATTGTTTTTAGCTTTGTTTGAGACTCAAAATCAAACCAAATTGATGTCTGTAAATAATCGTGCAATGATTTTCCACTTTCAATTTTGATTGATCGTTGATCCACATTTAAGAAAACATCACTATATTGCGACAACTCTTTTGCTAACAATAGTTTAATCATATAGTTGTAGAGTTTATTTGGATCTTGGCGAATATGTTCCCTTACTTTTTCCTTACTAACCGTAATACAAAAATACTGAACATCTGCTCCCAATTTTTCTTTAAACTGCACTAATTTCTCTGCAATCCAACAACGATTTTCTTGGCTTAATTTTGCCCATTTTATCTCTTCTGTTGTCGGTGTTTTTGTTTTCTTATACAAATCACGCATTAAACGCTTAAGCAAATGCCGCTTACCATGCTCAATTAAAATAGTCGCAATGGTTAAATAACGGCTAGACCCTCCATATCGATATGGTGCGTCAAATTTCCAGCCTAAATCACCACTCTCGTCTAAATAAACCGATATTTGCATATTATCCCCTAAAAAATAAGCCATTGACTAATAAATCAATGGCTTGAATTGGATGGCAGCCCCTAGATCTGACGTACTTCACATACGCTTACGATACCCTTAAGGCTTCGCAGTTTGCCTAGGATTTACCTGCCTTGCGGAGATTATGCAACAATTCTTGTTTTTGTGCAAATAATTTTTACACTATTTCACATTCTACAAACTCGCTAAAATCGTTTCCACATACTCATCAAAGGCTTTGTCTTCATTGGTTAAATCAATAAAGCGGTGAATAAAAGGCTTGGTGACAAACAGCGGATTATCCAATAACAACGCCATGACACAACCTTTAATCTGATTGTCTTCTCGAGCCGTGAATACTTTAATTTGGGTGTAAGGGGTTTGCCCTGCCCAGACTTGGAAAAAGTGTTGCCAATTTAACCGCAGTTGGGCGGTTTGGTCAAAGTGTTCTCCGATATAGGTAAACAGTTCGCTTAATAACTGTTGTGAACTGGCAATGTCTGTGATGTGTTCGGTTTGGTATTTCATGGTGTTTCCTTTGACGTAAAAAAACCGCCACTTGGGCGGTTAAGAAAATCTTGTTGATAATGGATTTGTCGAGTTAATTATCTTTGGGAAAGGAATATGTTTGGGCGAATACGCCAGTAATATAATTTCCTGCTCAGTAATTTTTTGGTAATGAATGACTGCGGATGACTTCAAGCCTTTTACATTCCATTCTAAATTATAAGTGTAACATTCTGGTTCACTTTCTGAATACTCACCACTATGGTAATGCCACGCATTGTATTGTTGGTATAATTCCGTTTCGGGAATTATTTTACCTTGATTGTCTTGCCATGATGTTTTATTTTTTCCCACTAAGGGAGCATCTAACCTTACAGATTCAATAAAATCCGCTAACATTTCAACCTGAATATCATCAAAATAAGGAAAGTCTTGAAATTCAGAGGTATTTGCGTCACCACTCTCAAACAGTTTTGAGAAATGAACAATCATACCGTTCTCCGCAAACCAAACAATTTTTGACGAATTTCTTCTTTTGATGTGCCATGTTCAAAGGTTAAGCCTATATTTTCTTTACCTACTCTTGATAATACCACCTTATCCATATCTTGCTTGTATTTTGCATACTCAAATAACTGGGTAAAGGCGTTTAGTACTTTTTCAAAACTGGCCAAACGTTCTAGTAAGATGTGGTGCTTATCTGCATATTGTCTTGTGGTAAACAATAAGCCTGCAGCCTCACGCAACATACTCATCATTTCTTGTTTGTTAAATTCTTCAAATAAACTCGGTTGCTCGTAAGCAAGTTGATAAAATGCAGACAAAGCATGTTCTGCCATAAAAATACGATTAGCCAATTCGGTTAAGACTTTTTTTATGGCTTTTTCATGGCTATCTGATTGTATCTCATCATGACTTACTAAATGTTGCTCCACTTCGATATTACTTTGTACATAAACAGGCTGTGCGGCAATAGCGGCACTAATAGCAATACTGACGAACGAAAGTAAGTTCATGGCAATTCTCCTTTATTCAATTTTCCCATTGTGTCATAAAATTGAGTTAAGTCAACCTATTCCACTCCCAATTCTGCCACACTTGTCGCAATATGATATTCCCACACTTCCCCTTGTCCGCTGATTTCGACATCAAAAAACAAGGTAGCATAACCGGCTTTTAAGCGGTGCGGTCGGCTGTCTGAAACGGTTTTGTCAGCTAAAATGACTGGTTCTTGTACCATTTCATCTCGATGACGTTTGTAAACAAGGTGTTTCACGTGGGTTGGGTGATATTCTTGCACCAATTTATATGCCGTCATGGCGGTATAACCTGGTAAGGCATTTAATCGACCACGCCATATAAAGGTTTTCCAATTATCCCCTGCGTTCCATTGGTAAATACCGTCGTTTGTGGCAAAGAATAAATTGTCTTGGTCACTACGGAAAAGTGCGGTGGGTTTTATCGACAAAGTGGTCAGTTGTTCAATTTGTACTTCGTCATGGATAGAATCTGGCACTTTAAAACGAATACCCATTTTATCGGTAAAACCAAAATAATAGCCATCGTGTACCGCACCAATCATTTGCCATGGAGCAAGGGCTTGCCATTGGTCTTGGGTAAATAATGCAGTAGTAATCACTTTCGCTTGACTACCTGCCAACATAACTAAACCGTCTTTGCTCGCATAAAAGCACACCCCATTATACAGACAAGCGGACTGACACGAGATAATCGGTAATGGTTCTTCCAGAATAGAAACCTGACGACAACCTTGTGACTGGCAAGGACTTTCCATTTCAATGACGGCTGGATATTCATCCGTTAAAATATAGCCTGTGCGTTCTCCACATAAAAAGCGAATCGGTTTGCCATTGAAATGTCCGTAGCGGTAACTTTCTGGGAACGCATGAGGCTTTAAAGGTTCACTTAACCATAATTCTGTTCCCACTAAACCGCCTAATTGACCGTTTCCACAATATTGTAGATCGGTCATGCAATTATGGGGCGGTTCATATTCTTCGGTTAAACATTCTTCACCGTAAACGGTATGAGCTTGATGTACATAGCTTGTGGTGCCGAAATCCAGTTCATCCACAAACAAGAAATGGGCGTCATAATCCGCTTTGGCATCACCATAATCTAACGGCGTTACCGCACAATATAAGCGTACTTTTGCAATGGAATAAGTGGGAAAATCTGCACCAATACCGCTAATCACGATATTCTGGTCGTTGTGAACATAAATGGGTTCACTTGGTAAACTCGGGGCGGATTCAAAGCCAAATTCATCCACAAGGGTGTAAATATATTGGCGTAATTCTTGGTTGAAATCATGACTTAATGTGCCTAAGAATTGGGCATGAGGTGCAGGAATTTCCACTGGAAACCCTAATCGATTCCAACGTTCCTCACAAGCATTGTCTTTGTGTTGAATAACCGGATAATCTTTTATGCCACTGGCGACAATATAGCAACAATCGGTATCAATGTGTGAAAAACTTGCTTGGCAATTTGAGCTTGTGAGGTAACAGCATTTATCTATGAAGATAGATTGCCCTGTTTTGTCGCTGACTTTTTTATCAGTTCGCCATGGTCGCAATGTACCACGGCTTAGATCTACATCTTCTGCCACTTGTGCCATGGCTTGATGTAGGTTATTTGGGCGTTGTTTTGGGGCAATACCGCCGAACTGGGTGAGTTTTAGGGTTGGCATGGGAGATCCTTTTGGGTATGAAAAAACCGCTTATATTTTTGAGCTACCTCTTAATCAGTTAGTTTGTGTCCAACTTTTTTTAGGGTTCAGATCAACATAAGCGGTTTTTTATTGTGTTGATAATTATTCTGTTTTGTGAGAGTGAATAAAAGTTTTTAGTCCATCAATATGCTCTGCTAAATCACCTTTTACGTCTCTTCCCATTGCGTCAAGAATAAAATGAGCACCTTCAACACGAGCCAATTTAGCTGCAGGCACAAAATCACTATCGCCTGAAATTAGAATAATTTTATTAGCTAATTTTTTTAATACAACACTTGTGATATCAATACCTAATTTCATATCTACACCTTTTTGTTTTGGTTTCAGAGATACATTATCAGGATTGATTTTTTCAATAGATACTTCCCCTTTGATCAGTTTTTTAAAGCTATGTATTGAATCAGAACGAATAAAGCCCCAGTCTGTTTTCGTGTCAACACTCAACTCTCCCATACGGCAAGCCACATAAGGCTGATGAATAAGAGATTGGTGTAATGCAGTTTTGTATTTTGTTATGTCACTATTAGCAAAATTAATTTCTTTCCCAGTGATCGGGTGTTGCACCTTGTTCATCAAAGGTGGACAATCATAAAAATAGATACGGTAAAGTTCCTCACCATTATGACGATCTACATGCCTAACCCAGTAACGCCACATTTCTTTAGCTAATTTTTCTGGTGACATTTTCATTTCAGGATCGATCTTTTTGGTAAAGAGTCGGATGAAAAATCCAGCATCGACAAAAATAGCAACTTTACGTTTCATATCATTACATTCCAAAATTGAATTATAAAAAAGCCCAAGGGTTGTCTAATTCGGAATAGTGAAATGACTCGCCAAGGGCTGGATGTAGATTGCATAACAAGTATGATCATTACGCATGGGAGAATTATAAGTCTATTGCTATAAAAATGCAAAACTATTTTATGGATAAGTTTTTCTATCCAACTCAAAGTGCGGTCCATCTTTAAAGGATTTCCAATCACCACCCCATACAATTTGAACCTTTAAATCTTTGGCCGCTTGTTTCATGGCTTTAGCAATTTGAGCAAACTTGCTCCAGTCGTTCCAATCCACAGGATATGGTACTAAATCCACCGCATGACCAGTCAAATGTCGGCTATTTAAGGTTTTGCTGGTGCCTTTAGCAACCATTTCCTTTTGTTCTTCAAAGGTGCGTAAGCCACAAATTACCATAAAATCCTGTTCTGTCAGGGTTAAGGCTCGGCGTACTACTCGTACTAAATCTTCGTGAACGCCTTTTAGATTATTTTCACTGCGTTTGCTAAATCTAAACTTGCTCATTGTCACCACCTTTGGCTTTTAGGGAATAACGCATGGCCATTTCTCGCACTTTATCAATCCCTAGCAACGCCACGATTGAGCCGAAAGCAACGGATAATTTAGACGGCATGTCTAAGTAAATAAACACACTTTCACTGGCAATCGCTATTAATCCGCACAGAATACTTTCAATCACAACACGAATTTTTTTACGTTCTTTGCCAATATAACAAATGCGAAAAATGGCAATAAAAAACGCCATGGTAAAACTGTAAATGGCGTTTAAGTTATTTTGTAGGTAGGCAATTATCATTGCCCATAAGGTTGCATCTTTAGTTGGCATTTTCATACTCCACCCCATTGGGTCTGATATTGGCACAGCCACAATCTTCACATGTTGTTGCAAGTTCGACGATTTCACGCTCAATCACTCGTTCGGTTGGGCGTGGCACATGGATTTGACTAGCGAGTCCGTCTTGATTATCTGACTGGCAACATTGGCACTTTTTGCATTTTTCAATCACTTTACAATAATCTGACATGCTAAATTCTCCCCCTGTAAGCAAGGCTTGACGGTGTTTCCGTTTCAAAATGCTCCATAACATCAATCTTGGCCTTGGCTATGCCTTGTTTAAACCGTTGTTCATACAACACGGCCAATTGTGCATCAGCAAAGTCATATTGTCGCATATACAATAAATTGCTTAACGCCCCATTCACGACAACATCATGGTAGCGGTCGAATAACAATTTATCCACTTCGCATGCGGTTTGGCTAGGTGTTGCAAAATATCGCACCCATAATTGATTTTCACCGTCCGTTTTCGGGGTGTTTTTCAATATAATTTTGTCATTGGGTTCAAACACAAAGCGGTCATCACAACGCATTGCAGGTAAATGGCATTTATCCAAACAATGTTGTTTTTCACCGCACTTTCCGAATGTGACCGATTGAACATAATGCACTTGTTCGTTATCGCCTTGTTCAAGGTAATAATCTCGCACGCCAGCTTGAACATCTAAATGCAATTCACGTTTTAACAATCGGCTGTCCTGAGCCAAAGTTTGAGCAGATTGACGCAGATATTCCAACGCCACATCATCGGGAACGCCTTTGGCAATCAGGGTCACTCGGGGCAAAAACTCTGTGAGTGAAATAAATTCCACATCTCGTCCGTCGTTATCGCATACCCACACATTAGCCAGTTGATTGCCACATTTTGGCTTTAAACAAGGGTTACAGCTAAAGCTAATGGGTTTGGCTAGGCTTTCGCATTGACAACTCATTTTTTACCCCCTGTTTTATTGCTCGTTTGTGCCGTGGCTTGATGTGTAAAGGCGACTCGAATTTGCTCATGTAACAACGTACGGTCTAAGAACTGCTTGTAGTATTGAGCGGATTTTTGCTGTGAGGTCGCACTCTCGGTTTCTGAACCGAATAAGCAATACAACACATAATCCACCAAGTTCGCATAGTTTTCAGTCACGCTTTCATCTAGCTCTTCACCGAGTTTAACTTTGTCCGGTTTCACCGCACAGGTCATTCGGGCATAGACATTGTCATTGGGACTGACTGGCGGTTTGACCGTGAATTGATTATCGGTGCCGCTGACTTTACTGTAACTGCGTGTGTCAGTTTCACGGCTCGCACAATTACGTTTACCAAAAGCGGTTTGAGCGGTGTCATCGACTTCTTTAAGCTCTGCAATAAAATTACCGTGTGCGTCGGTAATGGCATCTACTGAATACAGCAAATCGCAACAACAAGGCTGTTGCAAATCGCTGTCGTCTAGCTTGGCTACCACCGTTTTGATAAACTTATTGGGATTGAGCTTAAACATTTCGCTTAATCCCTCATTGAGATAATCCACAATCAGTGGATCTTCAATGCGGTCAGCGTCAATGTCGTTGTAATCAAACCGGACACGCAGAATAAAATCTGCCATGTTCATTTAGCTGATTTCCTGTTCGTTATCGTTAGGTTTGCCTTTGGCTTTGCTTGTTTTAGCAGAAACTCGTTCTCTGTGGATAATTTCTTTCTTTTCATTTTTGGAAAGTAAATCTGCAGTGAGTTCATTTTGTACGTCAAATTTCATGCCGTTAATCGCAGAAACAAAGGTTTGTTTTTGCGGTGCCGTTTGCATTGTTTGTGTCATTGTGCTGTCCTTAAAAAAGAAAAGCCCCAGTCAAACTGGGGCGTTGGGTTACATCATATAGCCGTCTTGTTCAAAACGACGAGCAATTAACATGACCATTTCATTTAATTTACTCACGTCTTTTGGTAAGGCTTTGATTTCAAGTTCAATGACGTCCACTTTCGGGTTGTAGCCATTGTCAGGATGAATCGTCCACTGAGTACGTTCTTCCACTTGTGCGGTTTCTGCCGTATCAAAGGCATCACCTTGAGTAACAGTTTCAATACCGCCCATTTCCGCATAGGTGGCTTTGGTGATTTTACCGCTTAAATCGGTGTCGTTCACCGTGGTTAAATCAAATTGGAAACCTGCCACAGGCTCACGGAAGTCAAAGAAAATGGACTTCACATTGGCGTGGTTCGGATTTAAGAACACACGCAATTTATCGCCCACTTCTAAATCTTCTACCGCTTTACCGTAACGTTGGAACAACAAGCGTAAAAGCTGTTTCCATTCTATCTTGTCACGGTAGCCATAAGCACCGTCCACACGGTTATCTGGCTGTACAATAACAGGTAACATATTTTCATCTAATGCACCGCACTCACGGCAAGGCTTGCCAAATTCAACAGCATAACCACCACGGAATAAATTGTAAATTGCCATAATTAAGCCTCCACGACGACGGCCGCAACCGCAATTGATTTATTACTTAAGGCTGCCACATCAAAACGGTAGTTACCCACAAGGTAAATATCGTTTAATACGGTTTGCCATTCGAGGTAGTCTAAACGACTTGGTGCCGCAATGTTTTCTGGATCCACCATTAACACATATTCCACCGTTTTACCGTCCGCACGGCGATAACGTGGCATATGTAAGGATGAGTAAATTTCCATGCCTAACATTGGGTGTACCATGCCAGTCACAATTGGGTTATCTGGTAAGCAACAACCTGCACCAAGATTGGACTGTTCCGCACGAATACGAGAATAAAACGCTGGGCTTGCCACGATTTTTAACGCATTACCGCCACAAGTGACACCGCCCTCTTGTAAGGCTTGCTCCATGTTTTGCAACACGTCCATGGCACGTACGCCACTGGATTTGCCTACCACAATAGGGTTTTCGGTATCGCCTAAATTGATATTACCGCTTAACGCACCTGCTTTGATGCCACGTAATAATGGGTGAGCAGAAGCGGCTAACACGGTAAAACCGTAACGCTCAGTCAAATCACGTAAGGCACGACCGACAGCGGTTTCATAGCCGTCTTGGAACATTTCCCAACGGTGACACATTAATGTCGCCTCTTCACGAGAGAATTTTTTCTTCATTGGCACAGAGTGACATAAACGAATTTCACCACTGCGGAATGGATTGTCAGGTTCCCAAGTTTCACCGTTCCATGCACCATTAGTAAAATCACCAACTTCAATGTTATCCATAATGGTGTAATGGGCCACTGGTGCACAGTTTAAACCGAGTTCTACAATGTTGTGTTTTGGGTTAACAATTCGGGATAATGCAGAACAGTTGTGCATTTCAGAAATGACAATCTGCGTCGCATAATCGGGAATATATAGCCCTTCGGTTGCACCGCCAAGGTCGGCGGCTCGCATATTTTTAGCCATAAAAAGTCCTTCTATTTCTTAAATTGAGCCAAGAATTTTTTCAGCTCGGCGGTTTTCCCTTGTCGGGCCAACATTTCCGCTTGTGCTTCGTCTTTCTCGGTCATTTCTTTGGGAGAATTTGCCTTTACCTTAATCGTCGCACTTTTCTGTGGTGCCACGGTCACAGGCATTGGCTCTTTTGTTTGTGATTGTTGATACTCATCTAACAGGTTACGAATAACAGGAATTAAGCGAACATCTTTTTGTTTGCCTGCTTGAGTAATCAAATCCAAACCTGTCGCCCCAGTCCAATCGGTTTTACTGCGTGCAAATTCCATAAAGTTTGAATCGCCAAGTAATCCTTGCACTTCAGGAATTTCACGTTGAATTTCCGCATACCAAATCCGATCACGTTCTGACATCGTCGGTTGGGCTGTTTCTGACGGTGCGGTTGTGTTCGGCTGAGATGCGGTTTCCGTTTTTTGGGGAACAGGTGACGATTGCCGTTGAGCTTGTTGTTGAGATTGTTGTGCTTTGAGCTTGAAATACAGATCAGGATTCACAATTTTCAATTCTGCCAAATCGTCATCAGATAAGCCGACTGGGTCTGGTTGAGTTGGCGTTGAAGTGGTTGGCTGATGTTGTTTTTCTTCTAACTCACGCAAGCGTTTTTCCGCTCGTTCTCTGGCCTCAGATTCTTCAATTAATCGGGCGTTAAGCTGTTGGCGTTCTGCTTGTTCCTTTTTTAATCTCCCTTTCCATGCGTTGACATCATTATCGTCCTTAGAATGGGGCGTAGTCTGTTCTGGTGATTCAGACTGCGGTTCTTTTTCAGACGGTTTTTCATCAGGTGTCTCTGGCTTTTCAGGGGGGATTTCAGGTTGTTCGGTTTCTGCTACTGTTTCCTGTTGTACTTTCGGTTCTTCCTTTTCTGCTTGTTTTTCACGAGCTTTGATAAGTTCGTCACGTAAATAATGGGGAATGTAAGCACCGAAAGTTTGAGTATCTTGTTGTTCCATGGTCTTTCCTTAAAAGAGTGGATAAAAAAGTGCGGTCAAAAAATAAAATGTTTTTTAACCGCACTCTTGTTGAGCGTTAAACCTTACACAAGCGGTAAGATTTTCGTTGTCGTTTCAGGTTTATCAGGACGGAAAATTAAGCCTGTCAGCTCGGCGACGGTGTGAGCAGAATGTTGATATTCTTTTCGCATAGCGTCATCCAGCTCCATTCGGGCTTTCGTGTTGAGATAAAGCCATTGGGCATACAGAAAATTTTCCAGTTCCTGCTTAATTTGTTCATTGTGGGACAAGCTAAAACGCAGTTCGGTCAACTCGTCACTGGGCTGATTAGGCGAACACATTCGCACCCACAATGGGGAATCCGTGGCTTTCATTTAGCGACCACAACTTTTGCAGCCACCTTTACCACTACGGCTCGCAGACGGCATTACGCCACCATTGATTTCTTTGGCGACTTTGGCCGTGGAATCAGTAAAGCGTACACCACCGTTTCCCTCGTTGGGTTTCACAACGTTTTCACGTCCTTTCATTGGGGTAAAACTCATTTGATTTCTCCTATGTTTTAATGAAAAAAACGACCGCACTTTTTAAAGGTCGCAGTCGCAGAGTCGGTTTTTCGGAATGATTGGATCGTCGTAATGATCTATAATCACCGAGTTTGTGCCGTGATATTCAAAGTAGTAAGTGCCTGCGTCATCAATATGAATGGCTGGTTCATCAGCAGTTAACACCACCGCTTGCTTACACTTTTTATACGGCATATTTTCTACATTCGCCAACGCACTTGGTTCAATCACGCAAGGGCAACAATCATCGGATAACGTCCAGTGACGATTCCCTAAAGATTGTACTCTTGCAATATGCACCGTCACCGTTTCCGCTCCTGTTAATCCCCATGCAATCACCCGTAGCGGATAGCGTTTCACTTCCACGTTGGTTGATGTGGGGAACAGTTCGTTTAGGTTAAAGTGCGGTTGATTGGGTTGCGTTTGTTGGCGAATGATGGTTGTGTGGGTTTGGATTGGTACCATAAATTCCCTATATGATTTGTATCATAATTAAGACCAAACATTTAAATATTTACTCGGAATATTTGTAATTGGGGCAAGGGCTTGTTTAACACCGTTTTGGTTTTCCACTTGAAACTCATAAATGCGTTTACTTAACCATTCGCATAGCGTAGCGTCGGAATCCAATACACCAACTAAACTCGTTGAATTATACGCAGTGCCTGAACCTTTGTCGGCAAGGTAATAGCAACCGATTTCATTAACACTTGGGGTTTGGTTATACATAATAGTGGAAGCATTATCGATATAAACAAAACCAAAGCCTGACATACCATTATGTAAATCAAAACCCTCTTTTAATATGTTGCTATCTAACGTAGTTTTTACACTGCCGACGCAAGTAATACGTCCACGAGAAAAGTAGAACATAGCCCTTTGATAACAAGCAATGCGAGACATAGAACCTTTACTAACGATAGTGGTATCTCCATAAGGATCACTGATGGTAAAATCAAGATTTTGTTCCATCGATATACCGTCAAATGTTAGCGAACAGTATAAATAAATACAAGGAGTGTAATAACGAACATTCTTAGCGTTTACACTATCCCTAGCAAGTAAAACATCATTGAACTGCACTACGGGACCTAATCCTTGAGTTTGAAGTTTAATGTGTACTTGAGTTCGGTTAGTACTTGTTGCTAATAAACTATCTACAATACTACCATACGGCTGAACAAGGATTGAACCTGCAGAAACACTAACCGATGATTTCGCAGACATTATGTGAGTTTGATTTTCGTGTAACCAAATATTTTGCGAAGCACCGTATTCGTGTTGTTTTAATGCAAAAGCGAATGTTTTAAGCGGTTTTGCTCGTGTTCCTGCACCATTGTCTTCTGTTGGGGTAATATCGACTCCATTAACAGCGTCCACATATAAATTTAATAAGTGATTACTGCTTTTTGTACCTTGGTACAACTCCCCATTTAACAGGCGAAGTTGGTTGCTTTCTAAAGCTGATACTCGTAGTTCTAGCTCACCATTATCGTTAAGCTGTAGTCCAGAATTCTCCGAAATAGAAACTTCATATTTCTTTTCATCTTTATTCCATTCAATACCCTTGCCCATATTACTAGGTGCGACTGTCTTAATTGTCATAATTATTCTCCTAAGAGTGTTAAATATATTCATTGAGAGATCGCACCTAATCAATTAAACCCGATACCAATCACCCCAGGCATTTACATTGACTAATGAACCGTCAGCTTTCATTCCGTGGTCATTCGTGCGAATGTATGCTTTTGACTGGTGGAAAAACATTTGTACAACTTCAACATAGGTTGCTAATTGATAACCTGTAAAGTCATAATTCTGTTCATCAGGGTAATCAGTAACTGTTGTAGCACATTTTACTGTATCGCCAGAGTTTACTTTAAAAGGTTCTTGAACTGGAGAACCCACAACCCAAGCTGGGTAAGTAATTGTTACTCCCGAACCATTTTGATTTTGAGTATCCCCTGTTTTATTGGTTGAACTATTTACCCAAATGTTTCCGTAAAATGGCTTCCAACCTAAACCTTTAATGTTATTTAAGTTAGGCACTTGCTCCTCATTAGGCTCAAGATAGCTTAATTCCATTAAATTGATTGGTTCGTTAATTGGTGCATTTTCTAACGCTTCAATTCGAGCAATAAGGTCAGCAACATTAACGTTGTATTGCTTACCGCTATCGCTCCAATCAAGGCGATCTCCCATATTATTAGGTGCTACTGTTTTAACGCTCATAGCACCGCCTTACTAGCGATTAAGCTAGTTTGTTTGTTTGTTTGTTTGTTTGTTTGTTTGTTTGTTTGTTTGTTTGTTTGTTTGTTTGTTTGTTTGTTTGTTTGTTTAGCATTGTGTTTTCCTTAAATTAAAATAACAACACTTATTTTTTCACCGCAAAGAACTGATGAACTGTTCCGCTTGCGTCCATAATTTCGTCAGTTTTCACGATTAACTTGCCATTAACCACATCTAAACCATCGCCTAATAAACCGTTAGCTTTCAATGCGTCTAAAAAGTTTTTGTTAGCTACTGCTTTAGTTGTCGCATTGCTGTCTAATGCTACATAGCCGTTAGTATCTATCGTCAAGCCGTTACCAGTCTTGATTTCTAGCGGACTTGCTTTTGTGCCATTGCCAGTTAAACCGCTATTCGGTTTTACTGCCACCGCCACATCATCAGCAATCGCTTGCTTGATTTTTGCAATCGTAATCACGCCGCCTTTGCCATTATCAGAGCAATCAGATGATGTGGTTACACCCACTGCATTTTCCGCACAATCCAGCAATGCCTTTTCAGCTTTCATTGCTGCATTGGCTTGTTCTTCTTGAGCGTTTTTAAACTGACTACAAGTTACAAATGCCATAATTTTCTCCTATAAAATAGCGGTCAGTTTTGACCGCCGTTGTGTTGTAAATTACCAAGCTGACGCAATCGGCGCTGACATAAGGACAGTAGTACCATATCCAATCACATTTTTAGGTGTTAATAATTTTGTGCCGTATGGGGTATTCCAACTTGCTGACTTAATTCCATTCAAGCTAAATGGTTTCGCATCATTCTCACCTGTATTATCTAGCGTGTAGGTAACGGTTACAGTAAACGTGCTATTTGCTGGAACGGTAATCGCAGCACTGCCATTTTCAATTGTGAATAATGTGCTAGAAATCTCTTTAATGGTATATTTATGTGTATCCGTCTGCTTATCCGTAATAAATTGATAATCTAACGTAACATCCTGTTGGTATGTATTCGTAAAAGTGTGTTCAACGACAATCGTTTTCACCATACCGTTTTCTTTTTGAGACTTAATGCTAGCTTCCGCTTTTACCTCACCTTCGGTGTAGCCTACACAGAAATTTTTATCGCCCGACTTAGCAAAAGCTAAACTTGCAATATTTTCTAAACCGATTTTTTGAATGGCGTCAAATGTCATTGCTTGAGATTCTGCGCCTGTGCTCACGGCAAATAAACCATCATCTTTCAATTCAATGATATTGCCTTCTTGTGCGGAAACTTGCACATCGACTTTGTCATTTAAAATATCTAAGGCTTTACCTAAGTCTAATTCTGTTACAACTTTTACTGTTGCCATAATTTAATTTTCTCCTGTTACATTTGTAATCGTTTCACCGCCTAAACTTTCCCCTTTTTCAACATTTAAACTTTCACAATCAGGGTTATCTTTCAAACCATAATAGATTGTTTCACCATTTAAACGTACTACTGGGTCAAGATATTTCGCCAATACATCACATTCTGTCGGCTGTGCTGTTAGTTGTTTTTCAAGCTCTGCGATGCGTTCATTGGCGATATCTAAGTCAGCTTGTTTTTGTTCAGCTTTCTGCGTCATATTTTTTAAGTCTGACTTTAATTGGTCGATTTCTTCCGCATTAGCCAAAATAACATCATTCGCTTTTGCCATATCGACTTGAGCCTTGTCTAGCTCAGTTTGTTTCTCCGCAATCGTTTCATCTTTTGCGACTAAATCTGCCTGAGCTTGCGCCAATTCTGATTCAGTCGCTGAACAATCTGCGGTTGCTTTGCAGCTAAGTTCGCTTAACTTTTCTGCATATAAAGGTTTAATTGCCATAATTAGCACTCCGTAATTTGTGGGGCGGTTGCCGAATTGTTTACCGCATAGCCGATAATGCCATTTTCACATTCTGCAATCGGGACAGTATGCCCATCGCCTGCTTGTGGGTACGCATAACCGACAATGCCGTTACAATCGCTAATCGCTACCGTTGCGTCAGGGTCTCGGGTTTCATCAGGGTGGAATAGATAACCGATTTGCTTATCGCCACAACAGCTATCGTCCACATCAAACACAATCGGCACGCTAGCGTAATAACCGCAACGTTTTTTTGTTCGTGCCCAGCGTACATTACCGCAATTACTGATTTCTTCCTGTTCCACAAAATGCTGATTGCAACGTTCTGCCCCTGTGGTTTCCCACGTTTTGTCTAAACAGAATCCACAAGGATCGACGCCGACTTCTGCCTCAGTAAAAGTGCGGTCAGAAACGGGTTCTATTTCCACGACTAAATCCGTTGGGTTTCCATTCACCACAGGAATGTAATTGCCAGAGTCTGGAATAATAATGGTGTTGCGTTCTGGGGTAAGACTCGGTTCGCATGTGCCAATTTGATATTCAATCGCTGATGATAATTCGCTTTTGCTAGGGCTAATCAACGCACAGCCATTACGTTCAAAGCGTGGTTGCGAACTGCAATAATGCACTCTTTGGAAAGTAATGGTATCTTCGTTAGTTAAGCCGTAAGCCGTAACACGCACAGCGCTTTGTACCGAAAAGCCTTGGATATCCACAATATCAGGAGCAATCACCGTTAAGATATTTTTATCGCAACTCATGATTTACCCCCATACAGATTATCAAACAGCACGGCCACTAAGTCATGGAACTTGGTGTAGTCCTGCCCTTTGCGTGGTGTAAAGGCAATCGGTTGTTGCCACCACAATACTTTAAATCCACTTGCGTAACCGCCGTCTGTAAACGTCAGTACTTTAGTGGATTCGTTAAATTTCACGTCACAGGTATGAGTTTGAACACGTTGTACAATGCCGTAGCCGTAGCGGTCGTGCCAAACTTGGTCGCCCTGTTTGACTTCATCTAAATCAATTTTCATTTACATCATCCTTAAACTCCGTCCATCTAATCCGCTCGTTTGGCTTGCCATTTGAGCGTTGTTCAGGTCAGACTGCACACCATTACTTGGCATATAGCGGTCAGTATCAATGCCTGCTGATTCAAAATAATCTCGTACCATATCTTTTATCATCTGTTGTGGTACAAGCCCTTGTTGTGCGAGTTCACTTGCTTGTGGCACAAGACCTGCAAGCTCTTTCGCTTTATTCAACTCGGTTTTCAGCCCTAAAAGCCCAGTTGGTATAATTTCCGCATCCGCTTTTACGCTGTCGTCATCACCCAATAAATTATGAGCGTACATCAAAGTAATGGCGGGTCGGATAAAATATTCATCAATATTAAAGGCACAATCCTCTAGCCCTAACACTGCGTTGTCCGTCATCATGGCTAAACCGCCTAAGGTTTGCCCAGCTCCTTGTAATCCAGCATTGCCATTTAAGAATGACGGTAAACCGCATTCATCATCCGCAAGGCGAATTTCGTTAGTCATGAAAGTGAATAATTGCGGAAAGGTCAGTTGAATACTATGTTGAGTAATCCCTCGTCCATTATTTTCCCGAGTTGGATTGGAGAAAATTCTCGTGTAAGGTTCAAAAGTGATTTTGCTTGGGTCATTGAACTTATCCGCATCAATCTCCAACATAGGACCTGCCGAATACAAAGCATTCAGCAACATGGAATATTGCGTACGATTAATGGATTGTTGACGGTCGTAAATCATCATGCCTACCGATACGCCATAAGGTTCGCCGGCAATTCTCTTGTAGCTTGCACTAAAATAAGTGCGTTCCCCTTTCGGGTGTGCCACGATTTGGCAACGAATAACACGGTTATCGCATACTTCAATATCTACATTAAAAAAGTCACGACATTCACTGTCTTTGAGTTTCACCCCATAATCCATCAGTTCTTCGCCTTGAATCATCATCTGACAGCGTAATGTATGGATTTCATCATCGACTAACAGATAATCCAACACACCTTTGTCATCCGCATCTAAGCCTAGCCAATGCGTATCGCCATTATCAATCACCTCTTTCAACACATCATCATCGTAACCTAATTCTTCTTTGCCGATGAAAGATGACAACTGAGCCTTGGTGCGTTTAGTTAGCTCAATAAAAAAAGAACCGTCCTGAGCATTGGTGCTGTCAGGTGCGAAGAATGCGTTAACTGGATTAATTCGCCGAAATGTCGGACGAATCACTGTTACTTTCTCAAATTTGTTTTTGTTCCACTGGTAATCTACCACCGCCTCATTTTCATAGCCCACCACCATCACAGGATATAAGGCAATATCAAACAAGGTTTCGCTAAGCGTTTGAGCAAAATGGCTTTCCACCAACTGGTCTTTAATCAGTTTCACCATTTTTGCCGTAGCATCAGTCGCAATTTGCAATTCTTCCTGACGTAATAATTCTTTCGCTTGTTTACTTTGTTCTTCAATAAACCTTGCTACCTCAGGTAATAAAAAACCGTCTTCACCCATAATGGCCTCCGACGGTATGCCTGATTCAATCAGCTTGCTTAATAATTGCCCTTTCACTTTTTCCAAGCCTTGCTCTCGTTTGTTTTCGGGCAATTCCACAATCGGTGTAGGTGAAATATTAAACGGTGGATTGGCAGGGTTAGCGTATTTCGACCGCATATAACTGCCTACTGCATTAGTCTTAATCTGAACCAAGCCAAAGTAAGAACGCATATTCGGACGACTTGCTAATTCCTCAGGGTCGTGGATTTTATGGTACGCATCCTCTAGTCGTCTTATCCAATCTTCCACAGTCTTACCTTGAACCAACAAAGAAGAACGGTAGCTTTTTGCCTGTCGGAAACATTCCATCACCTTTTCAGCCAGTGAATCATGAACGTCTTCTAATTCTTCTTCGTTATCTGGCAGGTCAATTTGTTCTTTGTTTGTTGCCATTGGAAATCCTTAAATAAAAAATGCAATTAAACCTTAGCCCCAATCATACTGCCCCCATAAGTCGGAGCTTTACGCAATCCCTCGTATTCTTCGGATTGCTCCGACTTCGGCATCACATAATTTAATGCAAAAGTAAATGACAAGGCATCCGCCAAATCAGGCGAATGAGCCATTTCTTTTTTACTCTGCATTTTCAGCCGCCGTGAGCTGTCGTATTCTGCTGACAACATCAGCAAATCACTTTCGAAAATATCGTTATCAGGAATGTCAGCACCATTTTCAAGCCACTGATTCATTCTATCCCACATTTCCGCACGCTTATTAAAATACGCATCAGGTTCATCCGCTTTACGGCTTGCCTTAACATCCATTACACGGTCAGTATAACCGAGTTCAACCAAGCGAGAATGTACGCCCAAACCTAATCCCACGGCATCTACAAACATCATATCGACTTTATACTCGTGGATCACATCAACACAACGTCCTACAATCGCCATTAAATCGGGTTGTTTGAACCGCCACGCTTTTAACACCTTGCGTCCTTGACGTAACACAATGGCCGTGCTGTCTTTGCCACCTGCTGCGGGGTCAACACCACATACAATCGCACCAAACGGCTCAAATTCTGCCTTACGAGCCTCTCGTACTGCAATGCTATTAACAAACGCATTCTCACTAGATTGAAATGCCTCTTCAGGGGTAATGGGATATTGCTCACGAAACAAACTCAAACGTTCTTCAGGTGACCCTTTAAACTCTCGCATTTTGGCTTGTCGCCACGCTAACTGCTCGTCATCAATACCATACAAGGCTTGATAATCACGTTCTTCAGAACTAAACTCAATTCCCACCGCACTTTGTCGATATTCTGCCATGGCCGTCCACGGATAAAACACAGGGGTATATTCGTTTTCACCACGTAAGGCTTGTTCCCACGTTTGATGAAAATATTCACCAATACCATTCGCTGTACTCTCAAGGAAAATCATGGAGTTGTCGCCACTTGGTACAGTCTGCATTACCCCTGCCGTCATATCTGCTTGGTTTTTACTACGAGAAACTTCAGACCAATGCAAGCATTGAATAGTAGAACCGTGTCCCACATTCTTACTGCCAGCCGTAGCTGTTTTAAACGCACTATCAACATCCGTAAAGGCTAATTCATTAGTGCTATTGCGGTGAGCCTTTGGCTTAAATTCATCAGGGGCGTTGTCGTGGTAACGCTTAATCATCTCAAACAGCTCTTTAGTCGCACTGTCTAAATGCGTCAACACAAGGGCTTTCGTCCCCCTGTGGTAAATCGCCCACCAATAATACAACGCCCCAATAAAGGTCGATAACCCCATTTGTCGAGCTTTCAACACAATAAATCTTGCCCGATGTTGCATCTGCATTTGGTCGTAGAACTTATCCAATAAATCCAACTGCACCGAATTTAACGCAAAGGGAATCACACCTTTGTTTTTAGTTCGAATCTTCAAACAGTAATACGCAAAGGCCTGAAAGTTACGTCGAAATTCATCACGCAGACGATCGACTTGTTCCGAGTTCGCCATTATCAATATTCTCCAACCATTGAGCAAAATCCGTTGTAGTGCCAGTGGCTTGGTTTTCTGTGCTGGCTCCTAGGGCTAAGCGACTAATTATTTGTGTATCTTTCAATGTTCCCGATAAGGCTTTCAATGCCATAGGGCTATCTATTGACGGCAGTAACTCAATAACTTTTTTGTTAATCAATTCTGCCGTTTTGACACAATCATCGTCAACCTGAGCAAGTTTTGTAGCACGATTATTAACAGAAAACTCAATGCTTTTTTGTTCCGTTTGTGATCCAATCGTGATCCGTTCATCAAGCCATTTTCCTGCTCCAGCCTTTTTGCGTAAGGTTCCGTAAGGTATGCCATTTTGTTCCGCAAAGTCTTGCATTGGTAAATTAGAATTGATGAATTGAACTTTAATTGCTAACCAATCATAAGACTTCGCCATAACCTACCCCAACAAATACCCAACGATACCGCCTAACAGCAACCCTGCCATAATCCGATACCCTAAACAACATTGACAATTCGTCCCATAAGCAAATAACAATGCTAACTGCTTGCCTTGCTTAAATGGAAACGGCAACTCTTCTACAGGCTTATCACAAATCCATGCAATCTTTTGTTCAGCAAATAGATCTTCTTCCACTTCATCATAGCCCACATAGACTAATTCCGAACTAATCGCCCTTGCTTTGGATTTCGCTTCTCGCACCGTTTCCGCTAGAATGGCTAGGGTCTGATTTTCATCGTAGAATTTATAGATAAAATAACAATTTAACATTACACACTTTTCTCTCTGAATTAAAAAAGGCGACCTTTCAGTCGCCTAAAACAAACTGCGGTCGTTACACAGTTGGTTTTTGTTGGTTAGCATAGCAAGGTAGCAAGGCTCTTCACTGTAAAATCATCTTAACTACCTGCTCCCTGCCACGCCTTGCTATTTATTGCCTTTCTTTCGATTGGCGGTACGGGATAACACTTGCAAATTACCCCTTGCATTACTGCCCCCTTTGGATAAGGGACGCTTATGGTCAACTTCTTTTCCTTTCAATGCTGACTTACCTACTTCCTTTTCCATCTCTCGACGTGCTTGATTACGTTTCGCACGGTTGGCAACCTGCTCTGGTTTACCGTGGTATTCCCGATATTCTTTTTTGTAATCTCGTTTCTTTTTAGTTGCCATAAATTTACCCAAAACAAAAAGCCCCAAGCATCTCTGCTCAGGGCTGTAAATTCTTTCGTGCGTTTAAAATGCAAAAACCGCACTATAGCTAGAATCATACAACTTCCCTGCACCGATTACAACACTTTTTTACATTTTTTCTGCAAATTCTTTCACTAATTTTGTAATCAATTGATTTTGTGGTAAACCTGTCTTTACTGATAACATTTCAATCAACGAAATCGTTTCTATATTCAACTTAAACGACTTATTCTTAATGCCACGTTTTTCTTCTGAACGTTTTTGAATTTCTGCTAATGTCATTGCCATAATAAAAATCCCTTGCTTTTTCTGCCGCACTTAGTTAATATTGGAAACCGCAGGGGCAACTCCTACATCGCCCCTTTGGATTGTCTCTAATATGCTGGCATTACCAACATCAACAAGACAATTAAGAGAAAGATTTTAGTGTACATCTCTTAATTCCTTTGTAAGCCCCACTCTACACAGCGTGGGGTTTACTGTATCTAGCACCCTTGCTAGATGTGATTATTATAGGAATTCCTACAATAAAGTGCAAGGAATTTTTTAATCTATTTATGCCAACATCACACATTGATGACAATGCAACATCAATTTTAAACTCGTTTCAGCCGTTCGAATGTGGTAACGATATGTTCTATCACTCAATCCAAATCTCGTTAAAATCCCCCTTTGCGTCACCACCTTATACTTATTCCGCAAATCATACACTGGCAACCGATACGCATAAGTCGCCATAAACAAATCATACAACTCAGGTGTCACCTTTTTCATCACGCAAACACAACGGTCAATCTCCATTGCCAACTCGTCCTTAATCGGTACCACTCTCCTTGATTTCATCACTGGCGGAACAGGAATACTCACCGACAAATTCGGATATTCTGTACCTAATCGTGGCGTGGCCCAATAACCCCATTGAATACAAACGTCTTTAAAACTCATACTACCGCCTCAATCCGCATTCTAATCATCCCACCATCACGTACCACTAACTGCTTTCGCACTCGTAAATCAACAATCAGGCTATCATCTTCAATAATCCCTGAATGAGTCAACCCATCTAACAACGCTTTCAAAATATTATCCACATCACGCTTTCGCTTATCAGGCGGAAACATCAAAATATCAATAGACACATTGCCTTTTATCAACTTAAACGGCTCACAGGCTTGTTTACAGCTTGCCTGAAAGGCTTTCCCTTTCTCTGAAATATAATGCCGTCCATCTCTCGTATGTCGCCAATAGGTATTCACACTAGGCGGATAAGGCAAGGTGATTTCGACCCATTCGCTCATAGTTTCCCCTCTCGCTGCAAAATCGCTTGTGTACGAAATACACCCTCAGCATGAGCTAATCGTACAAAATCCGTTTCCAGTTTTCTTGTTCGACGGTCGCATTCGTCGTGGCAGCTACTGCAACACCACGCCCCGAAAATATCATTCGGCTTTTGCCCCATACCATTTAAGCCCGCCATACGATAATGAGCCAATACCACGGTTTCAGGATTGCCATTACACACACCGAATAATCGTACTTGGCACTCACGGCCTTTGGCCTCTTTTCTTAGATTTATTGTCATTGCTCACCCTATAAACGCTGTTTCAGTTCGTCAGTAAAAGTCTGATCTATGTCTAAAGATCGGGCTTTTTTCTTAAATTCTCGCTGATTAAAATAAACAGCAATATCTCTGCACCAATAATCAAACCGACGTTGCGGTCGCTCCATTGAAAGCAACTCATCCACAGAAAATTCATCACTAAATTCTCGTGAGAAAGTTTGTCCATCAATCGTCATCTTAATTTCAACAATTACTTTTTTCATTTTTCATCTCCCCTATTGACACCCATAATTTTTTCGTTTACTCTTTTTAACAGGTCTCAAAACCTTACAAGCGGTAATCCGCAACCGAAATCCTTTGCGGTTTTTTTATATCTAAAAAATGGTAAAACAATTTAATCTATGATCGAGTGGGCGACTAATACAATACCCGAAAGGGGAATACGTCCAGCTTCTTGTAGGCTTTTGAGCCACTCGATCACCCTATTTCGTAGGGTTTATTACTCAAAAAATTACAAGGATTTCTTATGTCACATTTAACCATTCTCAACACTTCAATTCGTACTATTGATAATCTTTATTCTCTAAACGATCTTCATCGTGCAAGTGGTGCTGAAGATAAACATTCACCATTCCGCTTTATGCGTAATGAACAGACAAAAGATCTTATTACCGAGATAAATAGCCAAACACCAAATTTGGTGGCTAGTAAAATTATTCGTGGTGGAACAGATTTAACAATTCGTGGCTACTGGGTCTGTAAAGAACTCGTTATCGCCTATGCTGCTTGGGTAAGTTCCAAATTTCATTTAACTGTGCTACAAGTATTCTTAAATCAAATGGAATCTCAACCCAAACAACCTACACTGCCAACACCCAAACCCGAACCATTGCTTTATCGAGCATTAACCGAAAGCGAATGGTTGCAATTTGCCGCTCACTGGTTCGCCTTGTATAACACCCTAAATCTACTCTCAGACTTAGAAGAACCATTGCGAGCTATCGGCTCTACTTTCGCCGTCACGGCTTATACACACGCTCACGAATACGCCAACAATTTAGGGCTAATGAAACGTATTCTTGAACCAATGCTAGAAGATTTAGAAGTCGACCCGATTGACGAACCTTTTAAATACAACGCTCTCAAAACCCTAAGAGAGTTCAAAGTAAAAGGCATTGCCAATGCGGTACGCCTATCAAATCAAACCCCAAGACCAGTTAAAAACTACGCCTTGCCCCAAAACTAACCCTAAATCAACCGCACTTCGGTGCGGTTTTTTATAGCCACAACACCGCCACCGCTAAGGAAAGGCAAGTTAAAAACACCAACATCTCTAACATATCAATCATTATTTCCACCGTTCAGGAACCCACTTCCAATCATTAAACCGTACCCTATTTTCAACGCCCCAACTGGTTACATATTCAATCAAACTCGCCATACGGCTAACGCTCATTTGTGCTGAACTTTCCCGAATATTGACAAATTCCCCCTCTAACCCTGCCACAATCTCAAAGCCCTGTTTAGTGGCTTGTGCGTGAGCAGAAATAAACAACACTTTCCATTGCTCCATACTGAGCTTTCTACCGTGAAATTCGCACTGATTCGCCACGTCTTGGCACATTGCATGGAACTTAGCATTCTGTTCAAGGTTACGAGTAATCGGCTTAATCTGCACCACTGACGGCTTTTTATCATCAATGGGCAACGTGCGGATAAACTCAATTAAATTTTACCGCACTTGCTCGGAGCGTAGGAAATATTGTTGATTCGCCATTCGCTACCCTTAAACCCGAAACTGATACCCAACAGTCATGAAAAACTGACTTGTACAGGCTTTTAAATCCCATAGGTAATAACCTAAAGTCATATTTTCATATTCATCATCGACTAATACTCTAGCAAATGCCACAGTATCATTTAACGCATTCGCACAACGGATATTGCTAGATAAAATAATATCAACCAACTCATAATTCAGATTCACCTTGGCGACTTTTGCCAATTCAACAAATAATTCTTTCAAACGTGAACGGCACTCTAAAACATTGTCTTCTTGAATATCCACACCATAAAGCGATCCTAGGCTTTCATAAAACATAGCTGTTAATTCAGGATCTGTTTCCCTGTCTTCAATAATAAACCACAGCTTACGATTTAAAATCTCCACTAAAAAATTCCCAATTCCACAAGATGGCTCATAAAACGTAGTACGATGATTAAGACAATTGTCGTAAACCATATCCAACATTGCTTTCACAATTTTCGTTGGCGTAAACACTTCACCAAAATCTTTCACTCGTTGTTTTGAAATAATCAAATCTTGTTCTGCCATTAATTCCCTCTCCCCGAATAATCTTTAGTAAAATTCTTCTTGCCGCTTGGCTGTTCATTTAACGCCTCTTGGGCCATTCGCTGGTCGCATTCGATAAACTGCCCTTGCTTAAATTCCACATACACCGTTCCCACCGTGCCAAAGCGGTTTTTGGTCACAATCCATTCGGTATATTGATTCGGCTCGCCGTCCTCTTTGTTGCGTTTGTTATGCACCATAATAATTTGGCTTGCATCTTGCTCCAGACTACCACTATCACGTAAATCGCCATTGCTTGGGCGACTGCCGTCAGCATTACGGTTTAACTGGGCCAACAACACAATCGGGCAATGTTGGTCTTTGCAGAACGTTTTTAACCGCTCCATGGTTTCCCCGATTTGATAAGTGCGGTTAATTCTGCCGTCTAATTTGCCGTGACGAATCAAGCCCACATAATCAATCATAATGGCTTTCGGCTTGCCGTGTTCCTGAATATGCCGTTCTGCAATAGCCAAAATATCGTCCACGGTTAAACCGCTTTTATCCACAATGAAAAACGGCTTATCTTGCAAAATCGTAATCGCTTGGCCAACCGCAGAATAATCCGTGTTCGTCATCCATGTTGGGTTACGCAATCGCACCGAACTCACACCGCTCACACTAGCAATCATTCTGTCCATAATCTGCTCACGGCTCATTTCCAACGAGAAAAACAACACTGCTCCGCCTTGGGTAATAATATTTTTCGTGAACGTAATCGCCGTTTCGGTTTTACCATTCCCCGCACGACCGGCCACAATGCAAATATCCGTGTCTCCAATGCCACAAAGTTTATCGTCTAAACAAGTCACCCCAGTAAACAACAACTGCTCTTTGTAGCTCGGCTGACTGCGTTTTTCCATCAAATCTACATAACCGTTTAACAAGCTCGACATGGCCACTGGCAACACCTTGCCGTCACGGACAAGCAACTTGCTTAACTCTGCCAACCCTTGTGTGGTAATCTCGTCCAGTTTATCGTCACGAGAACGGTTTAATTCATCCGCCACTTTCAAGATAATTTCCTGAGCTTTGCGGCGTTGGTGAAATAACCGTACTTTCTCCGCATAACCGTCCAAATTGGCGGCACTCGGTGTCTTGCGTGTAATATCCGCCAACATGGCCAAGTCCTGACCATAATCCGAATTCAGCAACACAATATCAATCACGTTGTCTTGCAAGGCTTGACGCTGAATCGCCTCGTACATAAACCGTAAATTGGCCGTAGCAAACATCTCAGGCATAAGCCATGTCAATACATCACGAGCGGCTGCGGTTAAGCCACCAAGCAATAACGAGCCAACCACGCTAAATTCCACCTCAAAGGTCACGGATTGAATATTTTTAGGGTTTGTCATAGCGAATCCTCAAGTGTCTTGGTGAACGTCTCCGCACGCATCACATAATCGAAATTGGCGACCCAACCAGTTTTGCCACCACCGAAATAAAACCGGTCTTTTCTGGCACTGACCTGTCGCAAGAAATCATTAAAATAATTTCTAAACGTCTCCACGTCACAGGTGCCGAATTGCTGATTGAGCAGTTTGGCAAGGCTGAGTATCTGTCGCCGTCGTTTGTCGTTCAACACTCGGACTTGTGAGATTGGGGTATCTTCCACACAATCATTAAATTCAACCACAATCCCAGCGTAATCCACGCTCAGTTTTTTATTTTTAGGCAAAGATGATTTCTCTGCCAACGGCGGCCCGTCGTCCTCTGCGTTAGCAGATTCCCCATTTGGGGGTAAGGGGGAGTTTTTATTTATATTTTTATTTATATTATTATTTATATATTTATCTGTCGGATTTGAATCCGAGTTTTTCGGATCTATTTCCGAGTTTTTCGGATCTATTTCCGAGTTTTTCGGATCTATTTCCGAGTTAAAGCTGTTCCAATCCTTACCCTTTTCAGTTAAACGGATTAAATCTTGACCATCAATTTTGCAATATTCAATCAATCCCTTTTGTTTCAAATCAATAAAGTGACGATAAACAGTATCTTTTTTGCTATAAAACAATGGTAATTGTTCAATTATTGCACTTCGAGAAACCCAATAAAAAACCGCACCGTCAACAACAATTTCTTTTGCCCAAGAACTTGCCTGATTAAGCAAATCAAATAATGCCCCCTGATTAGCATTTAAGCCCCATTCAAGGCATTTCTGGTTATTAATGTATGTGGAAAATCTCATTGTATTTCTACCTTAGTTCCTTTGCGTGAATTGCAAGAACGGCACATTGTTTGTAAATTATCTAGTGTGGTTTCTCCACCTTTAGATTCTGGGTGAATATGATCGCAGGTTAAATCAAGGTGAGTACCGCAAGAAACACATCTATATTCATCACGTTCAAAAACCTGTTTTCTTAAACGATTGGGTATTTTTTGTTTTTTAGGTTTAATTATGTTATCGGCATTTCTATGTTTATAGCGAGTATCTAAATCTAATTCATTTGATATAACTTCCAGAATCTCACTACCATATCCATCACCATAACGCCAAAAATGCTTAATGACATCACTATATTCATCAATCATATCTTTCAGTAATTCTTTTGCGTAAGAATCGGATAAAATCCCGCATTCATATAATGCTTTATTAAATATATCTTCTGATACTCCAAGTTCTTCCAGAACTTCATCAGGAGGAACGCCACAATAACGATAATATACGGTGACGATTCTTAATTCTTGATCAGATAATTGCGACATGTATTCATCAACAATAGAATTTGGCATGAAAAAACTATCAACAAACATCAAAAATCTCCTTATTCAATTCTGCTAGGCGTTTTTCTAACAACCGCTCCCAATAACGTTGCAACAGCACATCAATCCGCACAGGGCGATTAAAGCGTTTTAGTTGTTTTTGATTATTCATTCATCCCCCAAATACTTCTCACGCAAACGGCTATCCAAGCCATTTAACGCCAGTAATAACAATTCAAATTCCTTACGTTCAACGGCAATGTGCGTGGACTTATCCACTAACCCAAAACCATTGGCCGCAATGAAATTCAAAGCGTTTGTTAATTTCTCACCATTCTCACCCGTCAAACGGCAAAGCGTGGACGGATCGCAATCCATACGGTCTGCCACCTCCACTTGCTTTTGTGAGCGGTATTTCTTCATCAAAGGATCGGCAAGTTGCCTTGCGGATCTGGTTAACGTATTGCGTGCCATTGCGTTTGCCTTTCGGTAAATTAGTTCTCAACAGGGAAAATATCTTCCAGTGACACATTTGCACCTTGCTCATTTAGCTTTTTCACAATCTGTTGAGCAGTGAACAAAGAGGGAGTACGTAAACCTAGCTCATAATATGAAATACTATTTTGCTTACGTCCGATCATCTCTGCGAGCTGATACTGTGTCATACCAACTTTTTCCCTTGCTTTAGCAAGATTACTCATTTAAAACCCTTTTTGTGATTAAATTACCTTATATTAAATCACATTAAGTGATGCAAATCAAACACATTTTGATATTAGATGAATATAACAATGAGTGATATGATCGACTAAATTTGAATGGAGAAACCAAAATGAAAACATTAGGCGAAAAAATCAAAGAATTCAGAAATCAAATTGGGCTAAATCAAGCAGATTTTGCAAAGAAATGTGGAGAACTAGATAGACGTGATCGAGCATGGGGACAATCTCGTATAGCCAATTATGAAACCAATGCCAGAGAACCAAGCCTAGATGACATCAGAATTATTGCCAGAGCGTTAGGCATTAGCCCTGCTGATTTGGCTTTTACCGCTGATAATGTTACTCCTATAATCTTAAGATCAAATAAAGTCCCATTAATCAGCTACGTCCAAGCGGGCATGTGGACAGAAGTCAACTTAATGCAAGACAGCGAAGATTTTGAATATATCCTTACCGATTTAGATGTATCTGGTGATGCCTTTGCCTTGAAAATCAAAGGCGACAGCATGGAACCTGATTTTATCGAGGGTGATACCATTATCGTTGACCCGAAAGTTAAACCCCACGCAGGCGAATTTGTGGTGGCCCAAAATGGTGAATATGACGCTACATTCAAGAAATACCGTCCACTACAAGACTTTGACGACTACGGCAATCAACACTTTGAACTGGTACCACTTAACCCTGATTACGACAAACTCACCACGTTAAAACAGGATATTCGTATTGTGGGAACTATGGTTGAGCATCGGATCTATCGGCGGAAACGGTAGGAAAAATATGGCAAGTATTAATGAATTAATCATTCCACAATGGGAAATTGATGACATTATGCAACAAGAAAAGATTGTCAATTTCAATCATGCTATATGGAGTAAAAAGCAATTTAATCAGCCAGAGCCAGCCTGGTTAAAATTGACGTTACCTGTTTTTGATGAAAATCAACTACCTATTACCCATTTAAAATTACAATGGCAATATCGTCCAGCAAGAAGAACAGGCTTAATCCCTGAAATGAATTTTATGGCAATGTATAAAAACCGACGATTATTTGCGGTAGATCAGGGGCAAAATATCGCTCACCACAACGCATTTATTGATGTTTTTCCTACGCCACCAACACGTATTGAAGGCTGTCACTATCACTTATTACACGAAAAATACAACCAAGAAACGGGTTACCCCATAGAAAAAAAGATTGAAAAAACAGATGACTTTTTCTTTTTTTCGGAGTATTTTTTAGAACAATTTAATTGCTCTTATACGGGTAAAATCCCCCACCCAATTTATAGCAATAATGGACAAATGGAGTTAAGTTTATGATATGCAATAGTGTTTTATCGCATTTAGGCTATGATTGCCAACCGTTATCAAGCGGATTGGTAAGAATTAATACGCCATTTTTCCAAGATGATGGTGATGTTATTGGCGTGTATATTGAACAATTAGGCGATGATAAATTTTTAATTACTGATGACGCAAAAACCTTGATGAACTTAGAAAGTCGTGGTGTTTCAATTTCCACCAAACGCTTTAACTATATCAAACAAAATTTATCATATAGGGGGATTGAACTCAATCAACGGGCGGAAATAAACAGTGTAAGCAATTCTGTTACGCTTGCTCAACAGTTACAAAAAGTAATCCAAGGCTCAATTATCACGGGTGGCATGGCTCTAGATTGGTTTAGCTTGCCTGAAGATAAATTTGAAAAAGAAGTGAAAGGCTTATTTCGTCAAAAGAAAGATGATTTTAGTCAACAGCTCACCTTTGACAATAAATTTACAGGACTAAGCGGTCACATTGTAAATGTCCCTATTCTGCTACAAGGTTCAAACAAACCCAATAAACAAATTTTTACTGTTAGCGTAAAGGCCCAAGGAAACTGGAATAGTGCGTATAGTGTATTAGGTAAAATGACTGATTTGACCGATCCTACAAGCAACGCTCAAAACACTCAACAATTTGTCATTATTGACGACCACAATGTAGGCGACCAATTTAACAATCTTGTCTTACTTTTTAACGCACAAGCTCAAGTACTGCCTTATCAAAAACAGAATATTTGGCTGAATAAGCTCGCAGCATAACCCAAACCGCCCCACGGCGGTTTTTCTTTGCCAACAAAAAAGCCCCACATAATGCAGGGCTTGAACTTAGTTTTTTAAACAGCAGGTAGGGATTGGAAATGGGCGACTTTTCGCACGAATAATTCTCCCTGTTTTAGGATGCTTATACGACCAACGAAAAATCACACCGTGGCAACCACCACAATGTGAACAGTAAAAATGTTCCATTATAATTGCTCCGTCGAAAGGAGCTTACAAAACTTTCACCTTTACTTAACGCTTAAATATCTGTAAAATATTCAAACTTTCTCTTCCAAGAAAGGCAAAAGAGAACCAATAGCTCCACGAGAAATGGCTCTTTTGCGGTTAAGGTCATCACAAAAGATTTTGAAAGGTTCCATTGTGATAACCGTTTATTTGGCCCTAAGGGTTGCAGCCCTTAGGGTTTTCCTATATCTAGTAGCTAGAAAAGATTAATAACCACTAGATATTGTGTATGCTACGACAAACTGAGAATAAGATCAAGTGTAAAACATTGAATTTGATCACATTTTAGCGAGAATAAACGCCATACAGCCGATTTAATCAAAAATCCTATTCATCCTATCACTTCAAAACAAAACCTCTCAAATCGCCCCAAATTTGCTTTAATCACGTTCCAATAATTCATATCACATTTTCCTCACCATTAGGGGAATATTCCCCTAAATAAAAGAATATTCCCCTAAATTTCCACCGCACTTTTCCCCAATTAGCCACTTTTAGCTATTCATCTGTTTAAAAAACAAGCAATCAAACACATTTCTTAAAATTTTATTTCCTTAAAAATCAACCAAATAAACACAAAATGAAATTATTTTAATAAAAATATCACAAATTGTTATTTACAATTAAATCACATTGAGTGATAATACACACATCAAAACAAAACACCCACTAAGGAAAACAAAATGAACATCGAATTAGGCACAGAAAACACCCCATACTTAAGAGGCAAAACAATGGGAACTTGCAGAATTGAAGCAGCTTACAACTACTTAACCGAAAAAGTCATCATCAAAATTATGTCAATGGTTGATAACCGAGTAAAACAAGCTGAATTTGACCACGCAGAAGCCAACGCTACTTGGGCAAACTTAACAGGCGACAACGAACCCTTATTAACGTTCTGCTAAGAATCTTTATCAAAGCCCTTACCAAAGGGCTTGAATAAAGGTTTTTAACCACCCGAAAGGGATTGCTCTTTAACAATTTAATCAAAACTTGCTATTGCCAGATGGTGATGAGTTAGTCAAAGCGTGGAAGACCCTATAGACCCACCGCTCAAACAGTGCTATGTGAAAGCCATAGCCCGATAGCAAGTTTAGGCGAAATCTGGTCGCACATAATAAGGTGCAAGAAAGTAGCCGAAGATAACCCTAGGGTTGGGGATTCCCCTAAAAATCCCCATTCAAAACCGCATTTATTGCTTAATTTAAATTAGTAGGAAGGGTAAGTTAATAATTGAAAGGTGGCTTTAAGTGCGGTTTTGAATAACATCTCAATGGTCGGAAAGAGATAAAATACCACCATCCGTCACTACTAATGACATACCCCACGCAAGTGGGGATTTTTTAAGAGACTAGATAAAAATGAAACTAAAACAATGTTTATTAATTCTGCTCATGATTAACTTCAACCCTATCGGTTTGTGGCTTAACAGTTTGACGATTAACGCATTTATGGAAAATCGCATCAACGATGTCCCAAAATATGAGAAAACCTTGCCAAAAAGCTGTCGCTGCAACGAAATAGAACAGGTAGAGAAAAACATAAGGCGGTAACCCTGGCAATGGGTTTTCCATTAAATAATCTTGCATATCAATGGGAATATATAGCCAACAAAGAATAAACGACAAAAGCCATGTGGTAATACGCATAATAATATTATCAAAATGCTCCTTTAGAATTGAAATAACAGACGGGATTAATACTTCCCACATACTGAAACTCCTTTGTTGAGTGAATGAATTTTGACACTTCTATTCTACTCTATTGCCGAAAAGCTGCAAGGGAGTTTCAATATGGGGGCTTGACACCGCCCCCACTCCGCCCTATAATACCCCCAATTTCAAGCCGTCCCAAACGGCTTTTTTTACACCCAAAATTCACGGAGAACAGAATGAATCAAATCTTCGCAAGATTTCAAAATGTAGAAGGAATGAATGCAAAATCAAATGTCATTGTATCCCTGTTGTGGCTGTTCTTCCTAACCCTTACCGCCACAATAACAACGGCAATATGGATTGAAAACCCTCTTTTACTATACAGCTTAATCGCCTTTCTCACCGTTGAAATCGTTACTATTATCAGCGTTTATATTTACTTTGCCTTAAAAAATCCTGATTGTTTACGCTCCGAAACCTTTACCTTAAACAAAATGGCAATAGAAAAAGGACATATCGGCGACAACGGCGTAGGAATGGTAGAAAATCGCCCAACACCAACGGAAACACCAGTTATTATTGGGGGACAAAATGGCTAAATATATCATCATCGTAAATGAAGATTTAAGTGCAAAAGAAAAAGACCGAATTACCCATTATTTCCAACAACATCAAGCCAACATCTGGCATTGGATAAGCAATGTATGGCTAATTATTGACGAACAAAAGACGCTTGAACGTAATCAAATCAGACAGGATTTGATGAATTTGATTTCAGCAGGACCCGTCTTGGTCTTTGAAACAAACGAACCTAATTTATGTTCAGGCTTTGCCCCGCAAACACAAGCACAATGGATTATGAAAAACTGGGTAAGTGAAGAAATAAAATTCTAAATACCAGTTTACAAATCAAACCAACCGCCCAAAACACAAGGAAAAACAATGCTTCTTGACATCAAACAATACAAAAACTGGCTTATCCGCTACGCAGAACAAAACCAACTCACGTCCGAACAAGCGGCAGAAAAACTCATTGCGGATGCCTTGTTAGAAGACCACGACGCACAAGAAAACGAAGCCAATCACGAAACATTCAAACGTGTCATTCGTGGCAGTTTGAATGAATTAAACGTCAAACAACTTCGCCTAGTGTGGGAACTCATTTGCCAATTACAAGGCAAATAAAAACCTTGACACTAAAAACCAACTCATACTATAATCCGCCCCAAGGTGTCGAAACCTTTATCTACTGGCGGAAAAGAACAGGTCGCCAAAGCGACTTTTTTTATATCCGAAACCCAGACTATGTCGGGGGGGCGACTAATACAACACCGCAAGGGAATAAGTCCAGCCTAATCCAGTAGAAGGCTTTCGAACCCCCCGACACCTAATGTCGAAATTAGGTGAAATTATCGAAAAACTACTGGAGAAACCCAAATGACTACTCAATTAGCCATTCTCAATAACTCAATCCGTCAATTAGATAATCTTTATTCATTAACAGATCTACATAAAGCCAGTGGCGGAGATGAAAAACATAAACCAGCCTTATTTTTACGTTTAGAACAAACTCAAAATCTAATATCAGAAATTGAAAATGACAAAGTACAGATCTGTACTATGGCTGTCAAAACCATTCGTGGCGGTAAAAATCCAAGCACATACGCTTGCGAAGAATTAATACTCGCCTACGCAACCTGGATTTCCCCGAAATTCCACCTTGTTGTCTTACGAGCGTTCATCGCAATGCACCGTGGCGAACAAACCGCGGTGAAAATCGCCCCACTTTCCAAACAGCACCAACAAAACATCAAAGAGTTAGTGATGGGCAGAGCCAAAAGCCTACCGAAAGACCAACAAGCGAGAGCCACCATTACCCAATGGTCAGCACTCAAAACCCATTTCGGCAAAAGCTACAAAGACATCAACGATGACCAATATCTCGAAGCCATAAGCCTACTCGCACGCCTACCGCTAGACGGCGAACTCCTGCTAGACCAACCCCAAGCCCCACAAACAGGCATTGTTCTCACCCCTGACGAACTCGCCCTACTGTTGCGGTTATGGTCATCCAGCACCAACCTACACGAAAGCGGACACCACCTACTCCGCCGACTCAACGGCTTACTGGTCGGGCGTGAAGTGAACAGCCTACAATTCAACGTAAGGCTCCACACCGAACTACTCAAGGCAATTCATCCGTTAATTGAGCGACTAATGCCCCAGGTACAACAACCCCCAAAAACGTTGTTACTAGGACACGCAAAACACTAGGAATTACCACCGCACTTTACGCTTTGAAAATCAAAGTGCGGTGAGTTTTAACCTGAATTTAGGAATTTGTACGAAAAGCGAACGCAAGGACAATCCCATGAAAACGATTTTAGTTATAGACGACCTTGATTTTATTGAGATACCAAAAATAGGACAAGATGTTAAAAAAGCCACCTTGTTCACTGGCAAAACATTACGAGAAACCGCCCTAGATTTTGGTGCGGTAATTGTCAACGGCAAACTCATTCAAAACCGCTACGGCGATTTAGACATGCCGATTGAAGAACTATATCAACCCACTAAAGGAAAACCACCTATGAAACAATTAAAAACCTACTTACAAAACATTCTAACCGGCTTTGCTGTTGCATTCTTATTTATCGCCTCCATAGCCATTATTTCCAGTTGCCAACCCGCTCACGCTACTGAAAGCGACTACGCTACCCCACAAGAACGTTGTGCTGACAAAGGCGGAATATGGCGTAACGAATATTGCCACCCAAGGGATATGACCGACGCAGAAATCGAAGAGGCCCAACGTTGGGTGACATTGAAACAATTGGAAATACGAGAGGTGAAATAATGAAAGTCGATTTCAAAACCTATTTATACATTACCCCTGAAAGTAAATACCTTGCCAAGCTCGTGATTAATGGTGAGTTTTACTGCAAAACAGCAGTGTTTGATGAAAAGCGACATGCGATTGACGCTATCAATAAAGAGATTAAACGCTACAACTTTGAGCATAAAACCAGAATCCCATTAATGACGACATCACACCGAGTTGTGTTGTTAGCTCTGGGCGTGAATGATGAAAAAGGCAAGGCCAAACAAAAAGCCACGGCACAAGTTCAGGCACAAGCTGAACCAGAAGAAAAGCCCAAACCAAAAACACTACCCCGTAACAAACCTTTCACGCCTTACGGCATCATGGGTTATTTCATGGATAAACAAGGTAACACTCGCTTAATGTTAGACCGTAGATGCAATGCAAAAACTGTTACACTTGATTCTGATTGGGTGTTAACCATGGCAGACATTATCAGAAAAACACAGGAGCAACAGCATGAAAGATAATTTTAATGCTTGCCAATGGGCATGGGATAACATGGAGCCAGATAACTACGAAGACCGTATTTATTTCACCATGGACGAAGATTATGACGAACCTGATTATGACTATGACGGTGATTGTGATTACTGGGCCTCAAATTGCTACGACAGAGGCTAATTATGTTGGATGTAGATAAACAACCCTTATGGGAAAACCCCGAAACTGGCGTAGTTTATACCGTTTTACCAACGGACATTCAGCGCTTAACCGATATTTTAACAGAGGAAAAAAACCATGAAACTATACGAACTCACAGAACAATACAAGAACATTGCAGAACTTTTGGATAATCCAGAATTTACCGAAAATGAAGATGTTTTAACCGCACTTCAAAGCGTACAAGATGACTTCGACCACAAAGTGCAACAAATCGTCTTCCTTGCGAAAAACATTGAAAGCGAAATTGACCCAATCGACCAAGAAATTAAACGCTTACAGGCAATGAAAAAAGCCAAAGCTAACAGCGTAGATAACTTGAAAGGCTATCTAAAACACAATCTACAAACGACAGGTATTCACAAAGTCGATTGCGGATTATTCAAGGTTGCCTACCGTGAAAGCGCACAAAGTGCGGTGGAAATTGACGAAGATTTATTCTTGGCCAACAACACTAGCGAAGACTTTGTGACGGTTAAAATCACCCCAAACAAAACCGCCATTAAGCAAGCGTTAAAAGATGGTGTGGAAATACCAGGGGCGGTATTGGTAGACAGTCAAGTGTTGACGATTAGATAAGGAGTAGCAAAATGAGCATAGCAACGTTAATCCTCGGTGAAAGCGGTACCGGCAAAACCACTTCACTACGCAATCTGCCACCTGAAAATACCTTATTAATTCAGGTAATATCTAAGCCCTTGCCGTTTCGTTCTGGCAACTGGCAACCCGCCACCAAAGATAATCCGCAAGGCTCTATTTTTGTCACGGATAACAGCGCCAAAATTTGTGAGGCAATGAAACGAACGGCAAAAGACATTATTATTATCGACGATTTTCAATACCTCATGGCCAACGAATTTATGCGACGCTCCAAAGAAAAAGGCTTTGAAAAGTTTACCGATATCGGCAGAAATGCGTGGGATGTTTTTGATTTAAGTGGAAATCTGGCCCCAAATAAACGGGTTTATATTCTGGCGCATACTCAATCAGATGAATATGGCCGAACCAAAATCAAAACGATTGGCAAAATGCTAGATGAAAAAATCAGCCTTGAGGGCATGATGACCGTCTGCTTACGTACGAATGTCACCGACGGCAATTACACATTCAACACCCAAAACAACGGCAATGACACCGTAAAAAGTCCAATGGGATTATTTGAAAGCAGTTCCATTGATAACGACTTAAACCAAGTAGACAAAGCAATTTGTGACTTCTGGGGGATTAGATAGCCCTTGCATCTCGAATAGGTTTTAGACTATTACAAAAGTCATCTGCCTGTTGTTTGGTTTCAAATATACCCAACAACACCGAACCGGCTGGCGAATTTCGATGAAATGCGGAGAGGTTTTTTGCAATAAAGACCTCCTCAGTTTCAACAGTAAAAGATTCGAATTCGCCTTTATTCCAACCGACAAAATACATAGGGTACTCCTTATGATAAAAATTGCAATTCTTACATCAAAAGACCTCGCTAACCCCGAAATGGCAGACAAGCATATGGGGACATGGAAACTCAAAAACGGGGAGGACATGTTTGATGTTGAAATCAATAATACCATTGTGATTATGAATGGTAAATATGTAAAACACCGCTTAGGCGACCCCAAAGATGAGGTTGAACTTAACCAATTCATCAATTTTGATTACACCCCACTACAAGGAAACTAAACCATGGCTACAATCTTTACTTACAACCAAAACCAAGCAATCAAAGCCGGACAATCTTCATTCATCAATGAAACAGGCGCATACACCGGCAAAATTCTATTAGCAAAATGGACAACCTCACAAGGTGGTGCCAAAGCCCTTGAATTATCCTTTGAAACCGACGACGGCATGAAAGCGGATTACCTTTCCATTTACTACACCAAGCGTGACGGTTCAAATCTACCAAATGGGGAGAATATGATTCAAGCCATTATGGGTTGTACTGGCGTCAAAGAACTCACCATTGCACGCTATAAAGACAGTGATATTGCGCCAGAACTTACCGATAAACGCATTGGCTTGTTTTTGCAAAAAGTCTTACGCACCAAACAAGACGGCTCCGATACGCATGCTTTCCAAATCCTCTGCCCATTTTCAGCGGGTAGTCGCAAAACCTTGGCGGAACACCTTGAAAATAAACCGGCAGAGCGGATTGATTGGCTAGTCGCCAATACCAAAGACAAAGACGACCGCAACCGCCAACCACCGCAACAGACAGGTTATGCGGATTACAATCAGGTTTACGGCCAAGCGGTATCTGCTCCACCGCAAGGGCAAGAATTTAGTGATGATGATATTCCGTGGTAATACAAAGGCTCTCACGAGCCTTTCACCTGCTTAGATTCATCAGGAATCATCGCAGGCAACGTAAACACATATTGCAAAAACAGCTGAGTAAATAACCGCAGTTCTTCCAGTTCTTGCTGTGTAAATTCATTGTAAGTATGAGACGCTTCAGCACTAAGTGAACGGATATGCAATGCAAAATTCTTTAAATCAATGGTTAATTTCCCCTCTTCAAATAATTTCTCAATGCGTTTATTGAGTCTTGCTTGATTGTCATTGTCTGATAATTCACATAATGCACGCTCTAACACGGTTCGATACGCATTGCCTGATGGTTTTAAATAGTTTGGTTTCAGCTTAATATCTGCAAATAACTGCTCTGCTGTCATCAATTCTTCTTCTACGCTGTCAGGTAAATATTGAGGAATATTGATGTTATTTTGCTTGTCGGGGAAAAACTTAATCTTCCCTGTGTAAACTTCGTATAAATTGTAGTAGTAATCCTTGTGATTTAATTGGTGTCTAAAACCATCAATTTTCTCTTTACGGATACCATTATCAAAAATGGCAATATCAGAAATTATACTACCATCACAAGTATTGCAAATGGCAAGTAATGAAAATATTGACAAGTTATCGTGTTTTTTATTTTCATAGAATGAACGCACTTCAAACCCACCGTTTACCACACCGCAATGCGGACAATTATACCCAAAGGTAATCATTATGAACCCCTTACAAAAATTCACCAAATACATTGACGATACAATGGACGAATTACACGCCATTAGCTTATTGCATACATTTTACAGCAATCTGCCCGAACACGAAAAAGAAATCTTTGTCATCGCCCTAATCGGACACGTCACCACCACGCATAAATTGCTGGAACACGAGAAAATGAAATAATTTGACACCCCACCGCTCTTTCGCTATCTTCAACCCATTATTTACAAACAAGGAATCCCCAATGAACAAATACGAAGCCTTAGGCAGACTAGCAGAAACAGAACAACAACTTACCAAAGCACGCCAAGCAAGAGCGTTACTTGCTGAACAAATTCATCAAAAATCCGAAATGCTACGACTACGTCACAAAGACTCAGACGAAATCACGCATTTCACCAATGCAGCAAAAGATGTTGAAATCTTACTTGAAAGCTACCAAGCCAAAAATCAAGAAGTGGCTCAACAGCTTGACTATATCGCTGAATTAAAAAACTTCTGCTAACCATTTGACACCTCACCGCTCTTTCGGTAAGATAACCGCACTTACACAATTTACCAATAGCGGTTGTCCGCCCCGAAAGATTAGCGGTTTTTTTATACCTAAAATCTACCTGTGCAGATCTGCACAGCTCAATGATCGGGTCGAGAGAGCGATATACAATACACCTGAATAAGCTCCAACTGACTATTGGCAGTGTAAGTGAAGCCCGATCATCCCACTTACGGTGATTGGATTATTAACTTCTATCCAATAGGTATAAAAAATGTCAAACTTAATCATTCTTGATAAACCAATTCGTGCGTACGAAAATCTTTATTCATTAAATGAACTTCATCAACATCCATTAGTGGGTGCAGAAAGTAAGTATCGTCCAACTTTCTTTTTACGCTTAGATACAACAAAAGATCTCATCGCAGAAATGCAAAGTGAAGGACAACCATTAACATCAATTTGCGTGGTAAAAAATGGACTTGGCTCATATGCTTGTGAAGAATTAGTACTTGCCTATGCAATGTGGATTTCTCCCAAATTCCACCTTATCGTATTACGGGCGTTCATTGCAATGCACCGCAATGAAAATCAACAGCAACAGTTAGCCCTACCCGACCCCGAACCGCTTATCAGCAAGTCATTAACAAAAAGCGAATGGCTGGCGTTCGTGGGACACTGGTACGCACTCTATAACACCCTAGACCTACTGGCAGAGTTAGAGAAACCACTACAAGCCATTGGCTCACATTTCGCAGTCACCGCTTATACGCACACCCACGAATATGTGAATAACCTAGGCTTAATGAAACGGATCTTAGAACCCATGCTCGCCGAATTTGAAGTAGATCCAGTAGATGACCCATTCAAATTCAGAGCATTAAAAACACTGAGAGAATTCAAACCAAAAGGCTTAGCCAACGCTGTACGCTTATCTAACCAGTTGCCAAAACCAAAACCGGTGAAGAATTACGCTATACGCCAAAACTAAAGCAGAATTGACCGCACTTTTCTCAAAAGGTGCGGTTAATACTTTCAGTAATTTTCATTGAACCCTAAAAGGCTTTTTGTTAAGATAGCTAAAGTTCACAAAGAGTGATATTTACAACAGGAGAAAGAAATGAAATACGTATTAAATGAAGGTTGGGATTTCTAATGATTGAAAACACCGCCCTATTTTGGGGCGAGAGTCTAGGTTTTTGGGTGCAGACTGGAGCGATAATCTTATCTGCACTTTTTGCAGGTGTTCAATTAAGAGCCTTGAGAAAACAACAGTCAAGTAACGATCTGCAATGGCGACAACGTGCCACAATTGATGCGGTAATGTCCGATAGAAAAGATAATGGACTAATTCAATCTCGCCGATTATATGCCCAGATGAAAAGTCAAAAAGAAAACTTTGATGCTTTAGGATCTAATCCATTATTAGATAACGAAGACAAAAACCACGCTATTTTAGACATTCTAAATAATTATGAATTTATGGCTTCCGGTATTAAAGAAGGGGCATTTGATGAAGAAATTTACAAGAGAATGAAATGTTCACTTATCATTCAGGATTGGGAAATTCTTGATATATACGTTAAAGCATTAAGAAAAAGAGAGAATAGACCAAAGCTATTTTGCGAATTTGAATGGCTTGCAACAAAATGGAATAATGAATAACACAAAGGCTCAACAGAGCCTTTTTTCATCCCTAAAATCCACCGCACTTTTTCAAACAAAGTGCGGTTTTTTATTATCAAAAGGAAACCCTATGAACGAAATACAAATCAACTTACCCCTTTCTGTTTTTCAAGAATGGGCAATCGCTACAACACGCTACCGAATGACCCGATGTGGCCATATGTCATTCTCTGGAGTTGGTGATGTCAAACGCTACTGGACAATGTTTACTAGCAGAACCCGAAAGGTTATTCAAAACGACATTGAGCAATTTCTACAGGATTATGACCACTGGAAACAGGATGAAGATTTATCTCTTTTCTATAATGCGTGGCAAAACTTACTCGCTTGGATTAAAACCCAAAAACACCAACCTACCCCACATCAAAGCTATGTGGAATTACCCATCATCTCACAGGAGAAATGCAATGCTAAACAAAATTAAACAATGGTTTAAAACCAAACAGCAGTTGATTAACCTAATTCAACAATTAGAAAGAAAATGCCGCCTAAATAATGATGAATTGGAACTTTCTAGAGAATGGAGTAGCAAACTTTTGCAACAAAGAGTAGACCTACAAGCTAAACTACACAACCAAAAAATCCAACACGAAAACAAAGTATCAGGCTTGCAAAAGATTATTGAAAACCAAGCTCAAGATATTTTGCAACTCAAAGCAAAAGTCGAAAAGAAAAAACAACGGTATTTTAAGAAAGGGAAAAAGTAAGGGGGAGAAAATGGAAATTAACCTTTATGCAGATTTTCTTTCTGACGAAGAAATTGAGCATTTAACAGGAAGAAAAAGATATAAGTCAATTATTGAAAAATTAAACGAACAAGGCATACCCTTTGTCATCAATGCTCACGGTAAAGCCATTGTAAGGCGAGATTACCCGACACAAAACAAAGTAAAGCCCCAAATCATAACACCTATCACAACACCCAACGAAAACGAATGGATGCCTGCTGTTCTAACCAACTAAGGGGGAATTATGGCTCGCCCACGCAAACGAGAAAATCAAGGCTTGCCGCAAAATATGCTTTGCCGTACACGTAAACGGAAAAATGGCAATGTCATCTATTATTTCTATGTACTCGCTGACGGCAAAGAAAAACCACTCGGCAAAGATAAAGCCTTAGCCATTTTAGAAACCGCTAAACTCAATTTAGACCGCACTTTGCCAACTGGTATCATCACGTTCATTGATGTCATTGCTAAGTATGAAGTAGAAGTGATTCCCAATAAAGCAAGAAGCACCCAATTTGCCCACCGTTGCTATATCAGTAAATTAAAAGCGTTTTTTGGCAACCCACCAGCCACTCTCGATCAAATAGAACCAAAGCATATCAAAATGTATTTGGAATGGCGGAAAAAAAGTCCAGCCTCGGCAAACAATGAAGTGAAAATATTTCATCATATTTGGCAAATGGCGAGAGAATGGGGCTATACAAAATATCCTTGTCCAAGCGAAGGAATTAGCAAGCATAAACTTGATAAAAGGGATGTGTATATTGAAGACCATATTTATCAAAAGGTCTATGAATTATGTGATCAAGATATGAAAGATTTGATGGATGTCGCCTATTTAACGGGACAACGCCCTGTAGATGTTGTTAACATTCATCAAAATCATATTTTTGACGGCGTTCTTCACATAACACAACAAAAAACAGGTGCTAAGTTGAGAATGGCAATTAAGGGGGATTTAAAAGAAATATTAGACCGCAGACAAGCTAAATATTCAGGCTATTTATTTCTTAATTCGCGTGGAAGAAAATTAACCCCTGCTATGCTCTCCATTAGATTTAGAAAAGTGAGAAAGCTCGCCATCGCCACTTACCCCTCACTTGAGAACGAAATAAAACAATTTCAATTTAGAGATCTTCGTGCTAAAGCAGGTACGGACAAATCCCTCACTGCAGGAGATGACGCTGCCAGAAAACAACTAGGTCACACATCCATCCAAATGACAAAACGTTACATCAGAAGAGATGCCGTCGTGGATCCGACTAAAGTCTAGTTTCGGAACATTTTACTATATTTCGGAACAGGTTTTTAGTTATCTTCTATAATAGATTGATTTTGAAAGTTAAAATATTAGCTTTATTCTTTTTTCATTTACCGTTAGTATATAGAAATTCTCGAAATTTGTCGTTATTAGGATAAAAAGAATGTCGGATATTGACGAACGCTCACTTTTTTTGCAAGAAATCAAAGGCATTAAGCCGTTAAAGCAAGACACTTATGTACCACCACAAAAGCTGAATAAATTCAAACTTCAGCAAAAAGCAGCGATTAAAAATGATCGAGAAAAGCAAGACACCTTGTTTTATTTTTCAGATGAATACGAACCCCTATTAAATGAAGAAAGTGCGGTGAAATATTTGCGAGAAAATGAAAACAGCTATTTGTTAAAACAACTTCGCCGTGGTGATTTTGCTCCTGAAATTTTTTTAGATTTACATGGATTAACCCGAGAACAAGCCAAATTAGAACTGGCAAGCCTAATTCAAGCCTGCGAAAACGACAATCTTTTTTGTGCAAGCATTATGACGGGCTACGGCACCTTTACCCTAAAAAAACAAATCCCCCGTTGGCTAGTGCAACATCCTAAAGTACGAGCATTACATCAAGCCCCAAGAGAATGGGGCGGTGATGCGGCAATTTTGGTGTTGGTGGGGTGATTAATCATAAGCAAATCCACCACAAGCACCTTTTTGAAGTTTCTCACCTTTTTCAAACAAGGCTTTCGCTTTTTTTCATCTATCGCAAGAAGTGGCGGGACATTCTCATCATCAGATGAAATGCCATGCTGATAATAAAAACCCATACCACATATGGCCCGAGCATGTCCTTGGGCAGCGGCTTTTTCAAACCATACCATAGAAGCAAGGGAGTCTAATGCATCGCCCATAAGATAATTTATCCCAACAATAAATTGTGCTTCCGCATTGCCTTGTGTCGCAGCCCTCACATACCAATACATCCCACTGGATTTATCAATTTCTGTGCCAAATCCATAATAATAAAGATCGCCAAGGAGAAGTTTAGCAGTGGTAATATCAGCACTTTTTGCCAAAGCATTAAGCGATAATCCCATTAAGGTGGAAAGTAACAGCACTTTAAATTTCATTGTAAGCCCTGGCAGTTGAAATAACAAACGGAATAACATAGAGAATAGCTAGGAGCTTGACATATTCATCTTACATTTTCAATAGGGAAAAACAAGAAAAAAGAATACTTTTTAAAGTATCCTTTCTTTTAATTGGGTTGATTAAAAGTTTGAGGTAAATCTTAAGCACAAGCCACTGCATTGAAATAAAACGGCTGAACATTTTCTGTGCGTTCTTGCTTTAATTCCCATAAATCATATTTGGTCTGCAAATTGAGCCATAATCTTGCGGAACTAATGCCTGATTCTTCCAAACGCAAAGCAAGATTTGCCGTCATTGGTGTTTTTCCATGCAATACCCGAGAAAGCGTTTCACGAGAAAAACCCAAATGTTCGGCTAATTCCTTAATTTTAATTTGATTAGGTTCAATAAAACCGTCTAATAAAATTTGTCCTGGATGAGCTGGTTTTCGCATATTTTGCTCCTTAATGATAATCTTCATAATTCAAAATATAAGCATCACCGTTGATAAATTCAAAAGTAATCCGCCAATTACCATTGACTGTCATTGCATATATTCCCTTTCGGTCGCCTTTTAATTCGTGACATTGATAAAAAGGCATAAATTCTGTCACATTTTCCGCACAATCAATTAAATCTAAAATACCGTCTAATTTACGTTGATGATTGGCTTGAATGCCTCTGGTTATACCTTTTTCAAAGTACTGTTTTAATCCTTTGTGTTTAAAACTTTTAATCACAACAATGTTCTCTTTTACAAGTGTGATATTATTATATCACAAATAAAACAAAAAGCTCAAGGCAACCCTTGAGCTTATCAAAACCAATTTACAATTAAATTAGAAGGTTGAAGTATCCTGAAACAATCCCACTTTCAAATCCGTCGCCGTGTAAATCACACGTCCATCAACCAACACTTCGCCATCTGCTACGCCCATAATTAATTTACGGTTGATCACGCGTTTGAAATGAATTTTATAGGTCACTTTTTTATTGGTCGGCAACACTTGACCAGTGAATTTCACTTCGCCAACACCTAACGCTCGGCCTTTGCCCTCGCCACCGATCCAACCGAGATAGAAACCAACCAACTGCCACATAGCGTCTAAACCTAAACAACCTGGCATAACTGGATCGCCGATAAAATGACAATCGAAGAAGAATAAATCTGGTTTAATATCTAATTCAGCTTCGACATAGCCTTTACCGAATAAACCGCCCGTTTCGTTCATTTCCACAACTCTATCCATCATTAACATGGTTGGTGCAGGAAGTTGTGGGCCTTTTTCGCCGAATAATTCACCACGTCCAGAGGCTAATAAATCTTCATAATTGTAAGCATTTTTTCGTTCTGGCATTGCATTTGGTGTACAGGTGTTAGTCATTTTTTTCTCTTTTAAATTAAATAATATGGTGTTTTTCAGTGATTTCACTGAATTAACGCCATATTAACAGAGTTTGATTTAAAAAGATATAGCTAACACGTGTTCGCTAAACAGTTCCGAGCAGTTATTTTTTATTAAACCATTTTAACCAAAATGGCGGTGCATGATGTTGTTCAGCATATTGCTCAATACGTTTTGTGATCAGTTGAGCGATAGCACTTTTTTCTTGCACTGGCTGCTCGGCAATTAATGGACGATCAAACAAAATTTCACAAGCCTCGAACACATCATTCACTACCCAAATAGAAAATTGATTATTTTTCACCGCAGTGACCACGTCATCTGTCAATGAAAGCTGATACAAACAGGATTCAGGAATAATTACTCCCTGTTTTCCGTTTAATCCTCGGCCCTGACAAATAGCAAAAAAGCCTTCAATTTTATCGTTCACACCGCCCACGGAATGCACCAAACCAAACTGATCAATGGATCCCGTCACCGCAATGGATTGTGGAATCGGTAAATCCGACAACGCACTGGCTAGCACTAAAAAAGCCGCTAAAGACGCACTGTCGCCGTCAATTTCGCCATAAGATTGTTCAAACACTAGCGAGGCAGAAAAAGGCAGTTGGGACGGCATGTCTAAAATATTGGCTAGACAGTTTTCTGCGATCATCATGCCTTTGCCATGTACGTTGCCAGCCAGTTCGCTTTTTCTTTCTATATCAATAACTTCACCATCACCAAATTGCACAATACAACTGATTCGAGAGGGTTCGCCAAAGGACATTGGCGTGCCGCTAAATTCCACCACCGATAATCCGTTAATTTGCCCAACCGCCTCATTTTCCGTTTCAATATAGACTTGATGATAAAAAATATCCGCATAGGCTTGTTGACGCAGAAAACCTTGTTGCTGAGATTGCTGTTGAAAATATCGTTCAATATCCACCGCACTTAACGCATGGTGATTTGCGCTTAACTGACTGGCACCACTGAGAATTTGTGTGAGTTTCAAAGGAGAAGTATTGATCAATACTCGACTTTCACTTTCCCTGACGAGCCATTGATATAATTTATCCAAACCGTCAGGGGTTAAAGGCGAAAATTGTTGTTCGGCAAAAGACAACACATATTGTTGCCATGCCTGTTGCTGTGGCGCTTTTTCCACACTGACATAGCTTTCAATTTCGCTATACTCTGCAAGATGATAAAGATCTGGCACGAGGTCATTCAAGGTCGCTAATTCTTCTCTATTGCCGAGTAAAATCACCTTTAAATTTAATGGATAACTGGGAATCTCGCACGGCAAGGCTTTAAACGGATGGGCGGAATACCAATCAAATTGCTTGGTGGCCAAAATATGTTTTAAGCGTTCCCAACAATCAAAATGGTTTAACAACTGGCTCACGCTTAAAATTAACACGCCATGATTCAGTTGATGTACCAAACCGGCGTTAAGCTGAATATCATGGGAAGTCGGATGAATCCGAATTGCGCCGAACAAACTTGCATGATCAAAATACAGTGCCGTGGCGACGGTTTTTTTGCTAGCAAAATTATCTTGCACGGATTGGGCCGGTTGAACGTTCACTTGGGCAAAGGAAAAACTATCCCCTTGTTCCACTTCATACTGAACCCCCGATACCTGTAACGGTGCTTGTTGTGATTTGACCCATTTTTCCACCGCACTTGCATATTCGCTTTGATCGTCCGCCTTTAACACCAACAAACTGCGGTGCGAATTTTGCAAGAATTGGGTTAAAGCCGAACATGCTCGTGGTTGTAAGGCGAAAAAATCTCGCAGATGTTGTTCCCCTGCCTCTGTTGCCAATGCCGTCAAATGCGGTTGTAATGCGGTCCACGCTAATTTTTGTTCGGATAACGCCACGTTTCTTTCTCTTATCAAATCAAATAATCACGCATTATCTCACATTTCATCAAAATTCAAAAAATCTACTAGAAAAAAAAACAAAATAAAGGTATATTATTTTCAGTTACCACGTCACTAATAATGAGAAAACAATGAAATATCAAAAACTTGAAAATCAAGAAACCCAATGGAAATGGCTTTATCTCACCAAGAAACACCGAGATGGCGAAAATATCACTCGCTATCAAGAAAAAAGTTTAGCGGAAGATAAGGTAATCGCCTTGATTGCTTGCAAAAATCAGCCCGAACAAATTGATGCTTGGATTGCCGATCATTTATCTGAACACTTAGTCATTAAATTAGATCAAGCCATTCGAGCCAGACGTAAACGCTTTTTCAATGCGGAAAAACAACATACTAAAAAGAAATCCATTGATTTAGAATATGCGGTCTGGCAACGCCTATCTAAATATTCTCGCAAAATGGGCATGACGTTGTCACAAACCATTATGTATATGATTGATGAACGAGAAAACAAAGCCCAATATGAAAAGAAAATGTCAGTGATGAAAGCCAGTTTAAAGGATTTGCTAAAATAAAGGCGAGCTTAATACTCGCCTTTCGTCGGTCTAAAAAATTACTTGGTTTTCATGCTTTGAGAAATATAATAGCCATTCACACAAGCCACAAAGATATTCAACCCCGCCACTGGCCATGAACTAATCAGCAAGCCATAAATAATAAAGCAGATTGCCCCAATCAAATTGACTAAACGTAATTTCACAATATCTTTTAATAAAAACGATCCTGATACCAAAATCATGGCCACATAGCCCAATATTTCAATATAATCCATGCGTTATTTCCTTTCTGTTATGGTTATGGAGCGTTAGTCTAACAAGGAATGGAAAATAACACAAAACCGCAAAGGTTTGCGTGGGGAAATTTTTTAAATGACCAGATTGTTGAATAGAAACAAGGGAATTTAATCACTAAAACGGAGAATTTTTATACGTTTGATGAGTATATTCGCTATTACAATAAAGAACGTATTCAGTTAAAATTAAAAGGACCAAGTCCGATACAATATCGTCGTCAGTCCTTGAGGTAAAAGTCTAACTTTTTTGAGTAAGATCAAAACGTTTATTTTTTACACTGCGTTTTTTCATTATTCTTCGCTAATTAATTTTAGCGCTCTTACTCGAACCTGTTCTTTTAAGATTTGCACAAATTCATCGACATCATAAGTACCTAAATCCGCCCCTTTACGCGTTCTTACCGCAATTTTGTTTTCAGCGATTTCTTTATCACCACAAACAAGCATATAAGGCACTCGGCGTAAGGTGTGTTCACGGATTTTGAAACCGACTTTTTCGTTACGTAAATCAGATTTCACACGCAAACCTGCGTCAGATAATTTTTTCGTTACGGCTTGAACGTAGTCTGCTTGGCTATCAGTAATATTCATCACCACCGCTTGCACAGGAGCTAACCATGCAGGGAAGAAACCTGCGTATTCTTCGGTGATAATGCCGATAAAACGCTCGATTGAACCTAAGATCGCACGGTGGATCATCACTGGCGTACGGCGGTCGTTATCTTCAGCAACATACGACGCATTTAAGCGACCTGGTAAAGCGAAGTCTAACTGAATCGTACCGCATTGCCATTCACGACCTAGGCAGTCACGCAAGGCAAATTCGATTTTCGGTCCGTAAAATGCCCCCTCGCCCTCTTGAATTTCATATTCAAGACCATTGTGACGTAACGCATTGGCTAACCCTTCTTCGGCACGATCCCACATTTCATCCGAACCAATACGGCTTTCTGGACGAGTGGATAATTTTACGGCAATATTAGTGAAACCAAAGGTGCTGTAAATGTCGTAAACCATTTTAATACAACTGGTGACTTCACTTTCAATTTGTTCTTCGGTACAGAAAATATGCGCATCATCTTGAGTAAAACCACGCACACGCATTAAACCGTGCAACGAACCAGACGGCTCGTTACGGTGGCATGAACCAAATTCCGCCATACGAATTGGCAAATCACGGTAGGATTTCAAGCCTTGGTTAAAAATCTGTACGTGACCTGGGCAGTTCATCGGTTTAATTGCATATTCACGATTTTCCGATTGGGTGGTGAACATTAAATCACCGTAGTTTTGCCAGTGACCTGTACGCTCCCAAAGCACTCTGTCCATCATGAAAGGCCCTTTCACTTCTTGATAATCGTACTGTTTTAATTTTGTACGCACGAAAGTTTCCAATTCACGGAAAATCGTCCAACCATCATTATGCCAGAACACCAAACCTGGGGCTTCTTCTTGCATATGGTATAAATCCAAGGCTTTACCGATACGGCGATGATCCCGTTTTGCAGCCTCTTCAAGGCGGGTTAAATGCTCGGTTAATTGTTTTTTATCTGCCCACGCCGTGCCGTAAATGCGTTGCAACATTTTATTTTTGCTGTCACCACGCCAATAAGCCCCCGCCACTTTCATTAATTTAAAATGGTGGCAAAAACGCATATTCGGCACATGCGGTCCACGGCACATATCAATGTATTCTTGGTGATGGTATAACGCAGGGGTTGCCGTGCGTTCAATGTTTTCATCTAAAATCGCCATTTTATACGGCTCGCTACGTTGTTCAAAGGTATCACGGGCTTGTTTCCAAGTGACAGGCTTTTTCACCACATCATAATTGGTTTTCGCCAATTCAAGCATACGTTTTTCCAACGCATCAATATCTTCTTGGGTTAATGAACGATCTAAATCCACATCATAATAAAAGCCATTTTCGATAGTCGGACCGATGGCCATTTTGACATCAGGGAATAATTGTTTAATGGCATGTCCCAATAAGTGAGCCGTTGAATGGCGGATAATTTCCAAACCATCTTCATCTTTAGCGGTGATAATCTCTAATTTGCTGTCTTCTGAAATCATATCGCAAGCGTCTTTACGCTCGCCATTAACACGCCCTGCAATAGTAGCTTTGGCAAGACCTGCCCCAATATTTTGTGCCACTTCTAAAACAGAAACAGGGTGATCGAATTGACGTTGTGAACCGTCTGGTAAAGTAATAATAGGCATGTTGTATCCTTGTTTACAGTGGTCGCCCATACGAAAGGCAACTTGTTGAGTTTAAATAAAATAAAATCACATACAAAAATGTAGGGGCGTATTGCGTACGCCCAAAACACGAAACGTTGGGCGCATGCAATACGGCCCTACAAGTTTGCAACAAAAAAGTGCGGTACATTTTAACATAATTTTTTTCAAATTTCCCATAAGGATTTTATTTCACAGTCCTAGACGGTGAAAAAATCCCGTTGTACAATCCTGTAAAGACTCTGTCATCTGAAAGATAAAATTATGGCAAAACAAATAAATAATGTTATCCAATAAATCATTTCCCTCGATTAGGATAAAAGAATAACCAATTTAATTGATTTTCTTGTAAAATGATTAAACTTTAGCAAATAACAGGAATACTAAATGGCACGCTCATCAAAAAAAACCGAAACCGAATTAGATTTTGAAAGCACACTAACCCAATTAGAACAAGTGGTCAATCAATTAGAAAGTGGCGATTTACCCTTAGAAGAGGCGTTAAAAACCTTTGAAAATGGGGTAAATTTAGCCAAGTTAGGGCAACAACGTTTGCAACAGGCGGAGCAACGTATTCAGATTTTGTTACAAAAAAATGCCACCGCAGAATTGAACGACTATCATCAAGGGCAACAAGATGACGACATACAATTTTAAGCAAGATTTAAGCGAGATTCAGCAACGCATTAACGCTTTTATGCTGGCGCAATTTGATGATATTCAATGTTATTCGTCACCCTTGGCGAAGGCAATGAAATACGGCTTATTGCTCGGTGGTAAACGGATTCGTCCGTTTTTGGTGTATGCCACGGGGCGAATTTTGGGGGCTAACCTTGAACAGTTGGATTATGCGGCGGCGGCGTTGGAATGTATTCATGCCTATTCGCTGATTCATGATGATTTGCCTGCCATGGATAATGACGATCTCCGCCGTGGACAGCCGACTTGTCATATTGCTTTTGACCACGCCACAGCGATTTTAGCGGGCGACGCTCTGCAAGCCTTTGCCTTTGACATTCTCACCAAAAACACCGCACTTTCAGCCGAACAAAAACTTGCGTTAGTGCAAGTGTTAAGCCGAGCGTCTGGCGTGCAAGGCATGTGTTTGGGGCAAAGTTTGGATTTGTTGGCTGAACATAAACAGGTGTCACTCAACGAATTAGAAACCATTCACCGCAATAAAACAGGCGCCTTATTGTCTGCGGCGGTCACCATGGGCTTTATTTGTTCACCGGAATTTGGCAATCAAAAATTGGCGCAACATTTGGATAATTATTCTAACGCCATTGGTTTAGCGTTTCAGGTACAAGATGATATTTTGGATATTGTGGGCGATCAGGCTGAAATCGGCAAACCCGTTGGATCGGATGTCGATTTAGATAAAAGCACTTACCCCAAATTACTCGGGCTAGACGGCGCAAAACAAAAAGCGCAAGAACTCTACCAAACTGCGGTGCAAAATTTGCAAGAAATCCCATTTGATACGTCGGCACTTCGATCTTTAGCGGAATTTGTAGTAAACCGAAAAAACTAGTAGAATACACGCAACTTTTATATTTAATCTTAAACCAACGGCCTATGACTGATTACAACCTACTCTCACATATTAATTCGCCTGACGATTTGCGTTCGCTTAGCAAAGAAAAATTGCCTCAAGTTTGTGATGAACTTCGCCAATATTTGCTTGAAAGTGTGAGCCAAAGTAGCGGTCATTTAGCCTCAGGATTGGGCTGCGTGGAATTAACTGTTGCACTGCATTATGTGTATAAAACCCCGTTCGATCAACTGATTTGGGACGTCGGACATCAAGCCTATCCGCATAAAATCTTAACGGGTCGCCGTGATCAAATGTCAACCATTCGCCAAAAAGACGGCTTGCACCCGTTTCCATGGCGTGAGGAAAGTGAATTTGATGTGTTAAGCGTCGGGCATTCTTCCACCTCCATCAGTGCCGGTTTAGGTATCGCTATTGCCGCAGAAAAAGAAAACGCAGGACGCAAGACGGTTTGCGTAATTGGTGACGGCGCCATTACCGCAGGCATGGCCTTTGAGGCATTGAATCATGCGGGGGCGGTGCATACCGATATGTTGGTAATTTTAAATGATAACGAAATGTCCATTTCCCAAAACGTGGGGGCATTAAACAATCATTTAGCACGGATTTTTTCGGGTTCCATGTATTCGACGGTGCGAGATAGTAGCAAAAAAATTCTGGATAAAGTGCCGACCATTAAAAACTTTATGAAGAAAACCGAAGAACATATGAAAGGCGTGGTGTTCTCGCCAGAAAGCACGCTATTTGAAGAACTCGGTTTTAATTATATCGGCCCGATTGATGGCCATAATATTGAAGATCTGGTGGCGACGCTCAGCAATATGCGTGAGCTCAAAGGCCCGCAATTTTTGCATGTTCGCACCAAAAAAGGCAAAGGCTATGCACCGGCGGAAAAAGATCCTATCGGTTATCATGGCGTGCCAAAATTCGATCCGAACTGTTATGAATTACCCAAATCGAACAGCAAACCCACCTATTCCAAAATCTTTGGTGATTGGCTGTGTGAAATGGCGGCACAAGATCCTAAAATCATCGGCATTACCCCCGCTATGCGTGAGGGCTCAGGCATGGTCGCCTTTTCGGAACGTTTTCCTGAGCAATATTTTGATGTGGCCATTGCGGAACAACATGCCGTCACCTTTGCGGCGGGTTTAGCCATTGGTGGCTATAAACCTGTGGTGGCTATTTACTCTACGTTCTTGCAACGAGCTTACGATCAGTTAATTCATGATGTGGCGATCCAGAATTTACCGGTGTTATTCGCCATTGACCGCGCAGGCATTGTGGGCGCAGACGGACAAACGCACCAAGGGGCATTTGATTTAAGTTTTATGCGCTGTATTCCAAATATGGTGATTATGACGCCAAGTGATGAAAATGAATGTCGCCAAATGCTTTACACAGGCTTACATTGTGGCCAGCCTGCCGCTGTGCGTTATCCCCGTGGCAATGCCATTGGGGTCGATCTTGAACCTTTACAAGCCTTAGACATTGGTAAAGCCAAAACCATTAAGTGCGGTGAAAAAATTGCGATTTTAAATTTCGGTACCTTGTTACCCAATGCTCTTGCCGTGGCGGAAAAAATCAATGCAAGCGTAATAGATATGCGTTTTGTAAAACCATTAGACATCGACTGCATTCGCCATGTCGCAGAAACGCATGATGTCATTGTGACCTTAGAAGAAAACGCTATTTTAGGCGGGGCGGGTACTGGCGTAACAGAAATATTAAATACATTGCAAAAAAACACCGCAGTTTTACAGTTAGGTTTACCCGATAAATTCATTGCACAAGGGACACAACAAGAAATGTTGGCGGAAATTGGATTGGATGCAGACGGGATTGAAAAACAAATTCAGGCTTTTTTACAAAAAAATGAAAAAAATCTGAACTAATTTTAATTTGCCTAGTCTGAGTAATTGCTAGTGCACTGCATATCTTGATGATCCTTTATATCGCAGTCGTTTTTTTCAAAATTCTTTATTTTAAAGATCCACCGCTATCCCTTTTCGATAGCGGTTTTTTTCTTTTATCGGGTTAAGAAATTACCTGAATTTTCACCGCACTTTTCTCCGTATTTTCCATTAATTGCCCCACTGAAATTAATTCAATTCCCGCTTGTTGAGCAATATCAAGTACCTGTTGCTGCGCTTGCGGTTCAACAGCAATTAATAATCCGCCCGAGGTTTGCGGGTCACATAAAATCGCTTTTTGCACCTCGGTTAATGCCGAGATTTTATGTCCATAACTGATAAAATTACGTTCGGTGCCACCTGGTACACAACCTTGGGCAATATAATCCAATACGCCGTCAAGGGTTTTGATCTGATAAAATTGCACTTCCGCATTCAAATCCGCCCCCTCGCACATTTCCAACAAATGCCCGAGTAAGCCAAACCCTGTCACATCCGTCATGGCTTTTACCCCGTCAATTTTTGAAAATTCCGCCCCGATATTATTCAATTTCGTCATGGTCGCCGTGGCCAGTCCTTTATGCTGTGCTTGCAACTTGCCTTTTTTCTCCGCCGTAGTCAGAATCCCAATCCCCAACGGTTTGGTTAAATAAAGCTGACAGCCTGCGGTGGCGGAAGCATTTTTCTTCACTTTTTCAGTGCCAATAATGCCTGTGACCGCTAAACCAAAAATCGGTTCTGGCGCATCAATGGAATGACCACCGGCTAAAGCAATCCCCGCTTGATGACAAGCCCAACGCCCACCGTCAACAATTTTCTGCGCAATTTCAACGGGTAAGACTTTTGTCGGAAAGCCTAAAATCGCAATCGCCATTATCGGCTTACCGCCCATGGCATAAATATCACTGATCGCATTGGTCGCCGCAATCCGTCCAAAATCAAAGGCATCGTCTACAATCGGCATGAAAAAGTCCGTGGTGCTGATAATCCCAACACCATTGCCAATATCATACACTGCCGCATCATCTGCCGTATCATTGCCCACCAATAAATGGGGATCGACAAACTGCGCCAGTTGCGATTGTAAAATTGTCCCTAAATCCTTAGGCGAAATCTTACAGCCTCAACCGGCGCCGTGGCTGTATTGGGTGAGTCGCACAGGTTCTGTGGTCATGTTGAATCCTTTGTGATAAATAATCGGTGATTATACTGTAATTTTGCCGATTTAGTTGTATTATAGTAAAAATTAGTCCTAAAAATTATCCAGTTAGCTTTATTTGACTATGCAAACCAAGAAAAAACGCCCTACCCTACAAGATATTGCCAATCATCTTGGTATTACCAAAATGACAGTTAGTCGCTATTTGCGAAATCCTGATACGGTGGCAGCGGAAACTCGTGAACGTATTGCTATTGCCATTGAACAATTTGGCTATATTCCGAATAAAGCCCCTGATATGCTATCCAATGCCAAAAGTCGGGCGATTGGGGTATTGTTGCCGTCTTTAACCAATGCGGTGTTTGCGGATGTATTAAAAGGCATTGAGATTATCACCGATCAAGCGAGCTATCAAACCATGTTGGCTCACTATGGTTATAGTCAACAAAAAGAACAACAACGGATTGAAAGCCTGCTGTCCTATAATGTGGACGGCTTGATTTTAGCGGAAAATCAACACAGTAAACGCACCTTAAAAATGCTGGAAATTGCCAATATTCCTGTGATTGAGATTATGGACACTACGGAGCTAGGGATTCAGCAAGTGGTGGGGTTTGACAATATTTCGGCGGCACAGGCAATGGTTGAAACCATGATTTTGCGTGGTTATCAACATATTGTGTATTTTTCCTCTCGCCAAGATAAACGCACCTTGTTAAAACAGCAAGGCTATGAAAAAGTCATGAAAAAACACCATTTAACCCCGATTACCGTGGGTTCACAACAGCCATCATCCTTTACACTCGGAGCAGAATATTTACAACAAGCCTTAAAGCAGCACCCTGAAATCAATGGTATTTTTTGTACCAATGACGACTTAGCCATTGGGGCGTTATTTGAATGTCAACGCTTAGGGATTCAAGTTCCAGAACAAATTGCTATTGCGGGATTTCATGGACATGACGTAGGGCAATCACTCACGCCACAACTCGCAACAGTGATCACCCCAAGATTGGAAATTGGCAAAGTCGCCGCTCAAGAATTACTCAATCGCATTAACGGACTACCTCAACAAAGCCGCATTATTAATTTGGGGTATGAGATTCATTTGGGGGAAACGGTTTAACTTTGGTTTGCTCAATCACTTGTTTAGAACTGGCTTTTGCTTGTTCTAATGTAAAACCCAACCCAATTTGTTTTTCTTCCCGTCCCTTGCGGACACATTCATTCAAAAATTCATTATAATCTTTCTCTTTAATCATCATATTGTTCCTTATTCAAGAAAGGTTCCAACGCCACCACACACCGCTCCACTACTTCATCAAAACTGCCATCAATATCAACCGCAATCACATCTGGTTCATCGGCTTGTGGAATTTCCAAGGTATCAAATTGGCTTTTGAGCATTTCTTCTTTCATAAAATGCCCTTTGCGTTGTTTCATTCGCTGTAAAATCAGCTCAAAACTGCCGTGTAAAAACAAAAATTTCACATTTTCATTGCCATCTCGGATCAAATCACGGTATTTTTTCTTTAAGGCTGAACACACAATAATGCCTTTTTCGCTTTTTTGCTCCAAACTAAAAGCGGCATCTCGGATGCGTTCTAGCCAAGGCAAACGATCTTCATCATTAAGCGGATGCCCTTGTCGCATTTTGATAATATTGGCTCTCGGGTGCAAATCGTCCCCGTCTATGAGTTTTAACCCCAATTTATTGGCAACCGCTGTGCCAACGGAAGTTTTGCCTGTACTAGAAACGCCCATTAAAATAAAACTTGAGCCTTGATATGTTTTCTCAGTCATCCATTTTCCCCTTAAATTCTGTCTTTTCTCTATTCTAACCAAAAAAATGCCATAATGGTTACTGGTAACATTTATTTTTGTGATCTGGATCACTTATTTTTATTTTCCATTGCGTAAATTTTCACTATTTCTAAAAAAAATGTGATGCATGTCACAATTCTAACAAAAGAAACTTTACCTATATCTGAAAAATGATTATGTTACCAGTAACAATTCAACTAGAAGGAAAATACTATGTTAATTTTAACACTTATTGCATCCATCATTCTGTTACTGGTGTTAATCATCAAGTTCAGAGTTCACGCCTTTGTGGCATTGGTTTTAGTCAGTCTATTAACGGCTTTGGTGACTGGTATTCCCGTCAATAAAATTATTTCGACAATGTTAAATGGCTTTGGCGGAACGCTTGCTAGTGTAGCATTGTTAGTCGGATTGGGGGCTATGATCGGTCGACTGCTTGAAATTACAGGCGGTGCCAAAGTGCTAGCGGACACCCTAATCAATAAATTCGGGGAAGAAAAAGCCCCATTTGCATTAGGTGTGGCATCATTATTATTCGGTTTCCCGATTTTCTTTGATGCAGGTCTTGTGGTGATGTTGCCGATTATCTTTAGCGTAGCCAAACAATTTGGCGGATCATTATTCCGTTATGCGTTTCCTGCTGCAGGAGCATTTGCCGTTACCCACGCTTTCTTACCACCACACCCAGGCCCTGTGGCATCAGGGGATTTATTGGGGGCAAATATTGGTTTACTTACCCTAGTTGGTATTGTCATCGCCCTACCGACTTGGTATTTTGGTGCTTATTTATACAGCAAGTTTTTAGGTCATAAATATCATTTAGATCTTCCAAAATCTTTTTTAAATGCCGCACCGATTAATGAAACTGCGGTGCAAAATCCGCCTAAATTCGGCAAAGTGATGTTTATTTTATTACTGCCACTTTGCTTGATTATGTTGGATACCGTGTTAAATACCTTTTCCGTAATGAAATTAATCGACGGTTCTGCACTTTGGGTTGAAAGCCTACGTTTATTGGGTAAAACACCTGTTGCATTATTAATCACGTTGTTAGTGACCATCATTTTATTAAAAGAACAACGCAGCGTAGAACAAATTGAAAAAATTTGTGACAATGCTCTCGGACCAATTTGTGCAATCGTGTTAGTGACCGGAGCTGGCGGTATGTTTGGCGGTGTTTTACGTGCAAGTGGCATTGGCGATGTCGTTGCCAATATGCTGTCAGATATGGGTGTACCTGTCATTATTGCGGCATTTTTAATTTCCACCGCTTTGCGTGTAGCTCAAGGTTCTGCCACCGTTGCTATTACCACTACATCAGCATTAATTGCCCCAACCGTGGCTGCAACCACTGGGCTCAGCGAACTCGATCTCTGTTTCATCGTGATTTCCATCGCATCGGGTGCAACCGTACTTTCTCACGTCAATGACAGTGGATTCTGGCTAATTAGCCGTTTCCTTGAACTGGATACCAAAACGGCATTTAAAACGTGGACAGTACTCGAAACATTGATTGGTTTAGTTGGATTTGGATTTGCTTTGATTGGTAGTATTATTTTTTAATCCTTTGATTTAATAGGGAAAACTGCGGTATTTTGTACCGCGGTTTTTTACTTCTCATCCTGAGTAAATTCCTTTCTCAACTGCTCCGCCACCATTTTAATCGCCTGCCCCACTGGAATCCCCTGTTCCATTAACTTTTGGATTTGTTCCACGGCTTGTTGTTGCTGTTCATGGGTTAAGCCGAGTAATGCGTTATCTAACATATTGGTTTCCTTAATAATTAATCTTTCTATAGTTTAGTCTTTTAGAGTTTCAAAAATCGTTTCCGCCAACGCCTTAGAAATCCCTGGCACACTGGCGATTTCATCTAAAGTCGCTTTTTTCACCCCTTGCAAACCGCCGAGGTATTTTAACAGGGCTTGTCGGCGTTTTGCCCCCACCCCTGCAATGGTTTCAAGACCACTTTGGGTAAAGGCTTTTTGGCGTTTTTTGCGGTGGCCTGTGATGGCGTGATGGTGGCTTTCATCACGGATTTGTTGAATTAAATGCAAGGCCAAATCATCAGGATCAAGATGAATTTCTTTACCGAATTTACTTAAAATCAGGGTTTCTTGCCCTGCTCGGCGATCCACGCCTTTTGCCACACCGATTAAGTGCGGTCTTTTTTTATCCCATTTTACATTTAACTGTTCAAACACTTGCAAAGCCCGATTTAATTGCCCTTTGCCACCGTCAATAAAAATTACATCAGGGATTTTGTCGGTTTCTAGTTCTCGCTCATAGCGTTTTTTCAGGGCTTGTTCCATGGCTGCATAGTCATCGCCGCCTGTGATGCCGTCAATATTAAAACGGCGATAATCGGATTTTAACGCCCCGTTTTCATTGAACACCACGCAAGATGCCACGGTTTGACTACCTTGTGTGTGACTGATGTCAAAACATTCCATACGCTGAATTTTTTCAATGCCGAGTAAATTCTGAAGTACGGTATAACGTTCGCTGATTAAGCTAGTTTCTTTTAATTTCAGGCTCAACGCTGCTTTAGCGTTCATTTGGGCGAGATGTAAATATTTGCTTTTGTTGCCTTTTACCGCATCTTGAATAACGACTTTGCGACCCGCTTGCTCACTAAGCAAGGTTTCCAATTCAGATTTCTCGTCTAATTTATGATCTACCACAATCGTATTCGGCACGGTTCGCCCTTGGTGAGCTTGCAAATAAAATTGTCCTACAAAAGTCGCTGTCAACTCGCTCAAATCTGTATTAGCTGGCACTTTGGGGAAATAACTGCGATTGCCTAATACCTTACCTTGCCGAATAAACAGCACCTGTACGCAGGCTACGCCCAACTGGTAAGCGATGGCAATAATATCCATATCATCTAGCCTGTCTTGGCTAACAAATTGTTTTTCAATAATGGATCGCACCGCTTGAATTTGATCCCGATAACGAGCGGCATTTTCAAAATCCAACGTAGCACTTGCCTTTTCCATTTTACCGATTAAATGCTCTAGCACTTGGCTATCTTTACCTTGCAAAAACAAACGAGCGTAATTCACTTGTGCATTGTAGTCTTCATCCGTCACAAAACCGGTCACACAAGGCGCAGCACAACGCCCGATTTGATACTGCAAACAAGGACGAGAACGGTTATTGTACACCGCATTTTCACATTGCCGCACGGGAAATAATTTTTGCAAAAGTGACAGGGTTTCACGCACCGCTCCTGCGTGAGGGTAAGGTCCAAAATATTCCCCTGCAATTTTCTTTGAACCACGATAGGCGGTCAATCTCGGATGGCGTTCTTTGGTCAACAAAATATAAGGATAGGATTTATCATCACGCAGTAGCACGTTATAGCGTGGTTGATAGGTTTTGATGTAATTATGTTCGAGCAACAGTGCCTCGGTTTCGCTACTTGTAATCGTGGTTTCAATACGATAAATGGCTGCGACTAATGCCTCGGTCTTTTTACTGGATAAATTGGCACGAAAATAGCTCGACAGGCGTTTTTTCAGATCCTTAGCTTTTCCCACATAAATCACCGTATCGGTTTTATCAAACATGCGATAAACCCCTGAATCATGGGTGATATTTTTGAGAAAAGTTTTGTGATCGAACATTATCAATTATCTTGTGATTAAAAAATAAAAACCTTGTACTTATATACAAGGTTTTATATAATATGTCTGCTTTTGAGAAAGCTCAAAAGTAGGTGGATCTGCATTGCAATCCGCCAGTTAGCCCCTGATGGGTTGCAAGTAGATCCTTGTTGTTTTAATTTTTACCAATGAGGATAAAAATATGAAACTAAAAACTATATTAATTATAGTTAAATGGTTGATTATTGTGCTGCTTTGTGTATCGCTCAAGGGTGATACCGCTGGCATGATGTAGCATTCATCTCATTTAACTCAAAAGGAACAATTTTGTCGAAGAAACTGTTCCCTTTTATTATGTCAAAACAGCCAACAGATTGCAACCACCTCACAACGCCTTTTCTACGTTTGCGAAAGCCATGAAAAACTACGCCACCGCTCGCAATCGTTTGCCTAGGACTACAAGATTATGTTATTCTAACGCCTGTTTTTTATCATTTATTTTTCTCATGGAAATCAAACATGTCTACTCAAAATCCACAAATTGCCATTGTCATGGGCTCCAAAAGCGACTGGGCGACCATGTGCGAGGCGACGCAAATTTTAGATGAATTGCAACTGCCTTATCATGTTGAAGTCGTGTCTGCCCATCGCACGCCCGATAAATTGTTTCACTTTGCTGAAAATGCGGCGCAAAAAGGGTATAAAGTGATTATTGCGGGTGCAGGCGGTGCGGCGCATTTGCCTGGAATGATCGCCGCAAAAACCTTGGTGCCAGTATTAGGCGTGCCAGTAAAAAGTGCTATGTTAAGCGGTGTAGATAGTCTCTATTCGATTGTGCAAATGCCCAAAGGGATTCCCGTAGGCACCTTGGCCATTGGGCCTGCGGGTGCAGCCAATGCGGGGTTGTTAGCTGCGCAAATTTTAGCCGCTTGGGATACCGCATTATTCGGTCGTTTACAAGCATTCCGTGAAAATCAAACCAATGTCGTGTTGGATAATCCCGATCCAAGAAGTTAATCCATTTTAACCGCACTTTGCCATAAAAGTGCGGTACGTTTTTTGAGATTTTTACTATGCAACAAAGTACTTTATATCCAACCGTTTACGTATTAGGCAATGGTCAACTTGGGCGAATGTTGCGTTATGCGGGCGCCCCGTTAGATATTCAGGTTGAGCCGTTGGCCTTTAACGCTCCCCTTTTTGATTTACCCGAAAACGCCATTATTACAGCAGAAATTGAGCGTTGGGAATCCACGCCCTTAACAGAGATGTTGGGCAACCATGCCAATTTTGTCAATCAAAAAGTCTTTGCCACGACAGCCGATCGGTTTAGCCAAAAATCCCTGTTAGATGAACTCAATCTTCCCACTTCCCCTTGGGCATTGCTAAAAAGTGCGGTGGATTTTGAGCGAATTTTTGCAGACATAGGTGAAAAGGTTGTGGTGAAACGCCGTACAGGTGGTTATGATGGCCGAGGACAATGGATTGTTACTGCGGAAAATCAAGACGTGATAACAGATGACTTATTCGGCGAAGTGATTGCAGAAAAATTTATTCCCTTTGATGGTGAAGTTTCTCTTGTCGGTGCCCGATTCCGCAACGGTGAAACCCGTTTTTACCCCGTCACCCACAATTTACAACAAAACGGCATCTTGCGTTATAGCGTAGCCGACAGCTCCAATGCCCATTTACAAGCGCAAGCAGAACAGATGCTTGGCAAGGTGATGGCAAAACTGGATTATGTCGGCGTGATGGCGATGGAATGCTTTGTGGTGAATAATCAGTTGCTGATCAACGAATTAGCGCCACGGGTGCATAACAGCGGACACTGGACGCAACTGGGCTGTTCCATTAGTCAATTTGAACTGCATTTACGGGCATTATTAGATTTACCGACCCCAACATTACAAGTGTTTGCACCAAGTGTCATGATTAATCTTATCGGCACCGCACACAACCCGAACTGGCTCAATACCCCATTCAGTCAGTTACATTGGTATGGTAAAGAAGTCCGTGCGGGGCGAAAAGTGGGGCATATTAATTTGACCCATGTTGACAACACGCAACTGATCCAACAATTACAAAAATTAAGCAATGAATTGCCTGAAGATTATCAATCAGGACTTGCATGGGCAATGGATAAACTAAAATTTAGCGATTTTTAACCGCACTTTTTTACACTTAACGCAATCTGGCGTTAAATGGTTTAACTACCGAGAAGAACTACTTGCAATTTCAAGTCATTAAGAGTATAAATTTTACATCGTTAACAAACTATTTACATTTTAAAAGGACTAGCATTATGTTTGAACATATCACGCCCGCACCGGCGGATCCTATTTTGGGTTTAGGCGAGGCATTTAAATCTGAAAATCGTGCCAATAAAATCAATTTAGGCATCGGGGTATATAAAGATGCCCACGGCAACACGCCAATTATGAAAGCGGTGAAAGAGGCTGAAAAACGCATCTTTGATATTGAAACCACCAAAAACTATCTCGCCATTGATGGCGTGGCAGATTTTAACGAACGCACCAAAGGGTTATTGTTCGGCGAAGATTCTGATATCATCAAAAACCGTCGCGCCAAAACCGTCCAAAGCCTTGGTGGAACTGGCGCATTACGTATCGCAGCAGAATTTATTAAACGCCAAACCAAAGCACAAAACGTGTGGATCAGCTCACCAACATGGCCAAACCACAATGCGATTTTCAATGCCGTTGGCATCACCATTCGTGAATATCGTTATTATGATGCTGAACGCAAAGCCTTAGATTGGGATAATTTAATTGCGGATTTAAGCAACGCAAGTGAGGGCGATGTGGTGTTATTACACGGTTGCTGTCATAACCCAACAGGTATCGATCCAACACCTGAACAATGGAAAATCTTAGCCGATATGTCAGCCAAAAATGGTTGGTTGCCTTTATTTGATTTTGCCTATCAAGGCCTAGGCAACGGCTTAGAGGAAGATGCCATTGGCTTACGCACTTTTGCGGCGAACCACAAAGAGCTATTAGTGGCCAGTTCTTATTCTAAAAACTTTGGCTTATACAATGAACGTGTTGGCGCCTTTACCTTAGTGGCAGAAACCGAACAAGTGGCCGCCACGGCGTTAACCCAAGTCAAAGCCATTGTACGCACGCTTTACTCCAACCCTGCCTCACATGGCGCCGCAACCGTCGCCGTGGTATTGGCCGATCCAGCCTTACGCCAACAATGGGAGCAAGAATTGGCAGAAATGCGCAACCGCATTAAAGCCATGCGAACTAAATTTGTTGAATTGCTAAAAGAATTTGGTGCCAACCAAGACTTTGGCTTTATCACCCAACAAAATGGCATGTTCTCTTTCAGCGGCTTAAACGCTGATCAAGTGGATCGCTTAAAAGATGAATTTGCCATTTACGCCGTGCGTTCTGGCCGAATTAATGTTGCGGGCATCACGGAAGACAATATTCGTCACTTATGTGAAAGCATTGTGAAAGTGCTTTAATCTCATTCAACGCTCATATTTAACCCTGTACATAAAAGTACAGGGTTATTTTTTGCCTCAAACAACCCCATACGAAACACCGTAATTAAATATGTAAAAATATATAGTAAATAAAATCCGAAATGTTATAATAGAAATTCTGGCGATCGTCAGAAACAAGAAACCCCACCTTGCAGAACGTGGGGCATCTTAAAAAAGGAGTTAGGATATGCTAGCTTATATCATTATCCTAATTATCTTGTTATTAATTTCAACTTCTGTTTATTAATAACTCGATAATCCTGAGGGGGATTGCCGTCCCCCGATGGCTCCAATATTAACTATTCATCAGACAAAAATCAAGCCGTTTTATTAAAAAATTGATTAAAAATGCCCCGCACTTCCACACAAAGGTTTTTCCTTCGCACTACAAATATAACGCAATATGAACAATGTAAAAATATATAGTAAATAAAATCCGAAATGTTATAATAGAAATTCTGGCGATCGTCAGAAACAAGAAACCCCACCTTGCAGAACGTGGGGCGTCTTAAAAAAGAAGTTAGGATATGACCTTTCAAATTATTATCCTAATTATCTTGTTATTAATTTCGACTTACGTTTATTAATAATTCGATAATCCTGAGGGGGATTGCACTCCCCCGATGGCTCCAATATTAGCTATTCATCAGACAAAAATCAAGCCGTTTTATTAAAAAATTGATTAAAAATGCCCCGCACTTCCACACAAAGGTTTTTCCTTCGCACTACAAATATAACGCAATATAAATAATGTAAAAATATATAGTAAATAAATCCGAAATGTTATAATAGAAATTCTGGCGATCGTCAGAAACAAGAAACCCCACCTTGCAGAACGTGGGGCATCTTTAAAAGGAGTTAGGATATGTTCCTATACATCATCATCCTAATTATCTTATTATTGGTGAGCTTTTCAGCTTACTAGAAGATAATCCTAAGGGGGATAGCCGTCCCCCTATGGCTCCAATATTAACCATTCACGCAATAAAAATCAAGCCGTTTCACAAAAAATTCATTAAAAATCCCCCGCACTTTCACAGTAAGAGAGCGTGGGAAATTTACACCCCCCCTCGATCCCATTGGGCCCCGTCTTTGCCGCCTGAAAATGATTAAATTTGTAGGAAAAGTTGTACTGTCTGAGCGCAGCGAGTTTACAACTTTTCCGTTAAGCAAATTTAATCATTTTCAGGAAACAAGGCAAAATCGGGGTGTGCTTTCTTTTTGCTTACTTTTTCTTTGCACAAGCAAAGAAAAAGTCAGTCGCCCTACGGGCGAAACCCGCCCTTAAAAAAAGCGAAAAAAACCTCAACAACAACAACAACAACAACAACAACAACAACAACAACAACAACAACAACAACAACAACAACAACAACAACACTCAACCGCTCAATTTATATACAAATTTTGTTTAATTTACTTGTTTTTTCTTGCAACTCATCGTACCATATCGCCTAGTTACAAAACTCTTTTACTCACGAGAATATCTCCTACATACCCATGCGTATCGTTTCAGAATAATCGCCACAAAAAGTGTATTTTGTATCCATCCCCCGATAAGCACGAATGAATGAATCAAACGAAATATTCATCGGGCGTCTTATCGGCTATGTTATTTTTAAGTTATTCAACTAGGTTATTTTATGAATAAAATTTTTAAAGTCATTTGGAATCACGCAACGCAGTCTTTCGTAGTGGTGTCCGAATTAACGAAAGCAAAAGGCAAATCATCATCAAGCACTGATGAGCGCTCACGCCTTAAACCCTTAGCGATTGCCTCATTAGTGGCAGGTGCATTAGTCAGCGGTAATGCAATGGCAGCATCTGCAACTGCAACTGCGGGTTATGCATTTGCAACAACCACTGGTGCAATTAAAACAACAGGTGCGGGTACTGCAGGTTCTGCGGTTGCGTCAGGTGCAGCATCAAGTTCAAATAGCGGTACAGAAGAAAACATCGTAATTGCGGGTGTGAATGTCGTTTCATCAAATGGCGCAAATAACACCGTGGCTTATGGTGTGAACATAACTCAAGGCGGTTACTATGGTAATGCGATTGGTACAGATTTAACTACTGGTAAAGGTAGCTATAATGCTACAGTGATTGGTCATAACGTAACTGGCGGTGCAAGTGCTATAAATACCTTAGCAGTCGGTTCAGACATTTCTACTGGTGGTCATAATGCGACTGCAATCGGTAATAACATCAACATTACAGGTTCTGGCGGTGTAAACAAAGTTGCTGTGGGTAGCAATATTTCTTTAAACACTGGTAGTAACTCTGTTGCCGTAGGTAATAACATTACTTCAGCAGCAGACACCGTTTCTATCGGTTCAAATGCGAATGCAACAGCACAATTTGCGATTGCGGTGGGTAACCAAAGTACTGCGGCAGGTAAAGAAACTATTGTTATAGGGCATAACTCAACTGCAACGGGTGTAAACCACACGATTGTGGGTTCTAACGCAACGGCTGCCAATGAATTTGCAACCGCTTTGGGTTATAACGCTGTGGCGAACCATACCCAAGCGTTAGCGGTGGGTTCTGCTGCTTATGTTCACGGTGCACAAGCCAGTGCTTTAGGTGCAAACGCTGTGGCATTAGGGAATACTTCTATCTCTATCGGTGGTGATGATATTAACTTAGCCCGAGCTCAGATGCAAAAAATTCCAGAGTTTAGCAAAGGCGTACAAATGGAATCGGCTAAGCCTATCTTTCAAAATACTACGACAGATACTGCGTACTCAACGGCAGAAAGAGCATTGAAATTTACAAATAACGAATGCAGTTCTAAATATGTTTCTACCACAGCAGGTGGTGATGCCTCTGTAGCGATTGGTACAGCGGCACAAACCGTTGGCGTAGCATCACAGGCCTTTGGTGTGAATGCGATTGCTTATAATATGTCAGGTATTGTGATTGGTACATTGGCACGTCAAGCAGGTAATAACTCTATCGCAATGGGTACTGTGGCTAACTCAACTTCTGATGAGTCTGTGGCGATCGGTCATAATGCAACCGTACACGGCGACAATGCAATCTCATTCGGTTTAAATGCCTCTGCAGGTACCACTGGCGCTAAAGTAGTAAACAGCGACGGTACTCCAAACTACACTGCAACAAGCGGTAATAACTCTATCGCAATGGGTACAGATTCTCTAACCCGTGGCGATGATGCCATTGCAATCGGTCATAGTGCGAATGCAACAGGTAACCAGTCTATTTCTATCGGTTATGGTAACAAAGTTAGCGGTAACTTCTCTGGTGCGTTGGGTGATCCAAGCACGGTAACCGGTAACGCGTCTTACTCTATCGGTAACAACAACACCCTTTCAGGTAACGATTCATTTATTTTAGGTACGAACGTTACTTTAGCCACTAACAACTCTGTAGTGTTAGGTAATGGTTCTGCACAAGCCAATGTGACAGATGCTGCAATAGCCACAATTACAGCAAAAGACGGTACAGCAGTAACTTACACTGGCTTTGCAGGTGTGCAACCAACATCGAATTTTGGTAATTTTGTGAGCGTGGGTTCAGCAGGTTCTGAACGTCAAATTAAAAACGTAGCAGCAGGTGTGGTGAACTCCACGTCAACCGATGCGATCAACGGTTCACAACTTTATACCGTAGCGGCAGGCTTAACCAACGGCTTTAACGTTTCTGCAAGTGCAGCGACTGGCACAAGTGGTGTAGCGACAGGTACAACAAATGCACAAGTATTAATTGGTAAAGACGAGTCAATCAACTTTATCGCAGGCGATAATGTGAAGATTGTTCAAGACAACCAAAACTTCACTTTCTCTGTAACGGCCTCTACACCAACGACAACTTTGGCAAGTGGATTCAACCAAACCACAGGTACAGCACCAGCTGACACAATTAACCCAGATGAACTCGGTGCAACTTTAGGCGACGTGATGAATTCAGGTTGGAACTTGCAAGACAACGGCGCTGCGATTGACTTCGTTACCCCATACGACACCGTAAACTTTGTTAATGGTAACGGTACTTATACCACTGCTGAAGTGAAATCAAATGGTACAATCGCAACGGTTCAATACAGCATTAAAACCGACAACAAAACCGTTCACATCAACGCTAACAACGAAGTTGAGGCAATTACCACTTCAATTCTTAAAGCAGACAAAACTGAGTATGAAACAGGTAAAGTTGAGTTAGAAGATACAACTGCAGGTTCAGCTTTAGTAAATGCAAGCACTGTAGTTGATGCGATTAACTCTGCGTTCTTTACTGTAACTGCGGTAAATAACGATACACAAGTTGATGCGGAAGACGACACTGACGGCAGCCGAATTTCTGCGGCAGATAACATCACTTATGCAGCAGGTAAAAACTTAAATG
>NZ_JBPDVH010000004.1:0-209011 GCF_051851555.1 Lonepinella sp. BR2474 | reverse complement strand
AGTGGGCCGTTAGCTCAGTCGGTAGAGCAGCGGACTTTTAATCCGTTTGTCGAAGGTTCGAATCCTTCACGGCCCACCACTTAATTAAATACCATTTTTTAACCCCAAAAATAATAACTTCCCAGACGGGTCGTTAGCTCAGTTGGTAGAGCAGCGGACTCTTAATCCGTTAGTCAAGGGTTCGAATCCCTTACGACCCACCACGATTTTACCCTTAACATTAATTTGTCATTTATGACAACATATTTAATTTTAACTTTACAACTTTTTAAAATCGCTTTATTATTAAATGAGAATTGTTTCTATTTTATATTAGGCAATTCTTAGGTTGGCAGATAAAGCAAAATCGTCTCACATGCACATTGCTTTTTTGCCATAAAATCTTAAACTTTTATTTATTTACCCATCTTTAAGAGGTCATGCTATGCAAACTCCATTCAAGCTCAGTGCGCTTGTTATCGCTTGTAGCCTTGCGCTTTCTGCTTGTAGCTCATCATCCGATGGCAATACATCAGATAAAACCAATAATGTGAATTCATCTAGTGTTGTAATCCCTCCCTCTAACCCACTAAAAGCCGAAGAACCTAAGGCAGAAGAACCAAAAGCCGAAGAACCAAAAGCTGAAGAGCCTAAAGCCGAAGAACCAAAAGCCGAAGAACCTAAGGCAGAAGAGCCTAAAGCCGAAGAACCTAAAGTCGAAGAACCAATCCATTTTGTTTACACTGCGCAAGAGCAAGAAAGCGTAGATAAAGCGGTTGACACAGCCAGAAATGCCAACTCCAAAACAGATAGTGCTTTTATTGCATCATTCCAAGCCACTAAAGCTGTAACCCGTGCGAATGAAACCCTCACAGCAGCCAATGCCGAAAATGAAACGGCCAAAAATACAGCGACTGCTGAAACAGCATCCGACAATGACAAACAAGCCTACCTAAATAAAGCAACAGCCTACGCCATGGCAGCAACGGAATCCTTAACAGCGGCGCAAGCAGCAGTTGAAAAAACGCAAGAGGCTGTCACAGCGGCTGAGGCGGCCAATACTTCCGTTGCTCAAGCATTAGCTCAAGCTGAAGACTTACTGAAAAAAGCACAAGCGGACAGTGAAAAAATCACTACCGATGCCAATATAACGGAAGAACAAAAAACGCAAGTCGCTGAGAATCTAAAAGCAGCAGAACTGGCTTATGAACGTGCTAAATATATTCAAAAAGAGGTGGCAGACAATCTTGAGTTAGCGAAGAAAGATAAAGAAAGTGTGGCGAATGCTATCTCTGAGGCTCAAAAAGCCGTGGATGCGGCAACAGCTGAAAAAGCAGCAGCAGAAGAATTAAATAAAAATATTGTCGTCACACCGTCTACCCCTAATGAATCACCAAAAAATGATACAAAAACGGTGTACTTAGATAAAGCGGCTGATTACAATAAAATTACCATCGATGGTGTTGACATTGATTTAGCCAGTGTGAAAACGGACATAACAACGGGTAATCCTCATTATGTTCGGTCTGTGTTTGCGGCAGATAAAGCAAGCATTGGATATCATTCTTCAGATTTTTCTGAAACAAGCGTTATCTCATCTCAAGTCTATGGCTTGCAACATGTCGTTGCGGGTGCGGCAAAAGTGGGTGATGCTCAGTATCTCTTCGTTCAAGGGGAGAAAACCAAAGCACCAACAGCAGGTTCAGCAACCTATGAGGGGGGTATTTTACGCTTTGCTCAGGCAAATGCCGATAATTTATTCCAAGAAGAAGGTGTTGCAACAGGTAAATTTGATGCAACCATTGACTTTGCTAATAAAACCATTTCTGGACAAATTCGAGATCATGGTTGGGGTGGTGAAGATCAGCCATTCTCTGGTACTGTCACAAGCGATGGATTTAATGCAACTTGGACAGATTCTGACAGCGGTAGCGGTTTAAATGGTCACTTCTATGGCGCAGATGCTGCAGAAGTCGGTGGCGACTTTAAACGCTCTGATTCATTCGGTGTGTTTGTCGGTAAAAAAGCCTCCCCTGAAGAAGAATAAGCGCTAGACGATCAGATCTCATCTGACAAATCAAGCTAAAAGATGAGAGTTTCCTGTTTAGAATCGGAATGTGAATATTCCATCTAAACAAACAAGGAAACTCTCATATTTGATCTTCGCTATTGGATAATGGTGATGAAGATCATCAAAAAATCATTTTCTTACTCTCATAACAAAACCTGTCAGTCACCCTATTTCCCCTCATTTTGTGATCTCCATTCCAAAAAATGATCCTGTTTCTTGCACCCTGTCTATTTTCTTTTTAAAGTGCGGTTAAAAAAAAGAGAAGATGTGATGAAAAATGGGTTTACTTTGTTGGAAATGATGATCACTTTGTTGATTATTAGCATATTGGCGTTGGTGAGCTTGCCTGCTTGGCAAGGGGATAATCAACGGATTTTAGCGAAAGAGCAACAGCGGTTATATTTGTTTTTACGTCAAATACAAGCACGAGTGGAAAATTCGAATCAAATTTGGTATCTCGTTCTGAATCGAGATAGCAGTAAGCAACGTTGGTGCGTGACGGCGCAAATTAAGTCAGACACAATTTGTGATTGTTTTCAGCCACATTTTTGCCCAGAAAATTTATCCGCCCAATTTTATTCACCGCTTACTCCACAACAGACCATGATTGTAGCGAAAGCCTATTATCCACAAAAATTAATTAGTTTTAATGGTACCAGAAATTCGTCAGATTCGGGCTGTTTTATGTTGCAAAATACGCAATCTCGAACCTTGTTTTCATTTTCTAATTTGGGGCGAATTCGTCTTAAACATGATCAGGCTGAGAATGCTTGTGGTGGGAGTGCTGAAGAATGAGGCAGTTTTATAAAGGACAAACTCTGTTGGGGTTAATGATCAGCTTGACGTTATCATCATTGTTATTGTGGGTTATCGTACAATTTTATACCGATTCACAACGGCAGAATCAACAGATGTTAAGGCGATTACAACTACAAACCGAATTACAACGGGCCTTGCAAACCATGGCAAAAGATTTACGGCGAGTAGGTTTTCGTGCGTTGTCCTCGAAAGTGACACAGGAAAATTTTTCTTTATTTGAACTGGATGAAATGGGAACCAGTGTGGGGATTTATCCCATGTCGGGTGAAAGTGCGGTGAAAAATAATTGTGTTTTATTTTTTTATGATTTGGATGCGAATGGTTGTTTAGGGTCGACTGCAAAACAATGTGCTAAAAACGAACAAAATGCCACCTCGGAAGTGGGGCGTGAGTTATTAGGCTATCGTCAAAACGGCTTGATTTTAGAAAGCCGTACTTATGGCAATAAAGCCAATACGAAGTGTAAAAAAGCTGAATGCCAGAGTTATTTGCAACAACAAGCCTGTCAGGATTTAGGTTGGACCAAAGTGTTGGATGAGGACAGTTATGAAGTGACGGCATTATCTCTTGACTGGTTAGATAATAGCAAGCAATACAAGGGGTTAAGTCTTTCTTTGGTTGGACGATTAAAGCAATATCCAGAGATTCAGTATGAAAGTTCGGTGGTGATTCCGTTGTTGAATCAACCATGGGCAAAGGAGTAATGTGGAATGCAAAAGTTAGCGAAAAAACACCGCGGTTTTGTGACTATGAGTTTGCTTATTTTACTTTCAAGTCTGTTATTGGTGGCCTTATGGTTTGATGATGAATATTTCCGCTTACATTCTTCCATGGCAATGCAACGGCACCGTTACGTTCAGCAACATAGCCGTTTACAACAACAATTTCAGCAACAGCAAGGACATTTGTGTGATACGTTGGCGTTAAGTGTAGCGGGAAATATGGCGAGTGTGGCGGTGACATCTGAAAATAGTGAAGAACATCAGCAATTTATCTGGTGTCAGCGACAAGCCTTATTTAAGAAATCGCCAACTAAAAATTTGAATGAGGGGCAATTTGAGAAATTTGTGGATCCCTCGGCATTTACATTATTCCAAGCCAATGCGATACAAAACCTTAAGGCGTTTCCGAGCGATAAAAGCAATGCGTTATTTTGGTTTGATCAAGCGAATACGGAATGGGAGCTTAGCAGCAACATTAATGGGGTGGTGATTGCCACGGGGGCGTTGCATATTGTGGGTAAGGGGAAAATCACGGGTGCGGTGATTACACAAGGGGCATTTAGCAAAGCGGATTCGGTGACCTTAACCTATAAAAAAGCGGTGGTCACGGACATTGTGCAAGGTTTCAGTCAATGGCAACAGGTGGAGAAAACATGGTATGATTTTATTCCCTAAATTTCAGCGAGGCATGAGTTTAGTGATCTTACTCGTGGCGCTTAGCTTATTTAGTGGCATTTTTCTGGCAATCAATCAATGGACGAGTCACCAACGGAAAACCGCCAATGAAATTTATCAACGTTATCAAGCGATTCAAATTGCGGAAAATCAGCAACAACGGCAATTTCTCGGCTTGCCTTGTGAAAACCAAGTGCAACAAAACCAACTGACTTTTAGCATTTTTTGTACGGGAAAACAGGTGAAAGTGCGGTATATTTTAGGTGAAATTAGTTTATAATGGAGGAAATTCATTCTCACCCATGGGGCTATTATGTTTAAAATTTATCATTCTAATGATCTTGACGTGCAAAAAGATATTTTATGTGAATTAATTAAGCGAGAGCCCTTGGATGATCCCTTTGAAACGGAAACCATTTTGGTGCAAAGCCCTGGTATGGCGCAATGGTTACAACTGCAGTTAGCAGAGAAACAAGGGATTGCGGCCAATTTCAAGTTTCCCATGCCAGCCAGTTTTATTTGGCAACAATATGTGGATAATTTACCAAATGTGTTGCCGAATGCAGTGGAGCAAAGCCAATTTAGTAAAGAGGCCATGACGTGGCGGTTAATGGGGTTGATTAAGCCACTTGATTTTCAACCTATTTTGCATTATCTACATTATTCGATTGATTCCGAACAACACAAACTCTATCAATTAGCCAGTAAAATAGCCGATCTCTTTGACCAATATTTGGTTTATCGACCTCAATGGATTACGGCTTGGGAACAACAGCAACCTGAGATCATTGTACAAGAGATTTTAAGCCAACAAAAACAGTTGGATGAATGTTTTAAACAGCAAATTATGCAAGATGTGGCGTGGCAAGGGAAATTATGGTGTGCTTTGATTGGCGAGGTTGCCAGTGAGGGGCATCTTGTACAACACCGTGCTAATTTATACCGTCAATATTTGCAATTATCGAGCTATAAAAATTTACCCAAACGCCTATTTATCTTTGGTATTTCCGCCTTGCCAAAAACTTATTTAGACACCTTGGCTGTGATGGCAGAACATTGTGATGTACATCTGTTCTTTAATAACCCGAGCCAATATTATTGGGGCGATATTGTAGATCCCACTTTTGCCCAAAAACGCGCGTTGAAAACCTTAACCAAACAGCAGAGTGGGCAAGCGATTTCCTTGTTTAACGACACGCAACTGGAAGATTATTTTGCCAATAAACAAGAATTAACGGCGGAAGATGAACATTTATCCATCGGTCATCCTTTGTTGGCCACTTGGGGCAAATTAGGACGGGATTTTTTCTATTTATTAAGCCGATTAGACAGCCAAGAAATTCAAGCCAATACAGAATTAACCGGTGATTCGCATTTATTAACCCAAGTAAAACGCAAAATTTTGCAGTTGGCACCTAGCCAAGGGAAATCGTTGCATTGGACAGCGCAGGATCCGTCTTTGTCTTTTCATGCTTGCCATAGTCCAATGCGTGAAGTGGAAGTCTTGCACGATTATTTATTACAATGTTTTCAACAAGATGAAGACCTTACACCAAAAGATATTGTGGTTATGGTGGCCAATATTGATCGCTACGCGCCTTATATTCAGGCAGTCTTTGGCCAGTATCAAGTAAAAATTCAAGATGCTAAAGGGAAATGGGGCGAAGATAAGCGTTATATTCCGTTTTCCATTGCGGATCAAACCTTATCCGAAAGCGATGTCTTGTTGGCGACGTTCTTGCATTTATTACGCTTAAAAGACAGTCAATTTAGTGCGGAAGACGTGTTGGCACTGTTAGATATTCCCGCAATCAGTCAACGTTTTTCGATCACCCTAGGGGATCTGGATAATTTACGCCATTGGGTCAAGGACAGTGGCATTCGTTTTGGATTGGAAAAATCCAGTACGCAAGGGGTGAATTTCAATGCGTGGCAAGCGGGGTTGGAGCGCATGTTATTGGGTTTTGCACTACGTGAAGAAAATGGTATTTGGCAACAAGAAAATCTGGGCTTTGATAATAGTTATGGGCTGAACAGTCGCTTAGTGGGGGCATTGGCTCGCTTTATTGAACAGTTACATAGCTGGCAAATCACCTTGTCTCAACCGCATACTGTGACGCAATGGGAAACAGCATTGACGGCGTTACTGGCGGATTTCTTTAGTGAGGAAGCGCATACCATCGACATGTTGCGTTATATTGAAAACAGCATTCAGCAAGTCAGCCAATCATTACAAGCGTGGCAAGTGGATGAACTTTTGACCACAGAGGTGATGGTGGATGTGTTGACGGAAAAATTAAATGCACCAGAGAATAGTTTAAAATTCTTGGTGGGGAAAGTGAGTTTTTGTACCCTCTTACCAATGCGATCCATTCCATTTAAAGTGGTGTGCTTGTTAGGTATGAACGAACAGGATTATCCACGCCATACGACGCCAAATAGTTTTGATTTAATGCAATATCACCGTCAAAAAGGCGATCGTTTTCGCCGTGATGATGATCGTTATTTGTTCCTTGAGGCCTTGTTATCGGCACAACAACGGTTATATATCAGTTATGTGGGGCAATCGATTATTGATAATTGTCCGTTAGAACCATCGGTGTTGGTTAATCAATTATTGGATTATTTGTATGATAATCTGGATGTGGACTGTCAACCGCAAGGCGATAAAAAAGCTTTGGTTCAATATCACGCCATGACCGCCTGGAGTGCGAAAAACTTTAGCGAAACGCACCGCACTTTTGCCAAACAATGGGCCAATATTGCCAATGTACATCAGCCACCGTTGGATTTTGTGCAAGCCGCATCTTCTTCAACTGAAGTCGATATGACGCCTGTCAAGATTGATTGTGAGCAATTAATTAAATTTGTGAAAAATCCCGTACAGTTTTTCTTTGAACAACGGCTTGGCGTGTATTATCGTGATCAAGATGAGCAGATTAGCGATACAGAATATTTTACCTTAGACGGTTTAGACACTTATCAAATTCAACAAGATTTGTTAATGAACGAAGATCTGGATATTGAACAATATTTTGCCAAATTAACCGTTAAAGGGCGATTGCCTCGTGGTGAATTTGCCCAGATTTACCAACAACAACTACGCTCGGATGTGGAACAATTTCGTACGGTGATTGCCGCTTATCAAGGCAAACCAATGGAAAGCCGTTACATTGATTTCACCTTTAATATTAAAGGACAACTGGTGCAATTAAGTGGTTACATTGATCGACTATTCAGCACTGAAAACGGTTTGCAACGCATTCAATGGCAAGCGGGCAAACACAAGGACAGCTATACCATTGAGAATTGGCTGAATTGGTTAATATTGCGTGTGTGTTCAGGAGATGAACCTTTGTTACCGGCTATTTTTTATGGGAAAGACAAGAAAAATTTAGTTGGGAAAACCTTTTTAACGGAGCCTGAATTTGCTCCTCAAGCGTTGTTGCAATCTTATATTGCGGATTATTTAGCGGGTGAACAACAGGTCGTGTTAGCGGTCAGTGATGGCATTAGCGGTTATTTAAAAAAAGAAACAGATAGCGCTAAGTACCAATTCATTCAAACCATGGCGGAGGGGGATAAATACAAAGCGGGTGATATTTATTGGCAGCGTATTTTGAAACAAACCGCAGACTTAAACAAGTATCTGGAAAAAATCAGCGAAAATACGGAAAAATGGTTTAGGGATATGTTGGATTCCACAAAATCTCTGTAAACTGCGGTTAATTTTTGCGATTTTTTCAGGTAAAATAACACAAATTTTATAGCGTAAAATAAGGATTGGCGGATGCGAATTAATCAAATTGTGAATGTGGATTTGGTTAAACAGATGAATAGTGCGGTGGTGTATAAATTAATCGACCAACAAGCACCGATTTCACGAATTAAAATTTCGGAATTAAGCCAGTTGGCACCGGCGAGTGTCACCAAAATTACTCGGGCATTATTGGCTCGAGGGTTAATTAAAGAAGTGGAACAGCAAGAATCCACAGGGGGCCGTCGTGCTACCTCGATTGTGGCAGAACAGAAAGCCTTTCGGACGTTACTGATTCATTTGGGGCGAGAAGAAATTGTACTGGCTATCATGGATTTGTCGGCCAAGTTGCTGAAATATCAGCATTTTGATTTGCCTGATATGTCGGATTTGAGCCATTTAGAAGATTTCTTATTTGAGCAATTAGACAAATTTATTGCCGATAATCAAGCAAAATCCAGTGAGTTGATTGCCATTGGCGTGACGGTTGCGGGGTTTGTGAATGGCCAAAATAATCTGATTGAAAATTTACCGCACTTTGCGCTTGCAGAACCTTGGGATCTGGTGCAACGACTCGAAGAACGCTTTCATTTACCGAGTTATATCGGGCAAGATGTGCGCAGTTTGGCCTTAGCAGAACATTATTTTGGTGTGACCAAAGATTGCTATGATTCTCTGTTATTACGCATTCATCGTGGTGTCGGGGCGGGAATCGTGATTAATCACGAAGTGTTTCAAGGCTACCGCAATAACGTGGGTGAAATTGGCCATATTCAGGTGGATCCGTTGGGAAAACGCTGTTTGTGTGGCAATGTGGGCTGTTTGGAAACCGTGGTCAGCAATGAGGCCATTGAAAATAAAATGCAACAAATGCTAGAAGATGGCTATCAAAGTAAATGGCTCTCATTAGAAAGCCATGATATTGAGGCGATTTGCAAAGCCAGTAATAAGCATGATGCGGTGGCGACGGAATTAATTGAACATGTGGGTGTGCAAATTGGCCGAGTGTTGGCCATGTCGGTGAATATGTTTAACCCTGAAAAAATCGTGATTTCGGGGGAAATTACGCAGGCAAAAAATACATTATTTGCTGCCATTCATCGGACGCTTGAAAGCCATGCGTTGCCCGCTTTTGTGAAAAATACGCCGTTAGTGGTGTCAGCATTACATCATGAAGATGTGATCGGCGCATTTGCGTTGGTGAAACGGGCATTGTTAGACGGCCGTTTATTGCAACATCTTTTGGAGGAGTAAGGCCGTATTTTAGGGCGATTTGTTTAATCTGTATTCGAACGAACGTCAATTTTGTGATTATCAGGAAAAAAGTGTTGACGTGTTAGCGTGAAATAAGCATAATACGCACCGCAACGCTGATTACGGTGACGCAAAATATGGCTACATAGCTCAGTCGGTTAGAGCACAACACTCATAATGTTGGGGTCGCAAGTTCGAATCTCGCTGTAGCCACCATTTTAAAGTGGTCAATATATTGCGGAAGTGGCGAAATTGGTAGACGCACCAGATTTAGGTTCTGGCGCCTGTGCGTGTGGGTTCAAGTCCCTCCTTCCGCACCATTTTCAGTTTGCAACTCTTTTAGTAGGTGGGGTATCGCCAAGCGGTAAGGCACTGGGTTTTGATCTCAGCATCCCTAGGTTCGAATCCTAGTACCCCAGCCATACTATTCAAATAAAACAAATCACTATCTGTTTAAGATAATTTAATTGGGGTATCGCCAAGCGGTAAGGCACTGGGTTTTGATCTCAGCATCCCTAGGTTCGAATCCTAGTACCCCAGCCATATTTCTAATGTTTTTTACTTTCTCCGCAACGACACTTCTCCACCATTAAACGTCAATAATTCACCATTATCAGTGAATAATTTTAAATAACCACGTTCATCAATGCCTTGTTCCACGCCTGAAATCACTTGTTTCTCGGTGATAATATTGACGGTTTCGCCAAAATAAGCATCAACCTCTTGCCATTTCCGTTGAAATTCCGCATCTATGCCAGTTTGCTCAAAGGTGTCTAATGCTTGATAAATCTGCTGGATCAACGCAATTAACAATGAAGTGCGGTCTATTTTAGGCAAAATTTCGGTTAAATTCGCCCAACGTTGGTCAATTTGTTGGTTATCTTTGGGAATATCCACATTTAACCCAATCCCCACCACCAAATTAAGTTGACCATTCTCGGTATGCGCAATTTCAATTAAAATGCCGGCTAATTTTCGGCCTTTTAACAAAATATCATTGGGCCATTTCAGCATAATGTCGGTACCGCCTAATTTGATTAACGCATGATTTATCGCCATGGCAACCACAGAACTTAAGCCATCAAGGGGCTTTCTGGCATCCACTTGCCAAATAAAACTCAACATTAACTGGCTTGCAAAAGGCGAAATCCATTGCCGCCCCCGTCGCCCTCGCCCTGCGGTTTGACATTCTGCAGTGCAAATATCGCCTTTGTTTAAGCGTTTGATATTTTCTAGCAGAAATTGGTTAGTGGAATGAATCACCGGACGGTAAAACACTTGATAAGGCAAACGCTGGCGTAATTTTTCAGGGTTTAATAAAGCGGTTTGGGGCAATAATTTTACCTCGCCAAGCGTGGTATCAAGATGAATCCCTTGTTGTTGTAATTGCTGAATTTGAGCCAATAATGCCTCGTCATCACAACCTAAAAGCGCGGTTAAATTTTCAAAAGAATAGGCTTGACCGTCGGCCAGTTTTTCTAATAAATCGTACATAGATTTCCTTTTTAATCCTGCGTTAAAAAAAGCCAGATTTTTCACAAAAATTCGTTCACAAAATAAGGTTAAATCTGTATAATGCGTTCGCAATATTTTATAGCATACACTTAAAAGAGAGAATATTGCAATGTTACGAATTAAGCAAGAAGCCTTAACTTTTGATGACGTTTTACTCGTCCCCGCACATTCCACCGTGTTACCCAACACCGCTGATTTGTCCACCCAATTAACCAAAACCATTCGCTTAAATATCCCAATGCTGTCTGCGGCAATGGATACCGTGACGGAAACCAAATTAGCGATTTCCTTAGCGCAAGAGGGCGGAATTGGTTTTATTCATAAAAATATGTCTATTGAACGCCAAGCGGAACGTGTGCGTAAAGTGAAAAAATTTGAAAGTGGGATTGTATCCGAACCTGTTTGTGTGCAACCCGATATGACCTTGGCGCAATTAGCCGACATTACCCAGAAAAATGGCTTTGCCAGTTTCCCTGTGGTGGATCATGCGGGCGAATTGGTCGGTATTATCACCGGCCGTGATGTGCGTTTTGTCTCAGATCATAGCAAAACTATTGCAGAATTTATGACGCCAAGAGAACGTCTTGTTACCGTGAAAGAAAACGCCAAACGTGAAGAAATCTTTGGTTTAATGCACCAACATCGTGTGGAAAAAGTGTTGGTATTAGATGCGAATGAGAAGTTAAAAGGCATGATTACCTTAAAAGACTATCAAAAAGCGCAAAATACCCCAAATGCTTGTAAAGATGAATTTGGTCGTTTACGTGTCGGGGCCGCTGTCGGTGCGGGTGCGGGCAATGAAGAACGCATTGAGGCGTTAGTGCAAGCGGGCGTAGATGTGTTATTAATTGATTCTTCCCATGGCCATTCTGAGGGTGTATTGCAACGAGTGCGTGAAACTCGAGCCAAATACCCCGATTTACAAATTGTGGCCGGCAATATTGCAACGGCTGAGGGAGCCATAGCCTTAGCAGACGCGGGCGCCAGTGCCGTAAAAGTCGGGATTGGACCCGGTTCCATTTGTACGACTCGTATCGTCACTGGCGTGGGTGTGCCACAAATCACCGCCATTGCCGAGGCCGCAGCTGCGCTGGCTGATCGTGGTATTCCTGTGATTGCTGACGGGGGGATTCGTTTTTCAGGTGATATTGCCAAAGCCATTGCAGCAGGGGCAAATTGCGTGATGGTGGGATCCATGTTTGCGGGAACCGAAGAGGCGCCGGGCGAAATTGAACTCTATCAAGGACGTTCTTTTAAATCTTATCGAGGTATGGGATCCTTAGGCGCCATGGCAAAAGGGTCTTCAGACCGCTATTTCCAATCGGATAATGCCGCTGATAAACTCGTGCCAGAGGGCATTGAGGGGCGAATTCCTTACAAAGGTTATTTACGTGAAATTGTCCATCAACAAATGGGCGGATTACGTTCTTGCATGGGCTTAACCGGCTCTGCCACCATTGAAGATCTTCGCACCAAAGCACAATTTGTACGAATCAGTGGCGCAGGAATTAAAGAAAGTCATGTGCATGATGTGACGATTACGAAAGAAGCGCCGAATTATCGCATGGGATAAGTAAAACTGCGGTCAAATTTCGTCGCATTTTTTTGAACGATTAAATATTGTTAACAAACAAGGAAATTAAAATGAAAAAATTTTTGCTATTGATTGCAACGATATTCTTTATGACGGCTTGTGCAAATGACTGGTCTGCTAGTGGTGTACCTGATGTGTATGAAGGGCAATCTCAAGAGAGTGTTTTAAGCACATTACAAAAAAATAACTGGGTTATTCTTAAACAAACTCAAGATGAACAAGGTAATTTATTTTTTATTGCACAAGGTAAGACAACAAAGCAATTTCAGAATCTTTTTGGATCAGATTGCCGAGAGGGTTCATTTGGCGTATATAAAAAAGAAGGATTGCAAATCTTAGAAACAAGAGCTTGTGAGAATACTAAAAAATAAGGTAAAAAATGAACAACATTCACCAACATAAAATTTTAATTTTAGATTTCGGTTCACAATATACCCAATTAATCGCACGTCGTGTGCGTGAAATTGGGGTATACTGCGAACTTTGGGCGTGGGATGTCACGGAAGCTCAAATCCGTGAATTTAACCCAACGGGGATTATTTTATCAGGTGGTCCTGAAAGTACCACGGAAGACAACAGCCCTCGTGCGCCAGAATATGTGTTTACCGCAGGCGTGCCTGTGTTAGGCATTTGCTACGGCATGCAAACCATGGCAATGCAATTAGGCGGTTTAACCGAAAATTCCGATCACCGTGAATTTGGTTATGCACAAGTGGATTTACAGGCAACTTGCCAATTATTCGCTCAATTAAATGATGATGTTAATGCCTCGCAACCTAAATTAGATGTATGGATGAGTCATGGCGACAAAGTGACTCGTTTACCCACCGATTTCCAAGTGACTGGCACCACGCCAACTTGTCCGATTGCGGCTATGTCAGACGAAAAACGCCGTTGCTATGGTGTGCAATTCCACCCTGAAGTGACCCACACCAAAAGCGGCTTGGCGTTACTCACCAATTTTGTGGTGAATATTTGTGGTTGCGAAACCAAATGGACGGCGGAAAATATTATAGAAGATGCCGTGGCCCGCATTAAAGCCCAAGTGGGGAATGATGAAGTTATTTTAGGCTTGTCTGGTGGCGTGGATTCTTCCGTCACGGCCTTGTTATTACACCGTGCTATTGGTAAAAATTTACACTGTGTATTTGTGGATAATGGTTTGTTACGCCTAAACGAGGGCGATCAAGTCATGGAAATGTTTGGTGATAAATTTGGCTTAAACATTATCCGTGTTAATGCCGAAGATCGTTTTTTAGACGCCTTAAAAGGTGAAAACGATCCCGAGAAAAAACGCAAAATTATCGGTAAAGTGTTTGTGGATGTGTTTGATGAAGAATCCCACAAACAAACCAACGTGAAATGGTTGGCACAAGGCACCATTTATCCAGATGTGATTGAATCGGCAGCCAGCAAAACAGGCAAAGCCCATGTCATCAAATCTCACCATAATGTCGGCGGTTTACCGGATTATATGAAACTTGGTTTAGTGGAGCCATTGCGTGAATTATTTAAAGATGAAGTGCGTAAAATCGGTTTAGCCTTAGGCTTGCCGGCTGAAATGCTGAATCGCCACCCATTCCCTGGCCCCGGTTTAGGCGTGCGTGTGCTAGGCGAAATCAAAAAAGAATATTGCGATTTACTACGTAAAGCCGACGCAATCTTTATTGAAGAACTTTACAATTCAGGCTGGTATTACAAGGTCAGCCAAGCCTTTACCGTATTCTTGCCGGTGAAATCCGTCGGCGTGATGGGGGATGGACGTAAATATGATTGGGTTGTTTCCTTGCGTGCCGTCGAAACAATTGATTTTATGACCGCACATTGGGCGCATTTGCCTTATGATTTACTTGGCAAAATCTCCAATCGGATTATTAATGAAGTGAGTGGGATTTCAAGGGTGGTGTATGATGTAAGTGGCAAACCACCGGCCACGATTGAGTGGGAATAACCAGTTTCTATCAATAAAGACAAAGAACCCCGATATATCGGGGTTCTGTTTATCTTACTCAATGACGACCCAGCCATCATCCACCCAGTTACAAATACTGTCTATCAACAAATCCATGTCAATATCGTCACTGGTTAATTGCTGAATGGCGGATAAATCAAGGTGTTCACCGTCTGCAAGGGCTTTTAAAATGGCTTTTTCCAACGGATTTAGTTCATCTAACCATTCGCCATTGGCGTAAATTTCTAATTCAGGTTGCTCTAAATACGCCAGTTTGCAATTATTATCCTGTGAAATCACCGCACTTTCTTGTTGCAATAATTCTAGAATTTCATCAGGATCAGCCATATCATCAGACACCAACATTTCATAACGGCGTGATGTGACGGTTTGAGCGAGAGCCTGTTGGAATAGGCGATCAAATTCAGGCGATTCAGATAATTTCTCTATCAATTTGCTTTTAATTGCTTGAATTTCGGGTTGCCCCAGTTTGCCTGTGGCTTGTGGGGTTTGCGCTAAACGTAATGGCAATAAAAACGCGGACAAATCAATATCAGGATTTTTATGACAAAAGCCTTTGTTCACGTTCTCTAAAATATCACTCAAATTCGGGTAACGCAGCCCAAAAGAAAAGGTTAAACAATCGCTTTCTGCCACGCCGTAATGGGACATTCTGGCGGGGACATACAAAATATCGCCCGGATTCATGACTTCATCAATCACCAACTCGCCCATATCATCAAAAATACGGATCGGCTGATTCGGCTTAAATTCGGTGCTCGGATCACACCATTTGCCCAACTGCCAACGGCGTTGACCGTAGCCTTGCACCAGAAACACATCATATTCATCATAATGTTTACCCACCGAACCGCCTTTCGGGGCGTAAGACACCATAATATCGTCCCGTTGCCATTGCGGAATAAAGCCAAAGGCTTGCCAAAGATCGCCCAGTTCCGTAGACCATTGTTCTAAATTTTGTACCAACACTGACCAACGTTCAGGCAAGTTTTCAAAATCTTGTTCGCTCAATGGACTAAAACTCACTTTCCAATCATCATCCGCATAAGTTTTCACCAGTCGTGCCGTCACATCTTCGTTTTGAGCCAATTCAATAATATCGTCGGGTTCAAATTGCCCCACAATTTGTGGCAAACCATGACGAATAATTAACGGTTTTTTCTGCCAATAATCTCGTAGGAAAATTTCAGGGGTGATGTGTTCGGGTAAGCAGTAATGCGTCATTTTTTATCCTTATGTGATTCTTTGAGGTTTTCACAGTTCTATATGATTAGCTAAAATGGACAAAAACCACAGTCAGGACTGCGGTCTTTTTTGAGTTTATATTTAATTGCGTAGTTTCTTGATTTCATCAATGGGCAGATGAATGACGTCGGAAATAGTTTGTATATCAAAACCACGTTCAAGCATGTTTAAGGCGCTTTCTTTTAAGGTTTCCAAACGTCCCTCTAGGCGGCCCTCCAAGCGGCCTTCTTGTAATCCCTGTTTTTTCCAGTACTCATGTACGGCATGTTCGTCCCATTTACGTTTTAAGCTGACATCATACATTTCTTTTTCCTCTTTATTGAGTTTGGTGTATTCGGCGATTTTAAATAATTTTTCAAAAATGGGTTTGCGTAAAAATGGCGACAGTTTGTCTAGTTTGGCCATGTTTTTTAATATATATAACCATTTATCTAAATCACTTTCTAGCGCTTTCTCACTTTTGTTGAAATTCAATAATTCAATATAGATGAAACCTAGTCTATCATAAAAGATCTCGCCTGTCTGCCTGTGACAAAGGCAAATATCGTGCAAATAATTTTGTGTATCAGAAAAACGAAAACCGTCCATGATGGCGATAACATAGGTTTCTGTAATGGCGTAGCCCCACGTATTTCTATCGCCTTTGGGGGCTTGGTCGGCGATAAGTTTACTGCGGTAATAAATGGTTCGTTGTTTGAAGTTGTCTTGATGGCTACGTTGTACTTCAATAATAAATTGGCTATCGTCATCTGCTGTACAGGTTAAATCGAAAATGACGGTACCGAATGTATCCGTATCACCTTGGTGTTCGTTTTTATTGTAAACCAAATCTTTAATGATTTTCCGCCCTTGGAATAAATCATTCAGAAAATCAATCAATAGATCTTTGTCGGTTTCTCTACCAAAAATACGTTTAAAGCCGTAATCGGTGGTCAGATCAATATAACGAGAATGTGCTTGCATAATAATATCCTTTTGTTATTTATACAATTGAATATTACTGTATGGTTAATATTGCTCAAGATGTTGAGTTCAATTTTGGAATCAAGATCACAAAAATTCGTTTTTGATGGGGCAAAACTGAGGGTTAACCAACATGTTAACAGCCCTCGTTTTTTATTTTCTCTAACTTTTTCTTCTCCGCCGCCTCTCTCGCCTGTTCTTCCGCCCGTTTACGACGAATTTCTTTCGGGTCGGCGAGTAACGGACGGTAGATTTCAATGCGGTCGCCTTGATTAACAGGATCAGTGAGTTTCACGGGGCGAGCGAATACGCCGACTTTGTTTTCTCGTAAATCAATGTCGGTGTATTGTTGCAAAATACCCGATTGTAAAATGGCGGCTTGTACCGTAGTGCCTTGTTCTACCTGTAATTTTTTTAAGAAATAGGATTTGGGGTAGGCGTAGGCGATTTCAATATCAATGGTTGTCATTAAAAAGTTCTTTCCAAATTTGCTGAATAAATAACCGCACTTCACTAAATTCACGGGTATCTACAATGGTTTTTTCACCCAGTAAATTAAGCTGATGAATACGGTTGCGTAAGCTCGTGTAGCAATCTTTAAGCTGTTCGGCAGTGTCTACATTTATCACTTGAAATTCTGCCATGTTGTCAAAAATTCGCACGTTATCTGACCAATAGGCTAACTCAGCGTTGTTTGGGGCATTGGCAAGCACCAAATATTGGGCGATAAATTCAATGTCCGTAATGCCACCTTGATCGGTTTTAATGCTAAATTTTTCGGGATCCGCATTGGCCAAATGTTGGTACATTTTATCACGCATTTCCAATACATCCGTTTTTAATTTGGGCAAATCTCGTGGTGTGGATAAAATTTCTGTGCGAATTTGTTCAAATTGTTGGCGTAATTTCGGCTCACCATACACGGCTCGAGTGCGTACGAGCGATTGATGTTCCCACGTCCACGCCTCATTTTGTTGGTACTGTTTAAAGGCAGCAAAGGAATTGCACAATAAGCCCGCCTCGCCTGATGGTCGCAAGCGTAAATCCACCTCATACAGCACGCCCGCACTGGTGTTCATACTAAAAATACTGACGATTTTTTGCGCAAGGCGAAGATAAAATTGAAAATTATCCACAGATTTTTTGCCGCCCTCCGTCTGTCCTTGCACGCCGTCATATAGGAATACCAAATCTAAATCAGATTTGTAGCCTAACTCAATGCCCCCGAGTTTGCCGTAACCTACCACCACAAAGCCTTTTTCATTCTCGTTTAAATGGGGTGGGCGACCAAAGCGAGCGGTGACTTGTTGCCAGGCTAAATTCACTACCGTTGCAATAATGGCTTCGGCTAAATAGGTGAGGTGATCGCTGACTTTCATAATCGGCAACACGCCAAGAATATCGGCAGCAGCAATGCGGAGCAGGGTAATTTGTTTAAATTGACGTAAAGCGTATAGAATTTGTTCTTCGTCATCTGGCGGCAAACGCAGCAAATATTGTTGCAATTCCGCAGGATATTGCTCAAAGTGCGGTGGATTTTGTAGGCTTTTTTGATCTAACAGTTCATCCAACAAAATCGGGTGGCGAGCCACTTGTTCGGCGATCATTTTGGATTGTGAACAGAGCGATAATAATTGGGTCAGTACCTGCGGATTTTCTACTAACAGCTCTAAATAGGTGGTGCGAGAGAGAATTTGTTGCACGATATTTAACATGCGTGGCAACAAGGTTAAATAAGCGGAATGGCTAAAAATTTGGCTAAATAATTGGGGCAATAATTGATTTAGGGTTTCTTGCCCACGATGGCCAATGACACGGTGTTCTAGCTCGTGACGGAATTTGTGTAAATGATCTAAGATTTCGTCAAAATGGGTTTCGGAAATGTGCTGTTCAGTGAGGAATTGTTCTATTTCCGCCTCATTCATTTCCAGCAAATCTTGCCAGCCGTTATCCATCTGACGTTCACTTTTTTCTTTTTCATCGCCAATTAATTCATCAAAAACGCACCGCACTTTTTGTTGATGTTGTTGTAATACGGCATAAAAACTGTCCCAATCTTGAATAGGATAACGCACGGTTTCGGGCTGATGTTCGGCGTTCAACTGGGTAAATTCGGCACAAGCGGTCACTAAACGTGCTTGATCCTGTGGATCCGTTGGCAATAGTTGGGTTTGCTTGTCATTAATGGCCTGTAACACATTTTCCGCACGGCGTAAAAACAAATAGGCTTGGGTGAGATCGTGGCGTTGCTCAGGCGGTAACAAGCCTAATTTTTCTAATTCTGGCAACAGGTTAAGCAGCGAATGTTGTTGCAAGCTGATTTCTCGTCCACCCCGAATTAATTGGAATACTTGCACAATAAATTCCACTTCACGAATGCCACCGGCCCCCAATTTAATATTATCCACTAAACCACGACGGCGAACTTCTCGCTCAATTTTGCCTTTCATTTCACGCAAAGATTGAATCACGCTGAAATCAATATAACGGCGATAGACAAAAGGGCGGAGCAGTTGGCGTAGGGCTATTGCGTTCGGATCTTGTGGATCATAACCCAAAATTCGCCCTTTAATCATGGCATAGCGTTCCCAATCTCGCCCTTGTTCTTGATAATAGGTTTCCATGGCGGCAAAACTTAACGCTAAGGCTCCACTGTCCCCAAAAGGGCGAAGTCGCATATCGGTGCGATACACAAAGCCGTCGGCGGTAAATTGATCTAAGGCATTGACTAAACGTTGCCCCAGTCGCACGAAAAATTTTTGATTATCAATGGCTTTGCGTCCGCCTATGGTTTCACCTACGGCGGGATACGTGAAAATTAAATCAATATCAGAGGAAAAATTCAGCTCAAATCCGCCCAGTTTGCCCATGCCTAAAATATACAGTTGCTGCGGATTGCCTTGTTCATCACAAGGCGTACCCATTTCTTGACAGGCTTGTTGATAAAGCCAATCTCTTGCCCCAATAATCAGGCTTTCGGCTAATTGTGACAAATGGATAAAAATGTGTTCTACGGTGCCTAAACTTAGGCTTTGGCAAATGCTCAAAATGGCCATTTCTCGGTTGCGGAATTGGCGTAGCGTTTTGTAAAATTGTTCTTCGTTATCTATTTGATTTAATTCATGATGTAATTGAGGAAAATATTGTTCCCCATCTGGTAATTCGGGTAAGATGTCTAAACATTCTGCTAAAAAGTGCGGTTGTTTTCTAAAGACTTCAAAGACGAAGTCTGACATGGCAACCGCATGGTTTAATTTGTCTAAAAGTGCGGTATTTTTTGCGAGCGTTTTTTCAGGGAAGTGGGTTTGAATAAGGTCTTGAAGTTTGGCTTTAGTTGTGGCGGTCGAGAGCATAATGGTATTTTCCCACGATTTGCTCCCTCTCCCTTTGGGAGAGGGTTGGGGTGAGGGGGTTCTATTACATTTTTTACCCTCACCCTAGCCCTCTCCCAGAGGGAGAGGGAATTGATCAGATTAGTTTGCTTGATCTTCAGTTGGTTTGTGTAGTTGGCTCAGTTTGGCTAAACCTTGATCACAACTTTTAATTTGGGTTGCCACTTCCATTTCTAGAATTTGTTTTTTACTTTGATTTAACTTGTTTTGAATGTTGTTCAGTTGTGTGTGCGTGCCGGGGCTATTTTGTGCCTCAACAAATAATTTTTCGGCCTCGTTGAACAATTTTTCACATTGTTCAGGCATTTTTGCTGTATTTGCGGCGGACACGGACAAACTTGCAAGTAACGATAATGCCATGGTTAAGCACAGTTTTGTGAATTTGGTTGTTGCTTTCATCATACTATTTTTTATCCTTAGATTCATTGCGTAGAATGGGAGTAAATTTAGTACACAATTCCCACGATTTTGGAGAAAATACCAGAGATTAAATTAAATGTCTATATTTTTTTGTCGTGAGTGATATTTCTTTAGGGGCAATCTTGAATATGATAGCGAGTAAAGAATAATGTTGAAATGTTAAAGATTTGTTAATAAATATTTAATTTTGCGACAGATCAAATGTGACAAAGCAAATAAATTTACGATTTTTTTGATTTAGATCTAGAAATGTGATCTAGTTAACATTTTTTCTGTTTTTTATCCGCATAAAAAGTAGTAGAATAGCCCCGATCTTGGATTATTTGGCTAATCTATTATTTATTAAATGAATAAAGATTGTTAAATAATTTGTATAAAAGGTTACTTTTGATGTGTAGTGCATTAAGAGAAAATCGGGGTGATTACGTTTTTGGACGATAATCGAAATATAATCTTGTAGCATATTTACAAGGAGTTGTGAGATGTTAGACGTTGTTGAACTATCTCGTTTGCAGTTTGCGTTAACTGCGTTATATCACTTCTTGTTTGTTCCGTTAACATTGGGTCTTTCCTTTATTCTTGTGATTATGGAAACCGCTTATGTGGCGACAGGCAAAGAAGTTTATAAAGATATGACTAAATTCTGGGGTAAGTTATTTGCCATTAACTTCGCCTTAGGGGTAACGACTGGTATCACCATGGAATTCCAATTTGGTACTAACTGGTCATATTATTCTCATTATGTAGGTGACATCTTCGGGGCTCCTTTAGCTATCGAAGCCTTGTTAGCTTTCTTCCTAGAGTCAACATTTGTGGGCTTGTTCCTCTTTGGTTGGGATCGCTTATCTAAAAAACAACATTTAATTTCTACTTACTGCGTCGCATTTGGTTCAAACCTTTCTGCCATGTGGATTTTAGTGGCAAATGGTTGGATGCAATTCCCAGCAGGTTCAGAATTTAATTTTGAAACCATGCGTATGGAGATGACCAGTTTCTTAGATTTATGGTTAAACCCAGCAGCACAACATAAATTGTTACATACCTTATCATCTGGTTATGTAGCGGGTGCCATGTTTGTGTTAGCGATCAGTGCATTCTACATCTTAAAAGGCCGTGATTTAGCTTTTGCTAAACGTTCTTTTGCGATTGCGGCGACCTTTGGTTTAGTGGCCACCGGTAGCACCATTATTATGGGTGATGAATCCGCTTATCAAACAGTAACCGATCAACCGGTAAAATTTGCCGCAATGGAAGGGGAATGGCATACACAACCTGCGCCAGCCTCTTGGACATTGTTTGCCATTCCAAATCAAGCAGAACGTAAAAATGATGCCGAAATCAAAATTCCATTTATGGGTGGTATGATTGCAACCCGTTCACTTGATGGCACTTACCCAGGCTTAATTGACTTAGAAGTAGCCAATACACAACGTGTTCGTAACGGTATTGTTGCCTATGGTTTATTAGAAGAATTGCGTGCTCAGAAAAAAGCGGGTCAAATTGACGAAGCAACCAAAGCACAATTCTTAGAAGCGCGTAAAGATTTAGGTTTCGGTTTATTATTAAAACGTTATACCGATAAAGTGGTAGATGCCACTGAAAGCCAAATCCGTGCAGCTGCTGCGGATAGTATTCCAAATGTCACCCCATTATTCTGGTCATTCCGTGTGATGTCAGGTCTTGCGGGTGTGATTGGTTTATTAATCTTAGGTGCATTTGTTCAAGCATGGCGTAATAAAACCGATAAAAGTGGCTTATTGCTCCGTGGTTTATTATGGGGCTTACCATTGCCATGGGTTGCCATTGAATGTGGTTGGTTCTTAGCCGAATATGGTCGTCAACCTTGGGCAATTCAAGATGTGTTACCTGTTGGTGTGGCCAACTCATCATTAGGTACGGGTGATCTTTGGTTCTCCATTGGCTTGATCTGTGCGCTTTATACTATTTTCTTAGTCGCAGAAATGTATTTAATGTTCAAATATGGTCGTCTTGGTCCAAGTGCATTAAAAACAGGTCGCTATTATTTTGAGCAATCAACTAAATAAGTAGGAGTTAGACGATGATTGATTATGAAATTCTACGCTTTATTTGGTGGATTCTTATCCTCGTATTGTTAATCGGTTTCTGTGTCACAGACGGTTTCGATATGGGCGTATTAACCTTATTACCATTCACCGGTAAAAAAGAAGTTGAAAAACGTGTTATGTTGAACACTATTGCACCGCATTGGGACGGTAACCAAGTTTGGTTATTAACCGCAGGGGGCGCAATGTTCGCCGCATGGCCAATCGTTTATGCCGTGTCTTTCTCAGGCTTTTATATTGCCATGATTTTGGTTCTAGCTGCCTTATTCTTCCGTCCTGTGGGCTTAGAATATCGTGCGAAAATCGATAATCCAACGTGGCGTAAAGCATGGGATGCAGGTTTATTCATTGGTGGTTTTGTGCCGTCATTAGTTTTCGGTGTGGCCTTTGGTAACTTATTACAAGGCGTGCCATTTGAATTCAACGACATTATGCAAATCAAATACACCGGCGGATTCTTTGAATTATTAAATCCATTTGCGTTACTTTGTGGCTTAATTAGCTTATCAATGTTAACCACACAAGGTGCAGCTTGGTTACAAATGAAAACCACTGCCGAATTACGCAATCGTGCAAGAGCTGTATCACAAGTAGGTGCTTTTGCTACCTTAGTGACATTTGTGCTTGCAGGTGTATGGTTATTATTCAAAGATGGTTTCATTGTAACGAGCGTGATTGACCACAATGCGGTGTCTTCACCATTAGGTAAAACTGTCGTACTTGAAACTGGTGCATGGTTCAGAAATTACAATGACTTACCAGTATTGTATATTTTCCCTGCCATTGCAGTGATTGGTGCGTTATTAAATATCGCCGCCTCTAAAGCGAACCGCTCTGGCTTTGCGTTCTTCTTCTCATCATTAACCATGTTGGGCGTGATCGTGAGCTGTGGTGTGTCTATGTTCCCATTTGTGATGCCATCCATTACGCATCCTGATATGAGCTTATTGATGTGGGATTCAACATCAAGTCACTTAACCTTAACCTTAATGTTCTACTTTGCATTAGTGTTTGTGGTAATTGCCTTGTCTTACACCATTTGGTCATACTACAAAATGTTCGGTCGTATCGATGCGAAATACATCGAAGAAAACAAAACGACAGCATACTAAAAAGGAGAATTACAATGGTATATGCAGCTTGGGTAATTGGTGTTTTAGCTACCGTTTGGCTTAGTGTCAAAGTGGTGACAAAACTCGAGGACAAAGGTTCATTTGACAAATAGTCAATGCCGATAAAGAAGAAAAACGCTGAATAAGTTATTATTCAGCGTTTTTGTTTGTCTTGCAGTGACGTACAAGGTTACGATTGTGTTGGCATTAGCCACGGCGTGGCGTAACCATGCTTAACCCCATACGTAAGTACGGGGCTATTGGTATGCGGACTATTTCACCGCCACCATGGATCCAAAATTAAAACACTGAAACCACAATTCCACTTGCGAAAATCCAATGTTTTTTAACCGCACTTTATGGGTATTGACGCTATCGGGTCGCATCACATTTTCCAGTGCGGTGCGTTTTTGGCTCACTTCTAATTCGCTGTAACCATTAGCACGTTTAAATTGATGATGTAAATCAATCAGCAAATTATCCACGTTTTCATCTTCAAAACGAAATTTTTCCGACAACACCAACACGCCATTTGGGTTTAAGCCTTGATAGATTTTTTCCAACAAGGTTTGACGATCTTCAGGTGGTAAAAATTGTAAGGTGAAATTTAAAATCACCATAGAGGCATTTTCAATGCTGATGTTGCGAATATCATCACAAAAAATTTCTACTGGAATCTCGCTATGATAGGCTTGAATATGCTGACGACAACGTTCTACCATCGGCTGTGAATTATCCACACCGATAATTTTCACGTTCGGTTGTTGAATATTTCGGCGAGCAGAAAGTGTCGCTGCGCCACGAGAACAACCTAAATCATAGACATGGCTATTCGCCGTGACAAAACGATTTGCCAACATGCCGATAGCTGTAATGATATTAGAATACCCCGGTACGGAGCGTTGAATCATATCGGGAAACACTTCCGCCACGTTTTCATCAAAAGTAAAATCGCCCAGTTTTTCAATGGGGGCGGAGAAAATTCGGTCTTTATTCATATGTTATTTATTTTTTTGCTCAGGCAATGATTTCAAGGCATAAATCGCAAAACCACATATCGCCATTGACATAAAAGCGAGAACCCAAATACCAATCGTTAGCCACATAGATTACTCCCCCTGTAAACGAAATTTATATTGGCGAATATAGCGCCCAGCTAGCAATAGAAAGTAAATGATAACCACTAATCCAATACTGCTAGATACTTTAAATATGCTATCACCTTGCCCGAATATTACCACAGGCAGAGCCAATATAGCAACTTTTGCAATATCTTCTATAATCTTTATCCAAGACTCTAGGGTTTCTTTTTCGATGGGTAGTTTGAATAAATTTAATAGCTCAATCATCTTATCTCCATTTAGTTGTTTATCGTCATTGGATATTATGTATGAACGAGAATGACGACAAGAGTTTGATTTCAATTTTGGAATCAAGATCGCAAAATTAGGTTTTTTGAGGGGCAAAATAGGGGGTAAAATGAAACCTCAACAAACTCTCATTTTTTAGAAGAAGTTTTATTTTTTTTCAGCTATAATTTACCGATTATGTTTAAAAAATAATTTTAAGGAAAACAGAATATGATGCGTACACATTATTGCGGTGCATTAAACCGTGACAATATCGGACAACAAGTGACATTAAGCGGTTGGGTGAATAAACGCCGTGATTTAGGTGGATTGATTTTTATTGATATGCGTGATGTAAAAGGCATTGTGCAAGTGTGTTTTGACCCGAAATATCCACAAGCCTTAGAGCAAGCCGCTAGCCTGCGTAACGAATTTTGTATTCAAATCAAAGGCGAAGTCATTGCTCGTCCTGATAATCAAGTTAATAAAAATATGGCAACGGGCGAAGTGGAAATTTTGGCGCACGAATTGGCTATTTACAATGTCTCTGACGTATTGCCGTTGGACTTCAACCAAAATAACACCGAAGAACAACGCTTAAAATACCGTTATTTAGATTTACGCCGTCCTGAAATGGCGGAACGTTTAAAAACTCGTGCGAAAATTACTAGTTTTGTTCGTCGTTTTATGGACGAACAGGGTTTCTTAGATATTGAAACTCCAATGTTGACCAAAGCCACGCCAGAGGGTGCAAGAGACTATCTCGTACCAAGCCGTGTGCATAAAGGCAAATTCTATGCCTTGCCACAATCACCGCAATTATTTAAACAGCTTTTGATGATGTCTGGTTTTGACCGTTATTATCAAATTGTGAAATGTTTCCGTGACGAAGATTTGCGTGCGGATCGTCAACCTGAATTTACCCAAATTGATGTGGAAACCAGCTTTTTAACCGCCCCTGAAGTGCGTGCGATAATGGAAGAATTGATCCACGGTTTATGGCTCAACACCATCAATGTGGATTTAGGCAAATTCCCTGTGATGACGTGGCAGGAGGCTATGGAACGTTTCGGTTCAGACAAACCTGATTTGCGTAACCCATTAGAAATGGTCACCATTTCTGACCTTGTGCGTGAGATGGAATTTAGCGTATTTAAAACGCCTGCCAACGATAAAGGCGGACGTGTGGCGGCAATTCGTGTACCAAACGGATCCACCATTACTCGCAAACAAATTGACGAATACACCCAATTTGTCGGCATTTATGGTGCGAAAGGCTTGGCGTGGTTAAAAGTCAATGATGTGAACGCAGGACTAGACGGCGTGCAAAGCCCGATTGCCAAATTCTTATCGGAAGAGGTGTTAAAAGCGATTTTAGATCGTGTCAAAGCCGAAACAGGCGATATTATCTTCTTCGGTGCAGACAAATGGCAAACCACCACGGATGCCTTAGGGGCGTTACGCTTAAAACTCGGTCGTGATCTCGGCTTAACTCGCCTAAACGAATGGCAACCACTTTGGGTGATTGATTTCCCAATGTTTGAACAGGATGAAGAGGGCAATCTTGCCGCCATGCACCACCCATTCACCTCACCAAAAGATTTCAGCCCAGAACAGCTTGAAGCGGATCCAACCAGTGCGGTGGCGAATGCTTATGATATGGTGATCAACGGCTACGAAGTGGGCGGCGGTTCGGTGCGTATTTTCGACCCGAAAATGCAACAAACCGTATTCCGTATTTTAGGCATTAACGAGCAAGATCAACGTGAAAAATTCGGTTTCTTATTAGATGCGTTAAAATTCGGCACCCCACCACACGCAGGTCTTGCGTTCGGTTTAGACCGTTTAACCATGTTATTGACAGGCACGGAAAATATCCGTGATGTGATTGCATTCCCAAAAACCACCGCAGCAGCGTGCTTGATGACCGATGCCCCAAGTTTCGCGAATCCGCAAGCCTTGGCGGAATTGGCGATTGATGTTAAAGCAAAGATTGAATAATTTTTGTAGGAAAAGCCTATATATTAGAGAGAAAAATGATGAATGATTTGACAGATACAATTAAAGAATTTTGGGTGGGTATTCAAAATATATTGATTAGTAATTTATGTATCGTAGGTTTCTTTTTTCTTATAGGCTTTTTTTCTAAGATCAATTATTTAGATCATCTTATTACTCATGATATTATTGTTAGCACGGTATTTCTTTATGTGGTTTTCGTTCTAGTACCCATATATTGTATTATTGACTGGCATAATAAAAATTCAGATAAAGAATTGACAAAACAATGGTGGTTTAAGGGATTCAATATTATTATTAGACCTGTTGGTGCTTTTTATTTATCTATTCTTATCAGTAATTTAATAATTAAATGCTTTATGGCTACTGGGGGATATAATTTGTTACTCTTACTTTGTATAGTGTGGACACAAATTTTATTAATAACGTTTCCTAAGTATAGTTATAAAGCAGATAATAATGCAATGAAGTGTAGAGGCTTTTTATTGGTTTCAACGCTGCTAATTTTGGCAATACCCTTTATTCAGGGATGTATAATTTTGTCTAATTATCTGACTTATTTTATTCATAATGTACTATAAAAATCCTAACTCCGTTTTAGTTGTGATTTACGCCCAAAACAGCAACAAAGTCCTCATGCTCCAACGCCAAGACGATCCCAATTTTTGGCAATCGGTAACAGGATCTTTAGCAGAGAACGAAATACCCGAACAAACGGCTATTCGAGAAGTATTAGAAGAAACAGGCATTGACATCAAAGCGGAAAATTTAGCACTTTTTGACTGCAACGAATGGATAACATTTGAAATTTTCCCGCATTTTCGGTATAAATATGCCCCGAATGTGACCCATTGCAAAGAGCATTGGTTTTTGTTGGCGCTGCCAGATGAGCAAGTTCCCCAATTAACGGAACATCTCGCTTATCAATGGTTAGAACCTAAACAAGCAGCCGAACTCACTAAATCACCGAATAATCGGCAGGCAATAGAAAAATATTTAATAACATAGAACCCTCACCCTAGCCCTCTCCCAAAGGGAGAGGGGAAGAATATAGGGAAACTGATTTCAAAAAGATCAGTAATGGGGCCCCGTCTGAACCGCCCTTGCGTTGGGGTATTTTGTAGGAAAGTTTTGCATGTTTGAGCGAAGCGAGTTCAAAACTTTCCGTTAAGCAAAATCCCCATAAGCAAGGAAAAGCAGTGAAGTCGGGGTGTACTTTCTTTTGCTTACTTTTCTTTGTACAAGCAAAGAAAAGTAAGTCGCCATCGGCGAAATCCGATATAACGAATAAAATAGACAACTTAAAAAATAAAAAGGAAACATACAAATGGCAGGACACAGTAAGTGGGCTAACATCAAACACCGCAAAGCCGCACAAGATGCACAACGTGGTAAAGTATTTACTAAATTAATCCGTGAATTAGTCACTGCGGCAAAAATCGGTGGCGGAGATGTCGGCACGAATCCTCGTTTACGTGCAGCAGTGGATAAAGCGCTTTCCAGCAACATGACTCGTGACACCATTAACCGTGCCATTGAGCGTGGTGTAGGTGGTGGCGATGACACCAATATGGAAACCAAAGTCTATGAGGGCTATGGACCGGGTGGCACAGCAGTGATGGTCGAATGTTTGAGCGACAATGCCAACCGTACGATTTCACAAGTTCGCCCAAGTTTTACTAAATGTGGTGGTAACTTAGGAACTGAGGGTTCAGTCGGTTATTTATTCAGCAAAAAGGGCTTGATCTTAATTGCCTCAGGGGATGAAGATGCGCTAACTGAAGCAGCCATTGAAGCAGGTGCAGACGATATTCAAGCGCAAGAGGATGGTTCTTTTGAAATCTATACGGCATGGGAAGATCTCGGTGATGTGCGTGATGGCATTGAAAAAGCCGGCTTTAAAATTGAGAATGCGGAAGTGACCATGATTCCATCAACCACGGTGGATCTTGATGCGGAAAATGCCCCGAAATTATTGCGTTTAATTGATATGTTAGAGGACTGTGATGACGTACAAAACGTGTATCACAATGCCGAAATCAGTGATGAAGTCGCCGCCTTACTTTAAGATAAATTTGTATTATCAGGTTTGATATGCTAGGATAAAGCTGTCTTTTTGAACAAGACTTTGCTTTTATTTTATTTAAGGAGATTTTATGAAATTAATTAAATTTATCCCTGCAATCTGTGCTGCTGCGGTGTTAGCTGCTTGTTCTTCTGGCCCAACTGAACAGGAAATGGCCGTTGCACAAGCAGAAAAACAAGCGCAAGCCATGGAGCAAGCCGCAAATACGGCCAATACACAAGCCGCTGAAATTGCTAAAAATATTGACGGTACCGCACAAGTCAAAGTACAAAAAGTACCAACGGTGAACAAATCTGTGGTGTATCGTTGCCAATCCGGTAAAGTCGTTACAGCAACTTATGCCTTTGAAAATAACGATCCTCGTGCAGTGAGTGTACGTTTAGGTAAAGGCAAAAAAGCATTAAAAGTATCATTGGCACGTGATGATAACAGCAAAGATACGGTTTCATTCGTTTCAGATAAGTATGAATGGAATGTGGATACGGGTTTAACTTTAGATAATTTCAACGGGGTTGATGCGATTCATTTCCTCAAAAAAGGCGCCGAATCCGATCAAATCTTAGCGAAACTTTGTAATGTGAATAAAACAGCAACAAAACGATTAAATAAATAATTGAAATCGGTTATGATAATTGGGTGGGGATCAAGCTCCACCCATTTTATTTTGTAGGACAATATGGCAATTATTTTAGGCATTGACCCCGGTTCCAGAGTGACCGGATATGGGGTAATTCGACAAACTGGACGCACATTAGAATATCTTGGTTCTGGTGCTATTCGCACCCAAGTGGACGATATGCCGACCCGTTTAAAACGTATTTATGCGGGTGTGACGGAAATTATTACCAAATTCCAACCTGATATGTTTGCTATTGAAGAAGTCTTTTTGGCGAAAAATCCCAATTCTGCGTTAAAACTCGGTCAAGCTCGTGGCACCGCCATTGTGGCCGCCGTTAATCAAGATTTACCCGTGTTTGAATATGCTGCTCGTTTAGTCAAGCAAACCGTGACGGGTATTGGCTCCGCCGATAAGGTGCAAGTGCAAGATATGGTTACCCGTTTATTAAAACTTTCCGACAAACCCCAAGCGGATGCGGCTGACGCCTTAGCCATTGCGATTACCCATGCGCACACCATTCAACATAGTTTGCACATCTCCCAAACCGCTCAACCCACAGAAACTCGTGAAAAATACACCGCACTTTTACGCACCCGTTATAGCCGTGGGCGATTTCGCTTGAAAATTTAACTGTTCTTTTATTCAGTTTTTAGTATAATAAAGCAAATTTTTTCAACAACGGAAACAACAATGATCGGTCGCTTACAAGGTAAACTTATTGAAAAACACCCCCCTGAAATTTTGCTAGACGTGCAAGGGGTGGGCTATGAATTGCTGTTGCCCATGACAAGTTTTTATGACTTACCTGAATTGGGGCAAGATTGCACTTTGTTTACGCATTTTGTGGTACGTGAAGATGCGCACCTTTTATTTGGCTTTTCGCATAAATCTGACCGCAGTTTATTCCGTGAATTAATTAAAACCAATGGCGTCGGGCCGAAGTTGGCGTTGGCGATTTTATCCGCAATGTCAGTGGCGGATTTTGCTTATGCCATTGAACATGAGGAATTATCTAAATTGGTGAAAATCCCCGGTGTAGGTAAGAAAACGGCGGAACGGCTGTTGGTGGAATTGAAAGGTAAATTTAAAGGCGTTGGGCAAGGGGATTTCTTTGTGGAAAGCACCCATTTACCTGCCGTTGAACGAGGTTCTTCAGCGGAAAATGTCGCTGCTGAAGATGCCGTTTCTGCACTTATTGCATTGGGTTATAAACCAACGGATGCGGAGAAAATGGTGAAAAAAGTGGTAAAATCCGATCTTTCTTCTGAACAATTAATTCGTGAAGCCTTAAAAGCAGCGTTGTAAGTGAGATAGAACATGATTGAAGCAGATCGCCTGATCAGTGGCGTGGCAAAATTAGATGATGAGGCGGTAGATCGTGCTATTCGCCCTAAATTGTTGGCAGATTACGTCGGGCAGCCGCAAGTTCGGTCGCAAATGGAGATTTTTATTCAAGCGGCAAAATTACGCCAAGATGCCTTGGATCATCTGTTGGTGTTTGGTCCACCTGGGTTGGGAAAAACCACGTTAGCAAATATTGTGGCCAATGAATTAGGCGTCAATATCCGCACCACATCCGGCCCAGTGCTAGAAAAAGCGGGGGATTTGGCGGCTATGCTCACCAATCTTGAACCCCATGATGTGCTGTTTATTGATGAAATTCACCGCTTGTCGCCCGCCATTGAAGAAGTGTTATATCCCGCCATGGAAGATTATCAACTGGATATTATGATTGGCGAGGGGCCGGCTGCTCGTTCGATTAAACTGGATTTACCACCCTTTACTTTGATTGGGGCAACTACAAGAGCAGGATCGCTCACGTCGCCATTGCGTGATCGTTTTGGTATTGTGCAACGCTTGGAATTTTATTCAGTAGAGGATTTAACCTTTATTGTGTCACGCAGTGCGAAGTATTTAAATCTTGAATTATCCGAATCCGCCGCCCTTGAAATTGCTCGCCGTTCAAGAGGCACACCACGGATTGCCAACCGTCTATTACGCCGTGTGCGTGATTATGCGGATGTCAAAAACCGCGGTGTGATTTCTGCGGATATTGCCCATGCAGCCTTGTCTATGTTGGATATTGATCAGGCCGGTTTTGATTATTTGGATCGCAAATTCTTAACCTCGATTATTGAACGTTTTGACGGCGGTCCCGTGGGGTTAGACAATATTGCCGCCGCCATTGGAGAAGAACGGGATACCATTGAAGATGTCTTGGAGCCGTATTTAATCCAACAAGGCTTTTTGCAACGTACACCAAGGGGACGCATTGCCACAAGCCATACTTATCGCCATTTTGGCTTAGAAAAATTAACGGAATAAGAAACAGGAAACGGGGGAGAGCGTTTCCTGTTTGATAGCCTGTTTTACGGTTTTCTTAATCCACCAGATCCGCATCAAACGGTTTGCCATTAAACAGCATATTGCCATTATCTAATTGAAAATCAAGATGATATTTACCATCTTTTAATTCAAAAAGTTCTTGTACGGCAGGCACTGCATACTGCCAAAAGTCGGTTTGTGGTTTTTCGCCTTTTGCCATATCTTCCGCCACGGTCATATCCAATTTCACTTGGCTATTTTCTCGATTACCAAGCAAGATCCCTAAATAACCTTGTGGCAACTCTGCGCTGAGATTGACACTGACTGGCATGGCTTTGCTCGTTGTCGGATAGGTGTCAAGGTTAGCAGAAATCGTAGCGTTGGACACCTTGATTGGCGTTTCCCAATAAGGCGTGGCGGTTTTTAGATAGCTCTCCATGGATAAATGGGTAACACAGATTGCGGCGTAGAATTGGCACAAATAGGCTTGCTTAAAATGAGGCGTCAGTAATTCTTCTGTGGGGAGATCTAAGTGCAATTTGCTGAACTGTAACTGTTCTTCATTTAACGCCAGTTTATCCAACGACAAATGATATTGTGTCGCTAACAGATCTTTTTTGACATCAGTACGATAGGTTAATTGCACATTGTCAGCGGTTCCCTGATCTTTTACCGAAATAGCCTGCGTTTTCACCGCACTTTCTAATTGGAAATGGGTATTTTCCGCCAGTTTGGTTAAATCCGCCAAAAATTTCGGATGATCTTTTTGTGGCGCTTGTTTGCTTTGTAAACTGGTGGGCAAATATTGGGTTAAAAATGCCACATAATCGTCCACATTAAAATGGGCAATTTTGTTTTCTGTGGCAAAATTTGTGCTAGACAAGGCAAAATCGTTGTCTTGATTGAGTGTCAGATTTTTCACATTGGCATTAAATGTTAATGTAGAATCTTGTTTATTTTGATGGTCAGAGGCAAAAACAAACTGGCTTTCTTTGGCATCCAAAATCGCCTTTTCATTTTCAGGCAAAATAAACCGTTCTACCGAAAGTTTGCTGTCCATTTTTTGATTATTATAAACAAAATCAAAAAATTGTTTGGTTAATTCGGTTAAATTAAATTGCTCAGATTGTAGCTGTTTTAACTGCTCAGGTAACGAGATATGCGACGGGATCCCTTGACGATTAATGGAAAATGCCACATTTTCGGCCCGCACTTTATCGTCATCAGATTTTGTGTTTCTGTTCGACAGATAAATCCCTTGCTGATTGAGCTGCTGATTTAAATCATAGCCCTGTTCGGCGATCTTTTTATGAATAATATAATGCCCTTTGACCAGACCAATATGGGTATTGTCTCCGTCTAATAAATTGATATCAATTTTTTTGGTTTTGACATCCGCACTGATTAAATCATATAAATTATCGCTAAGCGTGGTTAATAAGAAATTGCCTTTCAACTCCGTGATTTTCAACAATTTATCATAGTTGAAACCAGATAATTCCGTTTGTAATGCAATGGATTTGGATTGAATATCGTAGGAAAGTTCTGTGTCTAGGGTTTGTGATTTATTGGTGCCATCACGAAATTCGGTCAGCATACGAGAGCTTAACCCATCACTAAACACCGAAAATTGACTGGTAATGGTGTTTTTATCAATGGTGATATTTAATTGCTCATTTAATTTTTTAATCAAGGTTGGATTAAATTCCGATTCCGCACTAATCATCAACGGAAGTGCGGTTAATTTTGTGTGCATAAAATCGGTTTTTTGATCGTTTTGCTCAAGACTAAAGGTCAAATCCCGAGTGAAAAAGTCACTGTTACTTTCGGTGACGTTAATATTAAATTGATCTTTTAACTGGTAAGGAAATTTGCTAATGGTCTGATCGATTTGATAATTGGTATAAAATTGCGCCGCAATCCCCACCACGAGGGCGACCGTAGAAAAGCGGAGTAAGAATTTAATTTTTTTGTTCATGAGGTTCCCAATGAGTGCATTTATCTGGTGAAAGTATAGCGAATTTGTGAGGTGACTACAAATAACACTTATATGAATTCAATTCATAAAAAAAGTGAATTTTTTGAAATTGACGCATGTTTATGATTGCTTTACTTTATATCTCATGAAACACATTGATGGAATATGGATAACAGGAGTGAAATTATGAGCTACGCCAAAGAAATTGATACATTAAACCAACATATCGCTGATTTAGACGGCAAAATTAACGTTTCCTTTGAGTTTTTCCCCCCGAAAACAGAGAAAATGGAAGAAACCTTGTGGGCATCTATTCACCGTTTGAAAACCCTCAACCCGAAATTTGTATCAGTCACTTATGGGGCCAATTCAGGCGAGCGGGATCGCACACACAGCATTGTGAAAAGTATCAAACAACAAACGGGCTTAGAGGCGGCGCCGCATTTAACTGGCATTGATGCCACGCCTGAACAACTGCGCCAAATTGCCAAAGACTACTGGGACAGTGGCATTCGCCGCATTGTGGCATTGCGTGGTGATGAACCCAAAGGCTACGAGAAAAAGCCATTTTATGCCTCAGATTTAGTGGCGTTATTGCGTGATGTGGCCGATTTTGATATTTCCGTGGCAGCCTATCCTGAAGTACACCCAGAGGCGAAATCCGCTCAAGCAGATTTGATTAATTTAAAACGCAAAATTGATGCGGGGGCCAATCATGTGATTACCCAATTTTTCTTTGATGTGGAAAGCTATTTACGTTTCCGTGATCGTTGCGCCTCCATTGGGATTGATGCCGAAATTGTACCGGGTATTTTGCCGGTGACGAATTTCAAACAGTTACAGAAAATGTCGAGTGTCACCAATGTGAGAATCCCAAGTTGGTTGGCTAAGATGTATGAGGGCTTAGATGAAGATCAAACTACTCGTAATCTAGTTGCTGCCAGTGTGGCAATAGACATGGTGCGTGTGCTTTCTCGTGAGGGCGTGAACGATTTCCATTTTTATACCTTAAATCGTAGCGAATTGACTTATGCGATTTGCCATACGTTGGGTGTGCGACCGTAATGTATTTATCCTAAGAAAGCGGTAAAAATGCTTTCTTAGGATTTTCTTATAGACATAATAAAATATCTAATAAAAATCGTTTGCATTTTATACAAAATCCGACTAAAATGCTCAACCTTTATTTTCGGGTTTTTCTGTTAGGTTTTTTGTGTTTCAATTAGATCAGGTATCATTCGCCATTCCCACTGCCACGGGTATTCGTCAACTGCTTTCCCCGATTTCCTTACAATTTGAGCTCGGCAAAGTGTATGGCTTAATTGGACACAATGGGTCGGGTAAATCCACCTTAATCAAATTAATGGCTCGCCAGCAAAAATCTTCATTAGGGCAAATTCTGCTTAATAATCAAGCTATTGAACATTGGGGAAGTCGTGAGTTTGCCCGTGAAGTGGCGTATTTGCCACAACATTTGCCCACCAACACCCAACTCACCGCCAGAGAATTAATCGCTCTTGGACGTTATGCGTGGAATGGTTTGTTAAAAAGCAATCCACAGCAGGATCAAACTGCGGTGCAAAATGCCTTAGTTTTAACCCATACGGAGAAATTTGCCGATCAACAAATTGATGTGCTATCAGGTGGTGAACGTTCCCGCATTTGGCTGGCAATGCTTTTGGCTCAACAAAGCCGTTTTTTATTGCTTGATGAACCCTTGGCAGCGTTAGATATTGCCCATCAAGTGGAAGTGATGCAACTTATCAAAAAACTCAGCCGAGAGTTGGGTTTAGGCGTGGTGATCGTGATCCACGATGTGAATTTAGCGGCGGCATTTTGCGATGAATTGATCGCCTTACACTCAGGCAAACTGTTGGCTCAAGGCACACCTGAACAACTCATTACCCCTGATTCTTTACAACAAATTTATGGTTTGCAATTAAATGTTATCGCTCACCCTAATACGCAAGCCCCAGTGGTTTTTTATTAAGGCGAAATGCGATGCTAAAAATCTTATTAAAAAGCCTGTTTATTTCCTTATTGAGCCTAAAGGTTTTGTCTCAAATACCTGTTGCCACCTTAGATTGGACGGTAGCAGAAACCCTGATCTCCTTGGATAATCCGCCCGTGGCGATTGGTGATAAACCGAGTTATCAACGTTGGGTCGGTGAGCCAAAACTGCCTGCAAGCACCCTTGATCTTGGTCTGCGGATGCAGCCGAATAAAGAAATGCTGTCGCAAATCAAGGTGGATATGTTTATTAACAGCAATTTCTTTGCCAATTTAAGCGAAAGCCTACAACCGCTCGCCCCCACCCATTTAGTCAATTTTTATCAAGACGGCGATATTTGGCAAAATATGCAACATGCCACCCGACAAATCGGTGCGTTAATTTCGCAATCGGAAAACGCCGAAAAATTGATTGAACAAACTTTTGCCTATTTTGAACAGCTTAAAACCGAGCTTGAATCCTATCAACAACGCCCATTAGCGATTGTGCAATTTATTGACGCTCGCCATTTACGTTTTTATGGTCACCGTAGCTTATTTGGTGCGGTAATTGAAAAATTGGGGTTTAGCAATGCTTGGGCTAACACCGGCAGTCTATGGGGATCGGAAAATTTGGCAATTACTGAACTCGCTAAATTGCCTGCCAACACCCGATTAATTGTGGTGAAGCCCCACCCTGCGAATGTAGAAAAAGCATTGCAATATAATTCGTTATGGCAACAGTTGAACTTGTCAAAAGATCCGTTAATTTTGCCTGCCACTTGGACATTTGGTGCATTGCCATCAGCTCGTATTTTTGCCGAACGATTAGCCCAAGGATTAAAACAAGGCGGTGAATCATGGTAAAAAAACTGAATATCGCCCTTTGTTTCACCGCACTTTTATTGCTCAGTTGGCTTTCCCTATTGCAATTAAACGGCTCAAACGAATTTGCTACGCTTCTTTATAGCAACTACACCTTACCTCGATTGACAATGGCAATCTTAGCTGGGGCGGCATTGGGTTTAGCCAGCACCTTATTACAGCAAGTGATTAACAATCCACTGGCATCGGATAATACCCTTGCGGTTAGCTCAGGATCGCAATTTGCCTTATTTATTCTCGCCATTTTTGCACCGCAGTTTCTTTCGCTCGGATCGGTGCTTATCGCTCTGATTGGGGCATTATCCGCCTTGGCGTTGGTTTTCTTGTTGGCGTGGCGACAAACCTTATCCCCGTTATTAATGATTTTGGCAGGGCTTGTGGTCAACCTGTATTTAGGCTCATTTTCCGCTGTGTTAATGTTATTTTACCCCGAAGAAAGCCGTGGTTTATTGTTGTGGGGAGCAGGATCCTTAGTGCAAGAAAGTTGGTATGATAGCTTGCAGTTGCTGTGGCAATTAGGGTTAGCCATCGTCTGCACGGCGTTATTACTCCGCCCGTTGCAAATTCTGACCTTAAATGACAGCAATGCGAAAAGTTTGGGCGTACCCGTCAATCTGATTCGTTTTGCAGGTGTCGTGATTTCCGCCTTTTTAGTGGCAATCGTGGTCAGCCGTGTGGGTATGTTAGGGTTTATTGGCTTGGCAGCCTCGAGTTTAGTACGACAATTTGCTCTGACCAATTTGCGTTCTCGCTTAGTGCTTTCTGCTTATTTAGCGGCGATGTTGCTGTTAATCACCGATCTCATTTTGCAACTGATTGACTATTATTGGCATACCCAACTGCCAACAGGGGCTTTCACTGCTTTACTCGGCACGCCGTTATTGCTGTGGTTAATGTTTAATATGAAACATAACGGACGTTTGCAAGGGGAACAGGATGCTATCGCTCGCCATAAAACTGCCACAAAATTCACCGCGGTTTTGCTGTTGAGCTTGATGTTATTCGCCATTTTTGTGGCGTTACTCTTTGGCAAATCTTCACAAGGTTGGCAATGGAATACGGCACTTTTATCCTTGCGTTATCCACGCGTAGTGGTCGCTATTTCAGCTGGTATTATGTTGGCTTTAGCTGGCACCTTATTACAACGTTTAAGCCATAACCCAATGGCAAGCCCTGAATTATTGGGTATTACCTCGGGAACGGCGTTTGGTATTTTACTGGTGATCTTTTTCGTTGCTGCCCCAACCCAAGGGCAATTTTGGCTGGCTGGCGTGATCGGGGCATTGTTGGTGTTGAGCTTGATTATTGGGCTAAATTTACGCCACCAATTATTGCCCGAAAAAGTGCTATTAACAGGCATTAGCATTGCCGCCTTGTTTGATGCGGTACGACGTTTAGTGCTAGCATCGGGCGATTACAAATGGCAACAATTATTGGCGTGGACATCAGGATCCACCTATCAAGCTACGCCCACCTTAGCCATTGGCTCGCTATTGTTGGCGTTGGTGTTATTTTTATTCAGTTTACCTTTGCACCGCTGGCTATCTTTGCTGGCGTTGCAAGACCCGACCGCTCAAGCCCTAGGCTTAAATTTAGCCAAAGTGCGGTGGATTTTAATGCTATTTTCTGCGGTATTAATCGCCGCCTCAACCTTGCTCATTGGAACGCTGAGTTTCGTGGGCTTGCTCGCCCCTCATCTGGCTCATTTCTTCGGTTGGCATAAACCCAAAGCTCAACTAAGTGGTGCGGTGTTATTGGGGGCGACTGTGATGATTGTTGCCGATTGGCTCGGTCGTCAAATCTTATTCCCTTATGAAATTCCTGCAGGTCTAGTAGCAACCCTACTGGGTGGCAGTTATTTCTTAGTGATGATGCGTAAAATGTAACCTAACTTTTAAAAGGAAAGTAAAATGAAAAAAACCTTTGTTTATTCAGCAGCAGCCCAATTAGTACTAATTGGTATGGCAGGTACTGCCATAGCGGCGGATCAAAAAAACGATCAACTGGATCAAATTGATGTGGTCACAGACGGCTCAATGTTCCGTATGGGCGAAGTGCCATTCCACCAAGCCAAATCGGCGGTGGCAGTGACTCGTGAACAACTTGACAGCCAAAATGTGGACAAAGTGGATGAAATCGCTCGCTATCAAGCAGCTTTTGCCAACCAAGTATTTGGTAACGACACCAATACCAACTGGTTTAGAGTGCGTGGGGCGGAAGTCTCCCAAGCGGTCAACGGCTTGCCAACCTTTAGTTACGGCTTTTTCACCCCTTATGTGGACAGTTTCGGTTTAGAAGCCATTGAAATCACCAAAGGCGCAGATTCTCAAACCTTTGGTGCCGCCAATGCGGGCGGTTTAATTAACTATGTGACTAAACGAGCTCACAAAGAAAATATCGGTCACGGCGAATTTAAAACCACCTTTGGTAGCCATAATCAATACGGCTTTGGTGCGGATTACACAGGTAAAATCAGCGATGATGAAAGTCTGCGTTATCGTGTGGTGGCGAGCTATTTGCACCGTGAAGGGGACTGGGAAAATACGGAAAATGGCACGCTTTATATCGCCCCAACCTTGACGTGGGATATTAGCGACAAAACCCGTTTTACCTTATTAACTAGCTATCAGCGTGATCACGGTGTGCCGAGCTCCAACTTCTTACCACAAGAGGGAACCTTAGTGCCGTCACCAAACGGCTATATCAACCGTAATACCAACTTAGGTGATCCTGTTAATGATACCGAAACCAACCGCCAATACAACCTTGGTTACGAATTTAGCCACGATTTCGGCAACGGTTTGAACGTTAATTCAAGCTATGCTTATCGCCATATTGATAATTTCCACCGTGGATCTTACGCTTATCCATCTGCTTATAATGCGAACTGGGCACCACTTGCACCAAGTGCGGTAGGCTATGCGTTAGCTCGTGGTGTGGTATTCAATGACGGTAAAGCCCTTTCCCATTCCACCAACAACTATGTGACGTGGAATTATGATAATAGCTGGTTAAAAAATACCTTAGTAGTAGGAACAGACTATCGTCATAACAAAGTCGATGCACTTTACACCTTATTCGGTGGCACAACCGCAACCAATGTATTTGCCCCGTCAACAGGTTGGAATCAAGCTCAAGATGTGAGTGCTGCACCGCACGTACAAATTAAATCTCGTCAATTAGGTTTCTATTTACAAGATACTGCTCGTTTTGCGGAACATTATATTTTAGGCTTTGGGGTACGTCATGACCGTGCAAAACAAGATGAATATACTAGTACGCAAACGGTGAAAAATAACCATACTTCATACAACGCATCATTTATGTATGAAGCACCGTTCGGGTTAAATCCCTATTTCAGTTACAGCGAATCATTCAATTTACCAGTGGGATTAAGTGGCAATCAAAGCCTTTACGATCCGAATATTACTCGCCAATATGAATTAGGCTTGAAATATTTACCAGAATGGTTAGACGGTTCAATTTCTTTGGCAGGTTTCCGTGCGAAAGATACGGGTGCATTAATTAGCAACGGTATTGGGGCAACCGTAAGCAGTGCTGATCCAATTTACCGTAAAGGATTTGAGCTGCAAGCCGATGTCAATCTCACGAAAAACTGGGCAGCGACTTTAGCTTACACTTACACCAAATCTGAATCAAAATCTCAAACCACTGGCGAAAAAACACGTCAACCATTGATTCCAACCAATGTTATCGCCGCAAAAACAACCTACAGCGTTGATAATGGAGTTTTAAATGGTTTAACTGTTGGGGCAGGTATTCGTTATATCGGTTATAGCGTGACAGCGAAAAACTATTCGCTTTACTCGCACGCCCGTGTACCATCAGCCACCGTGGTAGATTTAATGGCACGTTATGACATTACCAAAAACTGGAATGCTCAAGTAAATGTGGATAATGCGGGTAATCGCCGTTATGTGGCAGGTTGCGATACTTACTGCTATTACGGTGCAGAACGCCGTATTACGGGGAATTTGAGTTATAAATTCTAATTAATCTTCCATAAGGTAAGGACTAAATCTGGCATCAGACAGGATTTAGTCCTTTTGTTTTTTAGGGATATGAAAACATCACATCGGAATACCGTGTAAAAACGCAAATTTTCCGCTATAATATCCCCCTATTTTTGACTAACGGAATCATCTATGTCTGAAATCAAATTAATTGTCGGATTAGGCAATCCTGGGGCAAAATATGAGGGAACTCGTCATAACGCAGGGGAATGGCTGGTCAATGAAATTGCTCGTTCACATAATGTCAGCCTGAAAGACGACAATAAATATTTTGGTAAAACTGCCAAGATTTCCACCGCACTTGGTGATGTATGGTTGCTTGTGCCAACCACGTTTATGAATTTAAGCGGTAAAGCGGTGGGGGCATTAGCCAATTTCTTTCGTATTCAACCTGAACAAATTATCGTGGCACACGATGAGCTGGATTTACCCTGTGGCGTAGCGAAAATCAAGCAAGGTGGCGGACACGGTGGGCATAACGGGCTGAAAGATATTATTGCGGTATTAGGTAATAACAAAAATTTCTATCGGATTCGTATTGGCATTGATCACCCCGGCAGTAAAGAATTGGTGGCGGGTTATGTCTTAAGCAAAGCTGCCCCAAAAGATCAGGAAAAAATCAACGCCGCCATTGACGAAGCCTGTCGTTGTGTGGACGTATTATTCAAAGACGGTGTGGTAAAAGCCACTAACCGATTAAACAGTTTTAAAGCAGAGTAAGGAATAAAAAATGGGATTTAAATGTGGTATCGTGGGTTTACCCAATGTCGGAAAATCAACCCTTTTCAACGCATTAACCAAAGCAGGTATTGAAGCGGCAAACTATCCGTTTTGTACCATTGAACCAAATACGGGTGTCGTGCCAATGCCCGATCCACGCTTAGATGCGTTGGCAGAGATTGTCAAACCTGAACGGGTATTACCAACCACAATGGAATTTGTGGATATTGCAGGCTTAGTGGCTGGAGCAAGCAAAGGCGAAGGCTTAGGCAACAAATTTTTAGCCAACATTCGTGAAACCGATGCTATCGGACACGTGGTACGTTGTTTTGAGAACGATGATATTGTTCACGTAGCAGGCAAAATCAACCCTGCAGACGATATTGAGATTATCAATACCGAATTGGCGTTAGCGGATTTAGACAGTTGTGAACGTGCCATTCAACGCTTGCAAAAACGAGCCAAAGGCGGTGATAAAGAGGCTAAATTTGAATTATCCATTATGGAAAAAATCCTGCCTGTGTTAGAAAATGCAGGCATGATTCGTGAAGTTAATTTAGATAAAGACGAACTTTTTGCGATTAAAGGCTATAATTTTTTAACCTTAAAACCGACCATGTACATTGCCAATGTGAATGAAGATGGCTTTGAAAATAACCCGTATTTAGATCAAGTGCGTGCCATTGCGGAAAAAGAGGGCGCAGTCGTGGTGCCTGTGTGTGCGGCGATTGAGGCAGAAATTGCGGAATTAGAAGATGATGAAAAAGTCGAATTTTTACAAGACTTAGGCATTGAAGAACCGGGTTTAAACCGTGTGATTCGTGCAGGTTATGCCTTGTTAAATCTACAAACCTATTTCACCGCAGGCGTGAAAGAAGTGCGTGCGTGGACGGTTTCCGTGGGGGCAACCGCACCGAAAGCTGCCGCCGTGATTCACACAGACTTTGAAAAAGGCTTTATTCGTGCCGAAGTAATCGCCTATGATGATTTCATCCAATTCAAAGGCGAAAATGGCGCAAAAGAGGCGGGCAAATGGCGACTTGAGGGCAAGGATTACATTGTGCAAGATGGGGATGTTATGCACTTCCGTTTTAATGTGTAAAACTACTTTATTTATTACCGCACTTTGATATGGTTAAAGTGCGGTAATTTTTTATTTTAAAGGAAAAATATGCAAACTTATCAACACAAAGCCCTGTGTCGAGTGCGTGCCATTACGCTTTTTTTAACCCTAACCAAGGATAAAAACCAGTGGCTCAGTGCGTTAAATCAAGCCAAAGCGGAATTTGATATTCTCGTGCCTGCCATTCAACAAAAAGGCTATACCGTACAATCTATTCGCATTGTCACTAACAGCTTTGGCGAATATTTGGATCTCACCAGTTTAGCCAGCGCTAAACAAGATTTAGCTTATTTGAAAGAGCTGTTATTACAGCTTAACGACAGCGGATTGCGGATCCGTTTTGCCATTGGTGAAGCCAAAACGGCGGAAGAAATCGCTCTGTTGCCTGAACTTATTGCGGATTATGGCGATTTATGCAATGCCTGTGTCAATGTGGAATTAGATCAAAATGGTATTTTAAACAACGATTTGATTTTGCAATCTGCTCAAGCTGTCAAACGCATTGCGGAAATCACGCCTCGTGGCGAGGGCAATTTTAATTTTACCGTGAATTTTAACTGCAAGCCGTTTATTCCTTATTTCCCCGCCAGTTATCATTCTAGTCAGTTGCCAAATAGTTTTGTGATCGGCTTGGAAACCCCTGATTTATTAGTCGCTGTATTAAAAGAACTATCGCCAACCCAACACAATGCGTTCTTCCAACAATGTTATGAGACCATGTCACAAGCCTTACAATATCATGTGGATGAAGTGTTAAGTGCGGTCAATTCCGTGCAAGATTCGTTGCATTTCCAGTTTGCGGGAATGGACAGCTCCGCTGCGCCATCAAAAAATTGTGCCTCCATGACAGAAGTGTATGAACTAATGGGCGTGCCGTATTTTGGCGCAGCCGGCACGGTAGAGGCCTCGTCATTATTAACCCGAGTATTTAAATCCGTGCAATATGTGCCGTTAGTGGGCTTTTCAGGTTTAATGCTCGCTGTGACGGAAGATTTAGGTCTGGCTGACGGCACACAAAAACAGCAATTTGATATTCGTGCCTTGCTCACTTATAGCGCTGTCTGTGGCATTGGTTTAGACACCGTACCAGTGGCGGGCAATGTAACGGTTGAACAAATCGCCGCATTAATGCGAGATACTGGCACTATGGCATTTCGCTTAAATAAACCCTTGACCGTGCGTCTGTTCCCGATTCCCCATAAACAAGTGGGTGAATTAACTGAATTTGACAGCGTTGATTTGTGTAATTGCCGGATTTTAGGCGTGTAATGAATGGGGAGTATACGCTCCCCAAAAAATTGTTATTTTAACAGTACCGTATGCTTAATAAAAAGAGTCTGTTTCTCAACGATTAAGTAGAGAAACAGAATCTTAATGTAATCGGATGAACAAAAAATTATTTCTCACTTTTGCCTAACAAGGCCGCATGTGCTTTATTTTGTTCTTTCATTTTTGCTTTGATTTCACGACGTTGTTTGGAAAGATCGGCATTTTTGATCATATAGTCATCCACACGGCCCTCATAGTCATCGTGCATATTACCAATAATGGCCCGTACATCGGCAATATTCATATCATCACGAATATAGTCATTTAAATTCTCAAGCAATAATAAACGTTTTCTGTTATCACGAATTTTACGATCGTTATCGCCAATTTCACGTAACAACTTATTACGTTGACGATATAAACGCACATATTCTAAAACGTCTTGGAAGGATTGTTTATTCACATTTTCCATAATTTTGTACTCACTATTAAAAAAGATAGCTTAATTTATCCTTTTTTGTCAGTTTCGTCAAAGTGTTAATGCAGAATTTATGGTTAAGATCAATTTTTTCAGGGGATTTCGTGAAAAATTCGTTGCCTATCGGCGGTTGTGGTGGTAAAACATAACAATTATTTTAATAGAAAATGCAACATTAAACACAGGAAGTCGCCATGACACAAATCTTTAATTTTAGTGCCGGTCCCGCAATGATCCCGACCGCCGTATTAGAACAAGCCCAAGCCGAATTAGTAAACTGGCAAGCACAGGGGACGTCAGTGATGGAAGTGAGCCATCGTGGCAAGTATTTTATGGAAATGATCACGCAGTGTGAAAAAGATTTACGTGAATTATTTCGGATTCCAGATAATTATAAAGTCTTGTTTTTACAAGGCGGTGCAAGGGGGCAATTTGCGGCGGTGCCAATGAATTTAGCCAATAACAAAGGCAAAGCCCTTTATTTGGTGGATGGACATTGGTCATCTGTGGCAGCCAAAGAGGCGGCGAATTTTACTCATGTTGATGAAGTAAATATCTTAAATTCTGACCGCACTTTGCGAGTAGAACGCTTGGATTTTACCGATATTGCCGAACAATATGATTATGTACATTATTGCACCAATGAAACCATTAGCGGGGTGGAAATCTTTGATGTGCCAAATGTGGGCAATGCGGTCTTGGTGGCGGATATGTCCTCTGATATTCTTTCTCGTCATATTGATATTAGCAAATTTGGTGTGATTTATGCCGGTGCTCAAAAGAATATGGGGCCGTCGGGGATTACTTTGGTGATTGTGCGTGAAGATTTAATCGGTCATGCTCGTAAGGAAACGCCGTCTATTTGGAATTATGCAGTACAAGCGAAATCCGATTCTATGATTAATACGCCCCCAACCTTTGCTTGGTATCTTTGTAGTTTGGTGTTTAAACATTTGTTAGCCACAGGCGGTTTGGATGCAGCTGAACAACGCAATCGTGCCAAAGCAGAATTGTTATATCATTATTTGAACAATAACAGTTTTTATCGTAATTATGTGGCAGAAGAAAACCGTTCTATTATGAATGTCACCTTTACCACGGATAATGACGAACTGAATGCCAAATTTGTTGCCGAGGCCACTCAAGCCGGCTTGCAAGCCTTAAAAGGCCATAAAGTCTTGGGTGGCATGCGTGCATCTATTTACAATGCAATGCCGATTGATGGGGTACAAGCCTTAATTGCGTTTATGCAGAAATTTGCACAAGAAAACGCTTAACATTTAATCTATCTATTGGGGCGAGCATTCGCCCAATTTACTTAACCTAAAGTGCGGTCAATTTTTATGAAATTTTTACCTTTAGCCAACCAAGGGGTGCAATCCTTGTCTCCTTATCAAGCAGGCAAACCCATTGAAGAATTAGAACGAGAATTGGGCATTACCAATATTATTAAACTGGCGTCCAATGAAAATCCTTTCGGTTTTCCGGAAAGTGCCAAGCAAGCGATTATTAACCAGCTTGATGAACTCACTCGTTATCCCGACAGTAATGGCTTTGCTTTAAAGCATTGTATTGCGGAAAAATTTGCGGTGCAGCCAGAGCAAATTACCTTGGCTAACGGCTCCAATGATTTTATTGAATTAGTGGCTCATACCTTTGCTACGGAACAAGATGAAATTATTTATTCGCAATATGCGTTTATTGTTTATCCGTTGATTACTAAAGCCATTAATGCCGTGGCTCGTGAAATTCCGGCGAAAAACTGGGGGCATGATTTAGACGGTTTTTTAGCGGCGATCAATGACAAAACCAAATTAATTTATATTGCTAATCCGAATAACCCTACGGGGAATTTTTTAACTGAAACTGAAATTGACGATTTTTTACGTCAAGTACCTGAACGCATTATTGTGGTATTAGACGAGGCTTACACTGAATTTACTGCAGAACATGAACGAGTGGATTCTTTTGGATTGTTGAAAAAATACCCAAATTTAGTGATTTCTCGCACGCTATCAAAAGCCTATGGTTTAGCAGGGTTGCGTATCGGTTATGCGGTGTCTAACCCTGAAATTGCCGATTTGTTTAATCGTGTACGTCAGCCATTTAATGTCAACAGTTTGGCACAAGCGGCAGCCATTGCGGTGTTAAAAGATGATGTTTTTGTGCAACAGGTGGCGGAAAATAACCGTTTAGAAATGCAACGTTACGAAACTTTTTGCCAACAGCATGGTTTGGATTATATTCCGTCTAAAGGCAATTTTATTACCATTGATTTTAAACAGCCAGCGGCGCCACTTTATCAAGCCTTGTTGCATGAGGGGGTGATTGTTCGCCCGATTGCCGGTTATGGCATGCCAAATCATTTGCGAGTGAGCATTGGTTTGCCGGAAGAAAATCAACGATTTTTCACCGCAGTTGAGACAATTTTACATAAGGCAGCTTTATAAATGGAAAAAATTACACTTAATCCCATTTCACGCATTGAAGGTACGATCAATTTACCCGGTTCCAAAAGCCTATCTAACCGTGCTTTATTATTGGCTGCTTTAGCTAACGGCACGACCAAAGTCACGAATTTATTAGACAGTGATGATGTTCGTCATATGTTGAATGCCCTTAAACAATTAGGCGTAAATTATCAATTATCCGAAGATAAATCCGTTTGTGAAGTGCAAGGTTTAGGCGGTGCATTTCAATGGCAAAGTGGGCTAGCCTTATTTTTAGGCAATGCAGGTACGGCAATGCGACCGCTTGCGGCGGCACTTTGTTTAGCCAGTCCAAATGCGACATCAAGTGAGATTGTGCTCACTGGTGAACCACGCATGAAAGAACGCCCGATTAAGCATTTAGTGGAGGCATTATTGCAAGCGGGGGCAGATATTCAATATTTAGAACAAGATGGCTATCCACCCATTGCTATTCGTAATACTGGACTAAAAGGCGGAAAGGTCAAGATTGATGGCTCGGTTTCTTCGCAATTTTTAACCGCACTGTTAATGGCTGCACCGCTCGCCACGGATTATATGGAAATTGAAATTATCGGCGAGTTAGTGTCTAAACCTTATATTGATATTACCTTAAATATGATGCAGATTTTCGGTGTCAACGTGGAAAATCAACAATATCAACGTTTTATTGTGAAAGGCAATCAGCAATATCAATCGCCACGCCATTTTTTAGTGGAGGGGGATGCGTCATCAGCGTCTTATTTCTTAGCTGCAGGGGCGATTAGAGGCAAAGTGAAAGTCACCGGTGTAGGGAAAAACAGCATTCAAGGCGACCGTTTATTTGCGGATGTATTGGAGAAAATGGGAGCAAAAATCACTTGGGGCGAGGATTTCATTCAAGCGGAACAAGGCGATTTAGTGGGCATTGATATGGATATGAATCATATTCCTGATGCGGCCATGACTATTGCCACCACCGCACTGTTTGCCAAAGGGGAAACCTGTATTCGCAATATTTATAACTGGCGAGTGAAAGAAACTGACCGTTTAACCGCAATGGCAACAGAACTGAGAAAGGTTGGGGCAACCGTAGAAGAGGGAGATGATTTTATTCGCATTCAGCCGTTAGCCTTGGATCAATTTAAACATGCTGAAATTGAAACCTATAACGATCACCGCATGGCCATGTGTTTTGCCTTGATTGCGTTGTCGAATACGGAAGTGACTATTTTAGATCCAAAATGCACGGCGAAAACATTCCCGACCTTTTTTGATGAATTTTTAGCCATGGCAACAGTGAATTAGCCGTAAGGTTACTTTATTACTTTTGCGGTTCGCTTGTAGAAAGTCGGTTGATACGCTAAAATACGCTCACTTTTTATCAATAAATAAGGAATAACAGATGTTAGGAAAAGGCGGCCTTGGTGGCTTGATGAAACAAGCACAGCAAATGCAAGAACGCATGCAAAAAATGCAAGAAGAAGTGGCTCAACTGGAAGTGACTGGTGAATCTGGCGCAGGGCTAGTGAAAATTACCGTCAATGGCGCACATAATTGTCGCCGTATTGAAATCGATCCAAGTTTAATGGAAGATGACAAAGAAATGCTAGAAGATTTAATTGCTGCAGCGTTCAATGATGCGGTTCGTCGTGCAGAAGAATTGCAAAAAGAAAAAATGGCAGGCTTAACCGCAGGGATGAATTTACCTGCTGGCTTTAAAATGCCGTTCTAACCCTCACCCAACCTCTCCCAGAGGGAGAGGCGTTTTTATCGCACTTTTTTAAAAGTGCGGTGTATTTCTAAGGAATTTCTATGCAAAGTAGTCCGCTATTGGAAAATTTAGTGGAACATTTACGTTGTTTGCCGGGCGTCGGGCCAAAGTCTGCTCAACGTATGGCTTATCATTTATTACAACGTGATCGCAGTGGTGGCATGAATCTTGCTCGAGCTTTAACGGATGCCATGTCAAAAATTGGGCATTGTGCTCATTGTCGTACTTTTACAGAAGAAGAAATTTGCAATATTTGCGACAACCCACGTCGTCAACATTCAGGTTTGCTTTGCGTAGTGGAAATGCCAGCTGATATTCAAGCCATTGAACAAACAGGGCAATTTTCAGGGCGTTATTTTGTGTTAATGGGGCATTTATCTCCCTTGGACGGTATTGGTCCACGAGAAATTGGGTTAGATTTATTACAACAGCGTTTGCAGTCTGAACAATTTAACGAAGTGATTTTAGCCACTAATCCCACCATTGAGGGAGATGCAACGGCCAATTATATTGCGGAAATCTGCCAACAACAGGGCATTAAAGCGAGCCGTATCGCTCATGGTATTCCAGTGGGGGGGGAGTTGGAAATGGTCGATGGCACCACATTAACTCACTCCTTTTTAGGACGGCGAGAGTTGTAGCAAAAGTGCATGGTTATGCACTTTCTTGTTGATTAAACCAAGTCACGTAATCAAACTGATCATAATATTTTTTGCCATTCCATCCCATATAATCAAACAGATCGCCCACTTGTTCTTGTGGCTCAAAGCCTTTGATATAAAAGGCAGATTTCAATTCTGGATAAGGTTTGTGGGTAAATACCACTTTGTGAGCAAAGGGGAGGGCGTCAAATTGTTGTAAATGCTGATAAGTGCAACCATCACGATCCGTCATGATAATAAACAGATTATCCCAATTGATCCGCTGTGAACGCTGTTGCCATTTTTGTTTGGCTTGTTGCTCCGTCGCATAGTGCATAAAGTGAATTTTAATATCGGCTAATTGTCCGATAGGATAATGTTTTTCGCTCTTTACAAAGGTTAATGGCTGATTTTTATAGTATTCAATATTGCTCAAATAACGAATAAAATCATCAGGTTCTAGATAAAGATTAACGAACGGCGAATTAAAGGGCTGATGAAGATCATGCAAAATTAAGGCACCGTTGCAATTACTCGAGATAACCGAAAAATTGCCATTTTTTAACCGCACTTGATTTGACTGATTAATGCCAAGACGGAAAGGTTTATTGATGATGTTTTGTATTTTCTTGAACATGGTTAAACACTCATAAAATAATTGATTTAATCGGGGTTATGTTATCATATTTAACCCAACAAAAAAGCTGAATTCAACCTATCTGAATTCAGCCTTTTAAGATAATAGACTATTGAATTTTAAATTGTACAGGCACGCTAACCGAACTTCCCATGCCTGCAGGACGAGGGCCAATGGATCTGGCACTTTGTACTGCTTGCAAGGCAGAATTATCTAAATCTTCCGAGCCTGATGATTTTGATACTCTGGCACCACTAATGGAACCGTCTGCAGCCAGATTAAACACAATCACCACCACGCCTTGCTTTCTCATCATTTTCGCACGTTGAGAATATTTTTTATGGCGTTCAATTTCACGTCTTAAGGCACTTTGATAAGCACTAATTTCTGACGTATTGTTACCACTTCCCGCTAAATTGGGGTTATTGGTTGTTGCTTTATTAGAAGTTGACGTCGCTTGTGAGTTTACCGCCGCATTTCCCTCCCTGACAGCGTCTGCTTTTACGGCATTAGGATCAGGTTTAGCAATCACTTTATTTACGGGTTCTTTGGGTTTTTCTTTCGGTTTTTCCTTAGGTTTCTCTTTCGGTTTTTCCTTTGGCTTTTCTTTTTTCTTCTCTGGTTCTTTCGGCTTTTCTGGTTTTGGTTTTAAGGTTGGATCCGCAACCACCTCCACTTTTTCCGGCTCGGGTTCTTTTTGCGGTTCCACTTCGGGTTCCGGCACGGGTTCCTCAACCGTCGTGGCCATCATCATTTGCATGGAGATACTGGTATCTAACACGCCAGCCACTTGATTGTTGGCAGTATCTTGATTCACCACAAGAGAGAGTACCGCCGCCACTAATCCACTGTGAACGCAAAATGAACCGACAAAACCCAGTAATGAATCTTTTTTCATCTTACTTGCCTTTGTCTTTCATGGTCACAATGGCGACATTGGTGATTTGATTTTTGGCCATTAAATCGGTAATCGACACAAAATCTTGGAATACCGCATTGGCATCCACTTTTAATGTCACTTTCTGGGTTTTATCCCAACTGGCCACTTCTTGTTCTAAGGCCTCTTGTGTAATGGGCTTATCGTTAAAAAAGATCTCACCTTGCTCAGTGACGGTTAATAATTTGGCCAAATCATCAGACTTAAAAGCCACGGTTTGTGAGGCTTTAGGCACGTTAACCTGGATTTTCCCTTGTGAAATAAAAGATGCAGTAATCAATACAATCGCCAGCAAGACCAGCATAATATCAATGAACGGAATAATGTTAATTTCATCAAATTTTTTCATTTAACCATGGCTCCGTCATTATTGTTCAATATGTTTTGAGCTATTTAATGCTTTCCATTTTAAACGGCTGACTTCCACTTTGCGTCCTAACGCACTGTAAAATACCATGGACGGAATCGCCACTAAAATACCGATAGCAGTGGCTTTTAAGGCTAAAGAAAGATGTAACATAATGGCGGCCGCATCAATATCCCCAGCAGAATTACCGAGGTCATAGAATGTTAATAGAATACCAATTACGGTCCCTAATAAACCAATATAAGGTGCGTTGGCCCCAATGGTAGAAATGATGGTTAAATGACGATTAAGATCGATATCTAAAGCATGAATATTACTGTAACTGCTGACTTTGATTTTGCTCAGAAAAATATAACGTTCAATCACAAACCAAACCATAACAAAGCTCATTAAGCAGAGTAATCCGATGATAATAAAATCACTGTAACTTTTTAAAAAATCAAATAATGCTGGCATAGCCACTTTCCTTGTCTAAATAATAAAAAACTAATTGATAATTAATTTCAATTGAATGGCGAATTGTAGCAAATTCATCCAATGAGATAAAGAATATTTTTTATTTTCAAGAAAATAACAAGAATTTAGGGGGAGAAAATAACAAACCCCTAGACATATAGACAGGGGTTTGTGTATAATTCCTTTCGTGCTATGGGGCAAGCAAAGTGCTACGCCAATAGCACTTTGCCCTATTTGTTACCAAGAACCGCCTTAGCAATATAGCACTAAGGAGGTGATTTATGTGAAAGCATCAGAAATTATTGCTCTGATAATACTAGCAATTCTGCTAGTAGGGGCAATCAGTTTAAGAACATTAGCGGTGTTTGATTTACTGATTGCAATTTTCAATAATATAGCCTAAACGGCTAGGAAGTGGGCAGGCTCGCTACCTGCTCACGACCTTTTTTAATTATAAGCCTTTCATTTTAAATTTCAAGTCCATGATTGTCCTTTTACTGAACAGTCACCACTTGACCATTCACATAATCCACCGTAATCACTTGATCAGGTAACAATTTACCCGACAAGATTTGTTGTGCCAATGGATTTTCGATTTCTTGTTGAATCGCCCGTTTCAATGGTCTTGCCCCATAAATTGGATCGTAACCCACTTCACCAATGAAATCTAACAAGGCATCACTAAATTGTAATTGATAGCCGTGATAAGCCATACGTTTAGTTAAGCGTGCTAATTGAATTTGAGCAATGGCTTTAATGTTTTCTCTGGCAAGAGGATGGAACACCACGGTTTCATCAATACGGTTGATAAATTCAGGGCGGAAGTGTGAACCCACCACGGACATCACAATTTCTTTCATGCCGTCATAACCCAAATCTTTGTTCTCTTGAATTAAATCTGAACCAAGATTAGAGGTCATAATCACCACCGTATTACGGAAATCCACGGTACGACCTTGTCCATCGGTTAATCGTCCATCGTCCAATACTTGCAATAAAATGTTAAACACATCGTGGTGTGCTTTTTCCACTTCGTCTAATAAAATGACGGAATACGGACGGCGGCGAACGGCTTCGGTTAAATAACCGCCCTCTTCATAGCCCACGTAGCCTGGAGGTGCGCCAACCAAACGAGATACGCTATGTTTTTCCATAAATTCGGACATATCGATCCGCACCATCGCATCTTCATCATCAAATAAGAAGTTCGCCAAGGTCTTGCAAAGCTCGGTTTTACCCACCCCAGTTGGACCTAGGAACAAGAATGAGCCAATCGGACGATTTGGATCAGAAAGCCCAGCCCGACTACGGCGAATGGCATTGGCAACGGCTTCCACGGCTTCACCTTGCCCGATCACCCGTTTATGTAATTCATCTTCCATTCGCAACAATTTTTCTTTTTCTCCCTCCATCATGCGAGAAACAGGAATCCCTGTGGCACGAGAAAGCACTTCAGCAATTTCTTCATCTGTTACACGATTACGCAACAAAGTCATTTCTTTACCATCAGCTTTATCCACTTCCGCTAACTGTTTTTCAAGATTTGGAATAATGCCATATTGCAATTCGGACATCTTATTCAAATCGCCAGCACGGCGAGCTTGCTCCATTTGGGTACGAGCATTTTCTAACTCTGCTTTAATATGTTGCGTACCAGAAAGGGCGGCTTTTTCGCTTTTCCAGACTTCTTCCAGCTCCGCATATTCCCGTTCTTTTTCCGCTAGCTCCGTTTCCAAGGTTGCCAAGCGTTTACGGCTGGCATCGTCTTCTTCTTTTTTCAACGCCTGTTGTTCCAATTTTAATTGGATAATACGGCGATCGAGTCTATCCAATGGTTGCGGTTTAGAATCAATTTCCATGCGAATGGAACTGGCTGCTTCATCAATTAAATCAATGGCTTTATCTGGCAATTGGCGATCCGAGATATAACGATGCGAAAGCGTTGCCGCTGCCACAATGGCAGGGTCAGTAATCTGTACGTGGTGATGCAACTCATAACGCTCTTTCAAACCACGCAAAATCGCAATGGTATCTTCCACAGTCGGCTCGTCCACAAACACTTTTTGGAAACGGCGTTCCAAAGCAGCATCTTTTTCAATATATTGACGATATTCGTCCAACGTAGTCGCACCCACGCAATGTAATTCGCCCCGAGCCAAAGACGGTTTTAACAGATTTCCTGCATCCATCGCCCCATCGGTTTTGCCTGCACCAACCATGGTGTGAATTTCATCAATAAATAAAATCACTCGCCCTTCTTCGGCAGCCAACTCTTTAAGCACGGCTTTTAAACGTTCTTCAAATTCACCGCGGTATTTCGCCCCTGCGATCAACGCCCCCATATCAAGGGAAAGCACTCGTTTATTTTTCAAACCCTCAGGTACTTCGCCGTTGACAATCCGTTGTGCCAAGCCTTCTACAATGGCGGTTTTCCCTACGCCCGGTTCACCAATTAACACAGGGTTGTTTTTGGTACGGCGTTGCAACACCTGAATAGCACGGCGAATTTCTTCATCACGCCCAATCACAGGATCGAGCTTGCCTGCTTCCGCCCGTTCGGTTAAATCAATGGTGTATTTTTGCAATGCTTGACGGCTTTCTTCTGCATTTTGATCGTCCACTTTCTGCCCCCCACGAATTTGTTTAATCGCCTGTTGTAAACTCTCTTTTTTTGCACCGCACTTGCGTAAAATCTGGCTCAAGCTACCGTTATCTTCTAATGCGGCTAACAAGAAAATTTCAGATGAAATAAATTTATCTTGTTGCTGTTGAGCGATTTTGTCGCAAAGATTTAAAATATTCACCAACTGCCGAGAAATCTGCACATCACCGCCATTACCTGATACTCGTGGTAACTTATTGAGTTCATTATTTAATTCATTGCGTAATAAACTCAAATTCACCCCAGATGCGGTTAAAATCGGAGTGATAGAACCGTCTTGCTGATTTAACAGTGCAGTCAATAAATGCACAGGTTCAATAAACTGATTATCTTTACCCAACGCCAAAGATTGTGCATCGGCAAGGGCTTGTTGGAATTTAGTGGTAAATTTTTCAATATTCATAGCATTTCCTTAAAATTAGGTTGTTGTTACTGTCAAGATCAATATGCTCCCAATTTTGGCAATTTCAAGGATTATGTTAAATTAAATTGTGATTTTTATCGCCTTTCTGCTAAAAACAAATACCGAGATTTACTCAACGCCCATTGCCCATTATAATGCCTAACAATAGCAACGAATTTTAAGGACGAAAACAATGCAGTTTTCAAAAATGCACGGCTTGGGCAATGATTTTGTGGTGGTGGATGCGGTGACGCAAAATGCCTATTTCCCCGAAGAATTGATGAAAAAACTCGCCGACCGCCATAGGGGAATTGGCTTTGATCAACTGTTAATCGTGGAACCGCCTTACGATCCCGATTTAGATTTTCATTATCGCATTTTTAACGCTGACGGTAGCGAAGTGTCGCAATGTGGCAATGGAGCGAGATGTTTTGCTCGTTTTGTCACGCTCAAAGGCTTAACCAATAAAAAAGACATTGCGGTCAGCACCGCAAAAGGCAAAATGATTTTATCGGTGTTGGACGATGACAATGTGCGAGTCAATATGGGTGAACCTATTTGGCAACCTGCAAAAATACCGTTTATTGCCAATAAATTTGAGAAAAATTATATCCTGCGAACCGAGATTCAAACCGTGTTCGCCGGTACCGTGTCGATGGGCAATCCGCACTGCGTGGTGCAAGTGGATGATGTGCAAACCGCCAATGTGGAACAACTCGGTCCCTTGCTCGAGAATCACGAACGTTTTCCTGAACGAGTGAATGTGGGCTTTATGCAGGTGGTCAATCGCCAACATATTAAATTGCGAGTGTATGAACGTGGTGCAGGCGAAACACAGGCTTGTGGCAGTGGCGCTTGTGCTGCTGCGGCGGTTGGCATTACGCAAGGCTTGCTAGATAACAACGTGCAAGTGGATTTACCCGGTGGCAGTTTGCAAATTGAATGGCAAGGGGAGGGGCAGCCACTGTATATGACAGGATCGGCAACCCATATTTATGATGGGGTGATTAAACTTTAGGGGATGTTTTTTCTGAATTTTGCCAAGTAAAAAATGCGTGATGAAATTAACCCCATCACGCATTTTATTGTTTGTTCTCTACTTATTTTTGCTTAAGTAACAATGCTTTAATTTCAGCAAGTTGTTTTTCTAAATTGTGAATCTGATGATGTAATTGTTCTTCACTGTTGTCAGATTTAATTTCATTCAGGGAATCAACAATAATACCAATCACCAAATTTAAAACCACATAGGTGGCAATAATAATAAAACTAATAAATACCGCCCAAGCATTAGGGTCTTTTTCCATAATCGGGCGTACAATTCCCATTGACCAACTTTCAAAAGTCATAATTTGGAATAGGGTATAGCAAGTTTCACTAAATGAACCAAACCATTCTGGAAAATCAGCACCGTATAAATTGGTGATTAAAACCGCATAGACATAGTAAACAATGCCTAATAAAACGGCGACGCCGAGCATGGGTTTAATGCTATTAATTAATGCCGTAGAAATACGTTGCATTTTGGGTACGACGGAAATAATCCGTAACACTCTCAATAAACGGAAAATACGGAATACGGAAAGAATGCTAGATTCAGCAAATAACGAGGCGGATACAATCAGAAAATCAAAGAGATTCCAGCCATTTTTGAAAAATTTGAGTTTGCTAACATAGAGTTTGAGAATAAGCTCAACGGTAAATATGCCCAAACAAATTTCATTGCTCCAATAGATTAAATCGGAAAATATGGCACTGAATTTAGGATTAGTATCTAGGCCTAAAACAACGGCATTGATGATAATAATCAACAAAATAAATTGATTAAATACCTTTCCATAGACGAAAGAAGCAATTTTTTCATTCACCTTATTCATGATGATGTTCCTTATTGTTGGGGTTTAATTTATCTTTAAATGAATGGTAAAATCCATACATATCAACAATTTTAGCCGTGCTATAAGTCAAAGGTGTTTGTGTGCCTGCAAAATCCTTGACCTTTAATTTTGTTTTCAAGGCTTGAATTTCTTCTTGATGTTCAAGGGAAAATTGATAGATAATTTCTAAAGAATGTTGATTAAATGCACCAAAACTACAATTTTTGTCTGAATAAGTTTTGGCAAGTTTTTTGAACGTTTGACTGAAATAAAAGTCGTAAGCAGGAGCAATAGCAAATACGCCTAATAAGATTTTGGTGACTAACACAATATCACGTTCATTATTTTCAATAATCCGTTTTTTCACCTCTTTATATAGTTGCAAAATACGCTCAAAATTCTCGGGTTTAATTTCTGTATCCCAAAGTGCGTTATCTTGTTTAAGAATAAAGTCCACCAACTCTTTTAAATAAAGTGGATTTTTTTGCAATAAAAAACTGGCTCGCAACATGCCCCAACTGGATAAATAGCCCCATAAAATATAGCAGCCTAATTTTACATCATGACGTGATGTGGTATTGCTTGGGTGAAAATGGGCATAACAAAAATCAAAAGAATAGTAACGATGTGTCATTAATGTACTTTCATCAACTAACGCATTGATGGTGCTTAAAAAATCGTCTTGCTTGGGCATTTTAATATATCCTTAAAAAACACGCCAATGTGCTAAAAGGTGCAACACATTGACGTGTTAGGGTTAGAAAATTTTTTTAATTAGAAAATGATAAACGGCGGCAATCATTGCATCTTTTTCTCGCTCAATGCCTTTAATGGTAAAATCTGAAACTTTGCCAATATTAGAATAGCGTGAATTTTGTACATATTGACCATCAACTCGTCCTAGTCGTGAAAAACGAGCATCTTCAATATAGTTACCATTAATTCGCCCTAGTCGAGAAAAGCGAGAATCTTCAACATAATCCCCATTAATTCGTCCTAAACGTGTATGACGAGAATCGAAAATATAACCATCTTTAAAATATTCACCTGCCATTTTTAACTCCTATTATGTGAAAATGTAAATTTAAGTAATTTGTTCTATTGAACAAACAATATTCTACAATCGTTTTTTTTTTGCACAATTGGAATTTTTTTAAAATTAAAATTAGGTTATTTGATGTGGATATTGGGATTGTCAATAATGGTTGAATGATGTATCTTTATTGCTATCGCATTTTGGGCTGAAATCTTAAGGAATAATGTTGTGGACGAAAATGAATTGGAACAACAGGTGGTAAAATTTCTGCAAAAAACACCGCACTTTTTTGCCCAACATTTGGATTTATTAGACAATCTGGTTATTCCCCATGCCCAAAAAGGGTCGCTGTCCTTAGTGGAAATGCAATTAGAACGCCAGCGTGAACAGATTAAAACGTTGCAAGCGGAGTTGGCGATTTTTCAAAATTTAGCCCATCAAGAACAGGATATTTTCTTTGCTTTAATGCCGTTACAGAAAAAATTAGCCTGTGCAGAAACCTTGGAACAAGGGGTGGATGTGTTAAATCAATGGGCGAAAAAATTTGATTTACAACAGGTTAAGTTATTGTTATTTCGGGATAAATGGCAAGGGGAACAGATCGGCGAAAATTATTGGTTAGATCGCAAAGGCTTTGAATGGATTCGTCTGGAACGCTTTGGCTTACGCCGTTTTTATTTGGGCGAATTAAGCAATCGGGAAAAATCCTTGCTGTTTTTCCTAGACGAATTGCCAGTGGGATCGGTGGCGTGCTGTTTATTGGGCGTGAAACCGAATCAACATCAAGCCAACGGCATTTTGCTGTTTTCCGCTCGAGATACACAACATTTTTACAACGGGCAAGACACCGCCTTTTTGTCCCATTTGGTCAATATCGTGGAACTGCATTTACACCGTTGGCTGTTCGCTTGTGAGAAAGAATAATGGAACAATGGCTACAAAAATACTATGATTTTTTGCGGATTGAACGCCAACTTAGCCCGCATACTTTGGAAAATTACCAACGGCAATTAACTGCCGTGTTGACGTTGCTCAATGAACAAGGCATTCAAACATGGCAACAGGTCACCCCAAGTGTGGTGCGATTTGTCTTAGCCAGTAGCAAAAAAGCAGGCTTACATGAAAAAAGCCTCGCTCTCCGTTTGTCGGCTTTGCGTCAATTTTTAAGTTATTTAGTGGTGCAAGAACAACTCAAAGTCAATCCTGCGGTCGGCATTTCTGCCCCGAAACAAGGCAAGCATTTGCCGAAAAATATTGATAATGAGCAAGTGGCTAAACTGTTGAATAATCAAAGTAAAGAGCCCATTGATATGCGAGATCGGGCAATGTTGGAATTGATGTACAGTTCTGGGTTACGTTTATCGGAATTGCAAGGTTTGGATTTAAGCAGTTTGAATTTACGCACTCGAGAAGTGCGAGTGTTGGGGAAAGGCAACAAAGAACGGATTTTGCCCTTTGGTCGCCATGCGTCAACCGCCATTCAAGATTGGCTCAAAGTGCGGTTATTATTTAACCCGAAAGATGAGGCCTTGTTTGTGAGTTCGCTCGGCAATCGCATGTCGCACCGTTCCATTCAAAAACGGATGGAAATTTGGGGAATTCGGCAAGGACTAAACGCACATTTAAATCCGCACAAACTGCGTCATTCTTTTGCGACTCACATGTTGGAGGCCAGTTCCGATCTGCGTGCAGTACAAGAATTATTAGGGCATAGCAATTTAGCCACCACGCAAATTTACACCCATTTGGATTTTAAACATTTAGCCGATGTGTATGATCAAGCACATCCTCGAGCTAAAAGAAAATAGGAAAATAGCATGATTTTTTACCGCACTTTGACCCCATTTAAAGTGATCAGTTTTGATCTTGACGATACGCTTTATGATAATGTGCCAGTGATTCATCAGGCTGAACAAAAATGTATTGAATTTCTGCGAAATGCCAGTCAAATTGCGGAATTTAGCAATGAAATATGGTTTGACTGTAAAAAACAGATTTTTCAACAAGATCCCATTTTCTGTGAAAATGTGACCCAATGGCGAATTAAAACGATCCATAGGTTACTGCAAAAATACGGTAAAAGTGCGGTGGAAATTGAGCAAATTTCGCAAGATTGTATTGCACATTTTCTCCATTGGCGACATCAAATTGATGTGTCACAACAAAGCCTTGATGTCCTCAATCAACTCAAACAACAGGTTCCTTTGGTTGTCATTACTAACGGCAATGTGATGCCTGAACGCATTGGATTAAATCAATTTGAGCTGGTTTTAACCGCCGGCGTACAAGGACGAGCGAAACCCGAACCCGAGTTATTTCAGCAAACGGCTCAACATTTCGGTATAAAACCGAGCGAGATTTTGCACGTGGGTGATAATTTGGACACAGACGTAAAAGGAGCAATTCAAGCAGGCTGTCAGGCGATGTGGTTGAATTTATCGGGCAAAGGGATTACTCAGTTTAGTGATGCAACGTTATTGCCAACGGTGGAAATAACGGATTTAGCCGAGCTGCTTTTATTACAAAGCTAAGACTAATACCCCAGATAAAATCAAAATCGATCCCATTAAAAGTTTCAGACTAAAGGGTTCACCAAGCACCACAATGCCTAAAATAATCGCAATTACCACGCTGAGTTTATCAATAGGTGCCACCCAAGAGGCTGGGGCAAGTTGTAAGGCACGATAATAACAAAGCCATGAAAGCCCAGTGGCAATACCCGATAGAATAAGAAAGGTGAACGGACGAGCCGCAATATGTTGGGGCAGTTGCCATTCGTTACGCATGGTGATAATGCCAGCTACCACAAAGAAAATGACGATAGTACGGATGAACGTCGCCAAATTGCTATTCATGCCCTCTACACCGAGTTTGCCGAAAATAGCCGTTAATCCTGCGAAAAAAGCAGAACCGATAGCGAACCAAAGCCAATTTGTTTGAAACATTGTTTTAACCCTCACCCTCTGACGATCACAAGGGCGTATGCAATACGCCCCTACATATACGAAGTATCCAAAATAGGACGCCATAATTTGTAGGGATGCTATATACTCGTCCGTTAAATTCAGTGGGCTGATACAGAGATCCGCCCCTGCAAGTCCCCGTCTTTGCCGCCTGAAAAGGATTTAATTTGTAGGAAAAGTTGTACTGTCTGAGCGTAGCGAGTTTACAACTTTTCCGTTAAGCAAATTGAATCCTTTTCAGGAAACAAGGCAAAATCGGGGTTGCCTTTCTTTTTGCTTACTTTTTCTTTGGCAAAGCAAAGAAAAAGTAAGTCGCCATCGGCGAAATCCGATCGTGATAATCCCAACAACAGCAATAAAAATAAGCAAAAACAATTACGCTTTTGTCACTTCCAACCGCTCAAACCGCAACACTCGTCTTTCCAAACGGCGTAAAAAATAAGTCGCAATCCCCGTAATCACAAGATAAATCAACCCTGCCAACCCATAAATCGTAATCGCATCATATTCCGTACCATACAACTGTTTCGCATAGCCCATAATATCCATAATCGTAATCGTGGATGCCAGTGATGTCCCTTTAAAGACTAAAATAATCTCATTAGTATAAGACGGTAAGGCTCGTTTTAAGCCATAAGGTACCAAAATTTTCAGCGTTTGCCAACGGCTTAACCCCAAGGCAGAACAGCTTTCCCATTGGCCTTTGGAAATCGCTTTCACCGCACCATGAAACAGTTGGGTTGAATAGGCGGCACTGTTTAATGCCAAGGTTAACATGGCACAAAACCAAGCGTCGGATAAGCATAGCCATAATGGACTATCCACAATCCATTGAAATTGCCCCGGTCCTGAATAAATCAGAAAGAATTGTACCAATAACGGCGTGCCAGTGAATAAAACTAGATAAAAATTCACCGCACTTTTTACCCATTTATTCCCCAAGGAAAGCAAAAAGGTCAGCACCAAGGCCAATAAAAAAGCAATCGTCAACGACACGGCGGTTAATAACAAACTGGCTGGGATCCCTTGTGCGATCACCGATAAATAATCTTGCCACATTATCTCACCCCACGCTCAAATTGGGTAAAACGCACTTCAAGTTTGCGAATAAACACTTGGCTAATCAAGGTAATCGCTAAATAAATTAACCCTGCGAGTGCATACCACGTAAACGGCTGATGGGTGCGAGTATTAATTAATTCTGCCTGACGCATTAAATCACTGACACCAATTAACGACACCAAGGCGGTATCTTTTAACAACACCAGCCATTGGTTGCTTAACCCCGGTAAAGCATGTCGCCAAACTTGCGGTAACACCAAGCGAATAAAGGTATAAGGCCGACTTAACCCCAGTGCAGCCCCACTTTCCCATTGCCCCACTGGAATCGCCTGAATAGCCCCACGCAAGGATTGCGATGCATAAGCGGCAAAAATCAGAGAAAGGGCTAACACACCGCAACTGAAGGCACTAAATTCTACATATTCACCGGTGATTTTCTCGACTAATTCCGTTGAACCGAAATAAATCAGTAAGACCACAATAATTTCGGGTAGCCCACGTAATAAACTGACGAATACTGCAGTGGGTTTTCGCACACAACTGGCTTTATTCATTTCAAGTGCGGTGAAAATCAGCGAAAAAAATAACCCCACAATCAGCGAACAGACCGCTAACCCTAAGGTCATTAGGGTTGCGGCGTACATTAAGGGCAAGTAATCGAAAAACATTATTTCGCCGTCATCCATTTATCATAGATTTTTTGATATTCGCCACTGGCTTTCACGGCAGCGAGACCTTTGTTGAGTTGATCGACTAAGTCTTTGTTTTTCAAATTCACCGCAATCCCTAAGCCATTACCGAAGTAGCTTGAATTTTCCACTTTTTCACCAGAAAAGGCCAAGCCCTCGTTGTTGTTAATCATATCTAACAATACTGGCATATCGCCGAAGATCGCATCAATACGGCCATTTTTAATGTCTAATACCGCTTCTTGCAAAGAGGCATAAGGTTTCGGGGTATATTGGGTTTCTTTCACAATATAGCTTTGGAAAGTTGAACCATTTTGTACGCCCACGGTTTTAATGCTATTAAAATCCACGCCTTTTTTGGCAATAAAGGTCGCTGCACTGGCAAAGTAAGCATCACTGAATAACACCTGTTTAGCACGAGCTTCCGTAATATCAATAGCCGAAATCGCCGCATCAAAACGTTTTTGTTTTAACCCTTGAATTAGAGCATCAAAGGCTTGATTTTGGAAAGTACAGTTGGCTTGAATTTCTTTACAAATGGCATTAGCCACATCCACATCCAAACCAATAATTTCGCCTTTTTCATTGGTCATTTCAAACGGCGGATAGCTTGCTTCCATGGCGAAACTAATATCTTGTGCTTGAGCAGCAAATGCGGTGCTAGCGAAAAGTGCAGTTAAAAGTAATTTTTTCATCATGTTATGTCCTTGTGATTAATATAAAAGTTAGTGAGAGAGATACTGTTTAAACTGTTCTGTTTGTGGATGTTCAAAGCAACTGGCGTCGCCCATTTCCACAATATGCCCCTGTTCCATATACACCACTTTGGTGGCGACTTTACGAGCCATGGCCACTTCGTGGGTGACGATCACTTGGGTAATCCCTGTTTCCTGTAATTCCTGAATAATCGACACGATTTGAGCCGTGATTTCAGGATCCAGTGCTGCCGTTGGTTCATCAAACAGCAACACTTGCGGTTTCATCATCAACGCCCGAGCAATGGCCACACGTTGTTGCTGACCGCCTGAAAGCTGTAATGGAAAGCGATCTGCATGTTCTGCTAAACGTAAACGTGTTAATAATTCGAGTGCTTGGCTTTTTGCCGTTTCCTTGTCTAACCCCAAGATCTTCATGGGGGCTTCGATTAAATTTTCTAATACCGTAAAGTGTGGCCATAAATTATATTGTTGGAACACCATGCCGACATTTTTACGTAATTGTAAAATCTGTTTTGGATCGCTTTTTTGGGATAAATCAAATTGATTATTTGCAATACTTAATTGCCCTGACGTTGGGACTTCTAATAAATTTAAGGTACGAATTAACGTACTTTTACCCGCCCCACTGGGGCCGAGTAATACCACGGTGTCACCGTCTTCTGCACTGAGGTTTATGTTGAACAGCGCTTGGCTTGAGCCGTAGAAAAAATTGAGATTTTGAACACTAATGGTCATTGGTGGATATTCTCTTTATTGGTTGAGTGAAAATATATTACTTATTTTTGCATAAGTATGCAATATGAAATGTTGAATTTGAATAAAAATTTATTGTTTTGGGGGAAGTGCGGTGGTTTTATTGATAATTTAAGGTTTATTGAGAGCGGGTTTCGCCACGTTCCTTACTTTTCTTTGCTTGTGCAAAGAAAAGTAACAAAAGAAACACACCCCGATTTTGCCTTGTTTCCTGAAAATGCTTTAATTTGCTTAACGGAAAAGTTGTAAACTCGCTACGCTCAGACAGTACAACTTTTCCTACAAATTAAAGCATTTTCAGGCGGCAAAGACGGGGACCCTGTTTTAGGCAGGGAAAAATGACGGGGGCGATACATAGATCCGCCCCGATGAGTGTGATTAAAATTTAATGGAAAACTGCGGTCAAAAATTTACGAATTTTTTGCCATTTCAAATTCAATTAACATCATTAAAATATGAATTACTTTAATATGAATTTCTTGAATCCGATCCGCATAACGGAAATGTGGAACACGGATTTCCACGTCGGCTAATCCTGCCATTTTTCCGCCATCTTTGCCTGTCATGGCAATGATTTTCATACCTTTGGCTTTAGCGGCCTCAATGGCATTTAAGATATTCTTAGAATTGCCGGAAGTCGATAAGCCAAATAATACATCACCTTTTTGTCCCACAGCCTCGACATAGCGAGAGAACACATATTCATAGCCAAAGTCATTACTCACACAGCTTAAATGGCTCACATCAGAAATCGCAATGGCAGGGTAGCCCGGACGGTTTTCACGATAACGGCCGGTTAATTCTTCAGCAAAGTGCATGGCATCACAATGGGATCCGCCATTTCCGCAAGAAAGCACTTTACCGCCTTGTTTGAAACTGTCGGAAATAAGTAAGGCTGCTTGTTGAATGAGTTTAATGTTGTTTTCGTCTGAAATGAATTTATTTAATACATCTTGCGCCTCAACCAGTTCGGCTTTAATTTGATCTAAATACATGATTTTCCCCTTTTATTGAATCAGGCTAATTTTGGTGGTTAAAATTGTATAGCAAAAAGGCCGTAAGGGTCTATTCTTTTTAAGAAAAATATAATAATCATTTCTATATGCTGTTGAAAGGGTTAGAATAACGCTCACACAAGAGGAGAAAAATCAATGCAAAAACAACTGAATATCCACTATGAAAATTTTAAATCATGCCATGAGTTAAATGATATTGAGAAAATCCTATTTGAGGTTGCCAGCTCTGCGAGAAAGAAAGCCTATGCGCCTTATTCCCATTTTTTTAGTAGGTTGTGCCATGTTATTGGAAAATGGCGAAATTATTTCAGGCAATAATCAAGAAAATGCAGCCTATCCATCAGGGTTATGTGCGGAAAGAACCGCTATTTATTGGGCATCAGCGAATTATCCGGATCAAAAGATTCTAAAAATATTTGTGGTCGGTGCACCAGAAGATGAAATGAAAAATAGCCCTGTTCCGCCTTGTGGGGCTTGTCGGCAAAGTATTTTGGAATACGAAACCAAACAAGCACAAAATATTGAAATCTATTTTGCGTCTATCTCTGGTGAAATTTTTAAAACGTATTCGATCAAAGATTTATTACCGTTTAATTTTGATGTGTCATTTTTGTAATGACGATCACACCCAAGTGATAGTGGGTTTACCCCACCTATCATCTAATCACTATGCCATTTTTTCCAACACTTCCGCTTCGGTCAATTTCGGTACATCATTTTTTAGTTCATAGAAAGACGGCTTTTTGTCGATAAAAATTTCGTCTTCCAAGGTAAACGTGGTTTGCCCGTAAAATAAGCCAGTGGAAACATAATAATGTTGCGTACCCAGCATGTGATAATAAAGATGTGAACCGCAATTTCGGCAAAATGCACGTTCTGCCCATGGGGAAGATTGATAACAAGCAATATGTTCGTTTCCTGTGGTTTCTATTTTTCCACTATGAAATGAAAATAATGGACCGCTGTTCCAGCGTTGACACATACCGCAATGGCAGACACTGGCGTTTTGATTATCGGCAACCGTGAGCGTGATTGCTCCACATAGACATTGACCTTTCATGATGTCATTCTCCTTTGATGATGTTTATCATCGTTCGATTTTACCACAAACTCTCCAACAAATTCTTGATAAATTCCAACCGCACTTTTGCCTGTTCTAGGTTGCAAGTAAAGCGAAATTTCGTTGGTCCATCAAATTTAAACACTGCAGGTTGCTGTTTGATTAAGGCTAAAAACTTCATCGGATCAATATCCGCCGTTGGGTTAAATTCCACAAAACCGCCGTGGGCGGTGCCGTCTATTTTAGTCACTTTGAGCGGTTTTGCCATTAATCGTAATTCGGCAATTTGCATTAAGTTTTGGGTCGGTTCGGGCAGAAGACCGAAACGATCAATCAATTCTACTTTTAGTTCATCAAGGGCGGCTTTGTTTTCTGCCCCTGCAATACGTTTATAGAAAGACAACCGCATATTTACATCGCCTAGATAATCATCAGGTAACAGGGCAGGTACACGCAAATCAATTTCCACTTGCTGTTGGGTGAGTTCGTCCAAACTTGGCTCACGCCCTTCTTTCATCGCTTTCACCGCACTTTCCAGCAATTCCATATACAGGCTAAAGCCGATGCTTTCAATTTGTCCGCTTTGTTCTTGCCCGAGTAATTCGCCAGCCCCACGAATTTCTAAATCGTGGGTCGCCAAAATAAAGCCAGCCCCGAGATTATCCAAACTTTCAAGGGCTTCAAGGCGTTTTACTGCATCTTTGCTAATCAATTTTGGTGGCGGTGTCAGCAAATAAGCGTAGGCTTGATGATGGGAACGTCCAACCCGTCCACGCAGTTGGTGCAGTTGAGCCAAACCGAAATTATCCGCCCGTTCAATAATAATAGTATTCGCCGTTGGCACGTCAATGCCTGTTTCAATAATGGTGGAGCAGACCAACACATTAAAACGTTGATGATAAAAATCCGACATCACCCGTTCAAGATCCCGTTCCCGCATTTGTCCGTGACCGATAGTCACCCTTGCTTCAGGCACAAGTGCGGTGATTTTTTCCGCACATTTTTCAATGCTTGCCACATCATTATGCAAATAATACACCTGACCGCCACGCAGGATTTCACGCAAAATGGCTTCCCGAATGGTGAGATCGTCCGCTTGTCGCACAAAGGTTTTAATGGTTAAACGGCGTGCTGGTGGCGTAGAAATAATTGACAGATCCCGAATGCCGTTCATCGCCATATTCAGCGTGCGTGGAATCGGTGTCGCAGTCAGGGTCAGAATGTCAATATTGGCACGGAGCTGTTTGATTTTCTCTTTTTGTCGCACGCCGAAACGGTGTTCTTCATCAATAATCAGCAAACCGAGATCGCTAAATTTCACATCCGATTGAATCAGTTTATGGGTGCCGATCAGAATATCCACCTTGCCCTCAGCGAGATTGTCCAAAATCTGCTTTTGTTGTTTGGCGGTTTTAAAGCGTGACACCATTTCCACATTGACCGGTAAATTAGCAAAGCGATCTTTGAAATTGTCAAAATGTTGTTGAGCCAGCAGCGTAGTCGGCACCAGCACAGCCACCTGTTTATGATTCATCACCGCCAAAAATGCCGCACGCATTGCCACTTCGGTTTTGCCAAAACCCACATCGCCACACACCAGCCGATCCATCGCTTTCGGTTGACACATATCGGAAATCACCGCATTAATTGCCATTTCTTGATCAAGGGTTTCTTCAAATGGAAACGTTGCCGCAAAGGCTTGATAGTCTTGTTTATCATATTGAAACGCAAAGCCTTTTTTTACTTCACGTTCGGCATACACATCAAGCAGTTCCGCTGCCACATCACGGATTTTTTCAGCCGCTTTGGAACGGGCTTTTCCCCAGGCATCACTGCCGAGTTTATGCAAGGGGGCGGTTTCATCGCTACCGCCCACATAACGGCTGATTAAATGCAGACTGGCGACAGGCACATACAATTTTGCATCGTTGGCATAAGTCAACAGCAAATATTCCGCTTTCACACCAGCATTTTCAAGGGTGACTAAACCGCCGTAACGCCCCACTCCGTGATCCAAATGTACCACTGCTTGTCCGATTTTTAGTTCTGCAAGGTTGCGAATGAGTGTATCGGGATTCACTGTTTTGCGTTTGTCACGGCTACGTTGTTGGACTCTTGAGCCTAATAATTCATTTTCAGAAATGATGGCAATTTTGACCGCAGTTTCTAAGATGAAACCTTGATCTAACGGGCTAATTTGTAGCCCGAACTTCGGCAATTTTTCGGGCGGACACATCGGTCCGCCCCTACGATTTATTTTATCGCTCAATCCTTGTAGGGGCGGATCTACGTATCCGCCCATATTATTCGGAGAAAATAATTGAATCTGTTTCGGCTTAATTTTTAACGGTGCCAACAAATCCAATAATGTTTCACGCCGTCCTTCGCTTTCTACCGAAAATAAAATCTTACCGTCAAATTGTTCGATAAATTGGCGTAATGCCTGTAATGACTCTTTTTGTTGGGCTTGAATTTGCAACTCAGGCAACGGACTTACGCTTAAATTGGTTTGCCGAATGGATTTTTTCAGCGTTTCGGTTTTTAACGAAATGCGTGGATATTGCTTCAAACGGCGGTTAATTTCGTCAATTTTGAGCCAAAGTTGATCGGGTGATAACAGCGGTCGCATTGGATCCACTTTGCGACTGTCAAAACGGCTTTCCGCATCTTGATAAAACCGCTCACCTTGGGTTTGATAGCCGTCAAGATCCACAAACAGGGTGTTTGGCGGCAAATAATCAAACAAGGTCGCCATTTGCTCAAAAAACAGCGGTTGCCAGTATTCAATGCCCGACACCAGCGTGCCTTTGCTCACTTGCTGATAAATATGCTCGGGATCACGGCGGATTTCGCCAAAGGTTTCCCGAAATTGGCTGCGGAAAAATTCAATGCCACGGCTATCGGTAGGAAATTCGTGAGCAGGCAACAGATTAATTTTGTCAATTTCAGTCAGCGTACGTTGGCTGTCCACATCAAAGGTGCGAATACTGTCAATTTCATCATCAAAAAAATCCAACCGAAATGGCTCGCTGCTCCCCATTGGGAACAAATCCAACAGCGAACCCCGTACGGCAAATTCGCCCACTTCCAATACCTGCTCCACCGCTCGATAGCCTGCATTTTCAAGGTTCAACCGCATTTTTTCAATATTTAGTCGATCACCTTTTTTAATCAACAGCACATTTTGGCTTAAAAAAGACGGCGGACAAAGGCGTTGCATTAATGTAGTAATCGGCAAAATCAGCACGCCCGATTTGGCTTGTTGCAAGTAAAACAGGCTACTTAGCCGTGCGGAAATAATGTCTTGATGGGGCGAAAACGCATCATAAGGCAAGGTTTCCCAATCGGGAAACAGTTGCACGGCTGGCAAAGTTTGGCGTAAAAGTTTTTCCAAACGCACCGCAGTTTTGCTGTCTTGCGTAACGATAACGGTTAACCCTTGATATTGCTGGGCAATTTGGCTTAAAGCAAAACTGTCTGCACCTGCAAGGACGTTGCCGAGCAGTTTGTGATCTTGGGGTTGAGTGGGGATAGTTAAATCAAAATAATCTATATTCATAAAATTTTATTGCGTGAATAGGGAGTCATGTTTTTGTTTTAATTGGAGAAAATCTTGCTCAAAGGGCAAGGTGGTTTTGGCACGTTGTAAATAGTCTTTGGCGGCGATTTGAGCATATTCTCGCAGTTCGGTTTCAGGGGCATTTTGCCAAATACCCGCTAAGACTTTTTGCATATTGAGATGGACTTCAAGTATTGCTCCGCCATCTCGGATAATCGGTGCAAAACAATCGGAAATAAAATCCTGACAGTTTAACGCATTGATAGATAAACGATTAAACTCGGGTTCTGACTTTTCTTCGGGCGACTGAATGAGTAATTTCATCACTTTTGTCATCACAATAATCGCCGTACCCGGATCATTGACCGCTGGCGACAAGGCACGCTGTGCCACTTCACTAAACACAATCAGTCCCCAACGAGGATCTTGTTGAAAAGTGCGTTGTTTATCCAACACAAAGGCTTGGCGAAAGTCATTTTCATTATCCGCTATATTATCAATTTCTGCCAAAACGGTATTTGGCATAATCAATTCACCCGTCCGTACTTTGATGTGTAAATAAGTATTTGACTTTTCAGCTAAAGATTGCAATTTGTTCATGTTTATATGAATTAAATAACCCGTGTCATTGGCGAGTAATTGGCAGGCTTGTAAACCAACCTTACTTTGCCACGTGGCACCCAGTTGCGGTGATTGACGATAATTCAGCAGGCTTTGTTCAGCACTTTGGTAGATTTTATCAAGAGTATTGCCCATACGACCGAGTTGAGAAAGGGTATAGACCCACGCAATTAACCGCATGATAACGTAAAGTAATATGGCAATGGTGCTAATAAAAATAATAAAGCGACCGTTTAAGGCGTAGAGTTCCAGCCCCAAGGCGGTTTTGGCAATAATGGCGTAAATTAACGCAGAAATAAAACTCGCAATGGTACGCCGACTGGCTCCGTCATTGACCACTAAATCCGTTGCTCTGGGTGTTGCCCCACTGGAGGCAGAGGCGACCGCAGAAACAATAATCGAAAGCGAAAATGTACTGACCGCCAACATAGACGTACTGATGATATTTAACAGGTTTTCGACAACTTCAAGATGAATTTCTGGCAAAATATGGGGTGGCAAGAAGGTATCCGCCAGATGGGCAGCAAAAGCGAATAAGATAGCAAAAATAGCGGAATAAGCCGGTGCCAACCAAAGCCGATTACTTGGTTTGCGTAAAATAAATAGCCAACGATAAAGCATGATAATACCCTAAAACACGTGAATAGCCTCTATCTTAAAGGAAAAAAGGGGGGATTGGCAATGGTTTCATTGTCGGGCATACTCCAACCACGATTTTTGTGATCTGTATTCCAAAAATGAACAAGGCTATTTGCAGTGTTGTTGCCGTTGTTCTACGCTGTCTTTAATTCAATCACATTAAGGACGCAGAATGAAACCCTCACGTTATATCGATCTCACCACAGATTACGGCTTTAAACGCATTTTTGGTACTGAACCTAACAAAGATTTACTGATTTCATTTTTGAACGAATTATTTAAAAGCAAAAAAGTCATCAAGGATCTGACTTATAACAAAAATGAACAAGTTGGCGACACTCTTTCGCAAGGTGCGGTGATTTTTGACCTGATTTGTACCGCCGATGACGACAGCCAATTTATTATTGAAGTGCAACGCAGTGCACAAGAAAATTTTAAAGCACGTACGTTATATTACGGTAGCAAACTCATTAGTGATCAAGCTCCCAAAGGTGAGCGAAGTGGTTGGCGTTATGCAATTAGTGAGGTCTATGTTATTGTGATTATGGACAGATTTCGCTTTTCAAATACTGACGATTATTTGCACGATATTTGCTTATGCAACCGAAAGACAGGCGAAATATTTTATGATAGACTGGGTTTTATCTATGTAGAGTTGCTGAACTTCCACAAAAAAGAAGAACAGCTAGAAACCGATTTAGAACGGTGGTTGTTTGTACTTAAAAATATGACAAAATTGGACAAACTTTCACCCTATCTAAGAAAACCGATTTTTGAGAAATTATTTAACATTGCTGAATATGCCAACTTTAGCAAGGAGGAAAAGAATATGTATGACGTTAGCCTAAAACGCAAATGGGACGAAGAAGCAGTAATGGATTATGCGGTGAAGCAGGGGGTACGGCAAGGTGAATTGAAAAATGCTAAAGAAAATGCAGTTAAAATGCTCTCTCGTGGTTTTGATGTACAGACTATTTCGGAGATTACGGATTTATCGGTGGAAGAGATTAAAAACTTGTTGAATTGATACCTTGTTACCCTGCACTATCGTACGGGGTTAAGAATCGTAACGATGCTTCGCATCTTTTTTTCTTTCTCCAAAATTTAGCCACGGAGTGGCGTGATTTGTTTAGCCCCGTACGAAAGTGTGGGGCAATTTTCTGGTTTTCCTCTATCATTTTTCTAAAATCCCTCTCGTTTTCCGTTAATTTTTACTTTTTTTTCAAAAATTTTGTGACGTAGTTCTCATTTTTGATATTTCCCGCTTTACTGGAGTTTTTTTTTTTTTGTATGATAGGTTTTGAATAAATAATTCAAAATTTGCTCTATTCTATCATTTCATTTACACCTTGTAAGGGGACAATTATGAAGAAGTTACTTAAAAAAACAGCATTATCTTTGTTAATTTCAGCGGCGATTAGCAGTTCAACTTTTGCAGTGGATTCAGTTTTCAATTATAGCGGTGATATGCCGTTTTCAAATGCAGTAGACGTGACTGATCAATTTAAGACTAATAGTATTTTTTCAAAAGATAGTGGGTCATTGACTTTCCGTTATAGTAATACGAAAGGAAATGGTGTTTATAGTATTTTAGGTGTATCTGATTCAAGCAAGCCAAATACTTATATTGCATTTTATACATCAAGAACCACTAAAAATGGTCAACAATATGACCAATATGGTGTTGAAATTCGTGATGCAAGTGGTAAAAATTTAATTCCAAATGCAGACTTATTGACGCCAACGATGGAGGCGAGCAATGACCTACGTACGATTACTTACACTGTTGATAAAGCTACCAATCAAATTAAAATTTATGTGGATGGGGGATTGCAAAAAACTTATACCGGTAGTACGAAATTTTTCAGTGATATTCCGACTTTAAATACGGCTTATGTGGGTAAAACTGCAAGAGCGGGTGGAAATAATTATGAAGTGACAGGTGACGTGTCTTATGCAGGAGCTACTGATAACGTGCTATCAGAAGATGTGATCGCAAAATTACATGAACAGTTGAAAGCTGAAGATGAAACATATAAAACAAAATGGACGGCTGAGCGTACCTATTTATCAGAAAAATCCTCAGGATTAGGTGCTTATAAAACGGAAAAAGAAGCTATTTTTAAAGGCACACAAGTTCCAGAAGGGGAAGGCGATGACGCCTACGGTTATCGTATTCCAGCTCTTTTAACAACCCAAAAAGGCACGGTAATTGCAGCAGCGGATAAACGTTATGCACACTGGTATGACTGGGGAAACATTGATACGATTATTCACCGTAGTTTAGATGGCGGTAAAACGTGGCAATCTGCAGAAACCGTAATTGATTTAGCAAGCCAACCTTATACAGTAGGCAATAATCCTGCTAATTCTGCTTTTTTAATTGACCCATTATTAGTTCAAGATCAAAATTCAGGCCGTATTTTTATGTTGGTGGATATGTTCCCTGAATCAAGTGGTTTCGGTAATATTAGTAATCAGGAAGGGGAAGGCAGTGGTTACATCACGATTGATGGTAAGTCTTATCAAAAATTAACCGATAGTGCTGGGAAAATCTATACTATTCGTGAAAATGGGGCGGTTTATAATGAATCCAATGAAAAAACGACCTATCATGTAGTGATAAATGGTGATGCTGATAAACATTTTAAAGATTTAGGTGATCTTTATGATGGTGAAAACCTTTTAGGTAATATTTATTTGTTATCTAGCTATGAAGGGAATCATAGTGCGCCGTTGAAAGCTCAAAAAACAGTTTCTTTATGGCTTACACATAGTGATGATGAAGGTAAAACGTGGTCCAATCCGGTCAACGTATCTCAACAAGTGAAAAAAGATTGGATGCGTTTCTTAGGGACTGGTCCAGGAACAGGGATTCAATTAAAAAATGGCAATTTAGTTATGCCAGTGTATTATACAAATACGCTGAATAAACAATCTGCTGCGTTGATTATTAGTGAAGATGGTGGTGTAACTTGGAAATTAGGGGAGTCACCAAATGATTACTTGTATAGTGATGAGGGTGGTTCAGAATATATTTCAGACAATTCTCAAGAATTAACAGAATCTCAAGTGATTGAATTAAATAATGGTCAATTAAAATTATTTTCTCGTAATCGTAGCGGTCACGTAAAAATTTCGACCAGTACAGATGGGGGTTATCATTGGACATCAGTTGACTCAGATAAAACCTTGGTTGATCCATATTCTCAATTATCTGTGATTAAATATTCTAAATTAATTGATGGTAAAGAATATATAGTATTTGCAAATCCACATGCGACGACTCGTTCAAATGGTAAGGCTTGGTTGGGTGAGGTACAAGAGGATGGTTCCATTGAATGGAAATATAGCACAGGTTTTGAAGCAGCAGATGATGCACAAGGGCAGTATGCTTACAACAGTTTAACTGAGTTACCAGATGGTTCGATAGGTATTTTGTATGAAAGTAAATCAGGTTGGGATATTCAATATGTGCGGTTTAATTTAGAAGAGTTATTCTGGCAAGGTAATTTTATCTATCGTGATGTCAGAGATAATACACATCAAGAAGTGACCCTAAACAGCCCACATGAAGAAACTTTCTACAAAATCGGCGACGGCGAAATGATTAAAGTCGGCAAAGGTAAAAACCTTGCAAACCTTGAAGTGCGTGAGGGAATTGCCACATTAAATCAAAGTGCGGATGAAAAGGGTGACAAACAAGCCTATGCAAAAGTTGACGTTAAAGCCAATGCCACTGTGCGTTTAGCCGATTCTGAACAGGTCAATTTCAGCAATTTAACCTTAGAGAAAGATGCCAATCTTGACCTTAATGGCGTAAATATTATGGTTAAAAATGGCGAGAATGAAGAAACCACCGGCTTACGCAGTACGGAAATGGTGGGGAATATTATCAACACTAAAGCCGATAGCGAAGCCACTTTTACTTATGCGGTGAATGGTAGCCACAAATTCAGCGGTTATGTAGGAAATGCTGGTGGTGATCTTAATTTAGTTTATGCCCCTGAAACTGCCGAAAGTAAATTGACCTTGTCAGGAACTGCGTTATTACATGATGTGACCGTAAACAAGGGGACATTGTTGTTTGCTGATAATGTGCAACATGCTGATAGCAATGCGATTTCTGTTGCTGGGGATGCGAAGTTTATTCATACTGGTGCATTAACTGTCGGTATCAATAACAATAACAGTGATATGTCCCAATGGGATCATGGTGCTGTGATTGTAGAGGGTGATTATCGCTCTGCCACACAAACCCCCGTGAATATCGTTCTTTCAGGCGATGTAACCGATGGGGTGTCCGATAAAAATAAAGATGGGCATTATGATGTGGATGAAGGCTTATCTTTGGTGAAAGTGTATGGTGATGTCGATCGCATTGATGCTTTTGCTTTAGGTACGGTGGCTGAAAAAGTAGAATCTGCTTATCAATTTGAATTGGTCAGTTTTGAGAAAGGACGTGCAGGTAATTACTACGATTATCAATTACATCGTAAATTAATCAGAGAAGACGGTAAAATGGTTAGTAATGTGGTTTATGCCCCATTGCCTAATGCTCCAGAAGTTATGCCAACGGAAGATTTGATCGCTTGGGATGTCGTGCCTGAAAATTACAGATTGTCTGATGGCACTGTGCCTAACGGTTTGAGTGGTAATGAAAATACGTTACCTGAGCTAGTCTTGACAGAAAATGGCGAAGTAGTAACAACGGAATTACCAGATGATTTGATTGTAACGGAAAATGGTAAAGGTGTAACCGCACCAGAATTGCCAAACGATTTAATTGTGACAGAAAACGGTAAAGGCGTAACAGCCCCAGAGTTGCCAAGTGATTTAATTGTGACAGCGAATGGTGAGGGGGTAACAGCACCAGAACTACCTAATGATTTGGTCGTTAGTCAAAATGGTGAGGGTGTGACAACAGCTTTACCTGATGATTTAATTGTTTGGCAAGTGCTTGCAGAGGGCCTTGCGTTACCTGATGGAACAGTACAAGATGGTTTAAGTGGAAATGAAAATACACTCTCTGAAGCACCAGACAGTGTTGTCGCAGCCGCCGCTGCAGCAGCAACCCAAGAGTCAGCTACTCGTTATCAAGTGGTTTCTCAAGTGCCATCTTACTTAGTCGCTAACTCTGCTGCTATGTATCAGGGTACCACCGTGCGTGATATGTTTACCGATAATCTTTGGGCGAAACAGAAAAAAGGGTTCTATGTTGAGCAGCGTCATACTCGTTCAGACTATAAAACCGATTTAGGTTTTGCGGATTATGGTTATAACTATGAATCCATTCAAAATACCACGTTATTTGGTAGCTATATGCCAGTATCTGATAGCACAGAATTACATGCTGGCGTGGCATTTAGTCAACAAAAAGTAACACCAAAAGCGGCAGATGGTTATAGTTCAACCAAATATAAATCTACTTCTTTGATGTTAGCGATGCACAATGAATGGAATAATGTGTTATTGAATACGCACCTTGGTATTCACTGGCATGATGGTAAAGTATCCGCCACAGAACGAAATATTGCTACCATTAAAGGCGAGCAATATCAAATTGGAACAGAATTGGGCTATAAATTTAAATTAGGTCAATTCTCTGTTACCCCAGTGGCAGGGTTAAGTTATCAACATTTTGATATGAGTATTGATGATAAATCTTCTGCACAGCTCAAGGTGCATACCGAGCCGTTTAAAGTGTTCAGCCAACATGTGGGTTCTTACTTTGGTTGGGAAAATGACCACGTTGATTTAAACGTTGGGGCATTGTATGAACATCATAACGAGAACAACAAACAAGTGGTAGTGAATGGCGACCGTTTCAATACGGGTAGCTTGGATAATGCCGTGGTGGTGAAAGCCAATGCAGATTTCAAATTAACGCCGCAATTTAGACTTGGTCTTCAAGTGAACCACCGTCATTCTGTGTCTGATTCAAAAGTGAAACAAACCAATGTCGGGGCGAAATTAGAATATTCATTCTAGTTAACGCAATAGTCAACAGGGCGGATAATGATTTATCCGCCTTGTCGTACATATGGCGATTACTCCGCCATATTTTCCACATCTGCTGTCATTAAGTCATGGGTGTCATCCATGGCAAGATTCATAAAGCGTTCGTATTGTTTTAATACGTCAGCAATCAATTCCTCTTTGGTCATGTATTGCACATCATAACCTTGACGACCGTCAATGAAGTAAGTAATTGGCTCGTAAATTTTGCTTTCGTCCATATTTGGTACGTTGGCATCATCAACCACTAAATCTGATAGCTCACGAGATTGGCATTCAATACCATATAAGAAATTACGTAAGTTTTCTTTAATCACTTCAAATTCTATTTTCGGATTTTTGCCGTCAATAAAGTTCATTTTGGCTGTTAAACCATGGCTTTCAAATTCAGTTACCAATTCGCTAAAGGCTGGGCGAGCGACTTTATTTAGGAAACGTCGGATGTCTTTACGATCCGTTGGATTAACGATTTTTTCTAAGCGTTCTTTCCAGTTTTTACCGCTCCAATTAGCACTGCCAGAGGAGAATTCTTTGTTGAAATATTGGGCGTCAATCATTAAACCTTTCCAAAGACCGATACATAAGATCAACATAATCAGCATAAACGGCAAGGCAATAATTAACGTCATGGTTTGCAAGGAATCAAGCCCACCAGAATAGAGCAGAGAGAGACCTAATACTGCCAACATAATGCCCCAAAATACACTTTGCCATTTCGGTGCTTTAGGTTCACCTTGCGAGGCAATATTGTTAAGCACGAGAATGCCTGAATCCGCCGAGGTGACAAAGAAAATGGAGATAATAATCAAGGCAATCAACGAAGAAAATGTGGTAAATGGTAAGTGTTGGAAGAAACCAAATAATAGTTGCTCCGTATTGCCACTGATTGCCGCCAATTCACCACCAGTTTGTTGGTCAACCCAAATAGCGGAACCGCCGAATGTGGTCATCCATAAAATGTTAAATAATGACGGCACAAAGAGTACGCCGAGAATAAATTCACGAATGGTACGGCCTTTGGAAATGCGAGCAATAAATAGGCCGACAAAAGGTGCCCAAGATGCCCACCATGCCCAATACAGCACCGTCCATCCACTTAGCCAACCTTGTTTATCCTGTTCATAGGCAAATGTACGGAAACTGATTTCTAATAATGAACTGAAATAATAACCTAGGTTTTCGGTTAAACCTGAAAATAATTCGAGTGTTGGGCCAAAAATGATGACAAATACCAATAAAATTCCTGCCAATACAAGGTTGGTTTCACTGAGAATTTTAACCCCTTTACCGACGCCAGAGACGGCAGAAATGACGGCTAATGTCATGGCAATAATCACCAATAAAGCCAGAGTGCCAAAGCTATTGCTATCAAATACGCCTAGGGCATTAAACCCAGCATTGACTTGCATTGCACCATAACCCAATGTGGTCGTTAAACCGAAAATGGTGCTGCATAATGCAACCGTATCAATGACATGTCCCCAGAATCCAGATAAGCGGTTTTTTAGCAAGGGATAGAAACCGGAACGCACGGTTAATGGTAATTTATAACGGAATCCAAAGTAGGCGAGTGCCAAGGCAATGACGGCATAAATTGCCCAAGCATGAATGCCCCAATGGTAGAATGTATTCATCATGGCCTCTTTGATCAATTCCGATTGATTTAAGCCTTGATGCACTGGATTAAGATAATGTAAAACAGGTTCAGCGACACCAAAATACATTAATCCAATCCCCATTCCTGCGGCAAATAACATGGCTATCCATGACACAAAAGGATATTCAGGTTCGTCACTATCCGATCCTAAGCGAATGTCACCTAATCGGCTAACGCATAAAAAGATTAAAAAGAGAAAGAAGATTGAGCCGGCTAGGATATAGAACCAACTAAAATTGGCAAACACCACTTGTTTAACGGCATTTAAGCTAATCCGAGCTTGTTCAGGGAAAAATCCACAGAAAATCACAACGGCTAGCACTAATATAGTGGTCGGAATAAAAATCGGGGCTTTTAAGGTGCTATTAGCACGCATTTGTTGTAACACATTCAAAAATAAGTTCTCCAAAAAATTTAACGAAAAATACCGCACTTTTTAGGCAATAAAGCAAAAAGTAGATGATATATGAAATAAAAATTAATTTACGACACCCTACAAGACAGGGGATTTAGTTAGATAGTTAAGTTGGCGAGAGTCCTTGCCAATCGTGGGCATAGATACCCAAAACTCGCTTATTATAATAAAAAATTTATAAAAATTCAAGTTTAAGCATTTTTTGATATAAAAATTCTCTTTATGTTAAATTTATGTTAAGGTAAAAGTGCTTTCTGAGTTCAAATAACAGGAAAGTCATGATATGGAAAGTATTTAATTAAAAACATAATAGGAGAATATTTATGCTACATTATTCAATTGTATTTTTTATTATTGCCATCATTGCTGGTGTGTTAGGTTTCGGTGGCATTGCCGGAAGTGCGGTGGGAATCGCTAAAGTATTATTTGGTGCCTTTATTATTCTATCCATTGTCTCGTTCATTTTTGGGCGTAAACGTTAAGCTAAATGGGTCTGCATGATTTAGTTGGATTATTTAATAGCTCATTGTGCAAAAAAGTTGTATAATTTGCGACCTTTCACCGTGCAGAGAAAAAGTGCGGTGAGAAAATTCAAAATTTTAAAACAATAGAAGACAACTTAATGGCAGATTTAGATATTAATAAATTGCGTAATATCGCAATTATTGCACACGTTGACCACGGTAAAACAACCTTGGTTGACAAACTTTTACAACAATCCGGCACCTTAGAAGCTGCTCGTAATGGCGATGGTGATGAGCGTGTGATGGACAGTAACGATCTTGAAAAAGAACGTGGCATTACCATTTTAGCCAAAAATACCGCAATTAACTGGAATGATTACCGTATTAACATCGTAGATACCCCAGGACACGCCGACTTCGGTGGTGAAGTGGAACGTGTACTTTCTATGGTGGATTCTGTATTACTCGTGGTAGATGCCTTTGACGGCCCAATGCCACAAACGCGTTTCGTGACACAAAAAGCCTTTGCCCATGGTTTAAAACCCATTGTGGTGATTAACAAAGTTGACCGCCCAGGGGCAAGACCTGACTGGGTAGTGGATCAAGTCTTTGATTTATTTGTAAACTTGGGTGCGACAGATGAACAATTAGATTTCCCAATTATTTACGCATCCGCTTTAATGGGCGTAGCCGGCTTAGAACACGAAGAATTGGCACCAGATATGACGCCATTATTTGAGGCTATTGTGGAACATGTTTCACCGCCAGCCGTGCATCTTGATGAACCGTTCCAAATGCAAATTTCCCAATTAGACTATAACAGCTATGTGGGCGTTATCGGTATTGGGCGTATTAAACGTGGTTCAGTCAAACCAAACCAAGCGGTGACCGTAATTAATAGCGAGGGTCGTACTCGTCAAGGTCGTATTGGTCAAGTATTAGGCCATTTAGGCTTACAGCGTTATGAAGAAGATGAAGCTTTTGCCGGCGACATCGTGGCCATTACTGGCTTAGGTGAACTGAATATTTCAGACACGATTTGTGACATTAATGCCGTGGAGGCCTTGCCTGCATTAAGTGTTGACGAGCCAACCGTGACCATGTTCTTCTGTGTTAACACTTCTCCGTTCTGTGGTAAAGAGGGTAAATATGTGACTTCTCGCCAAATTTTAGAACGCTTAAATAAAGAATTGGTGCATAACGTGGCATTGCGTGTGGAAGAAACCCCAAACCCAGATGAATTCCGTGTGTCAGGTCGTGGCGAATTGCATTTATCGGTGTTAATCGAAAATATGCGTCGTGAGGGCTATGAATTAGCCGTATCCCGTCCGAAAGTGATTTATCGTACCATTGACGGCAAAAAACAAGAGCCATTTGAGCAAGTCACCATTGATATTGAAGAACAACATCAAGGTTCGGTGATGGAAGCCTTGGGTATTCGTAAAGGCGAAGTGAAAGACATGCAACCAGATGGCAAAGGCCGTACACGTTTAGAATACGTGATCCCAAGCCGTGGTTTAATCGGTTTCCGTAACGAATTTATGACCATGACTTCCGGTACTGGCTTGCTTTATTCCACATTTAGCCATTATGATGACATCAAACCAGGTGAAATCGGGCAACGTAAAAACGGCGTATTGATTTCTAACGCCACAGGGAAAGCCTTGGGTTATGCCTTATTTGGTTTGCAAGAGCGTGGTAAATTGATGATCGATCACGGTGTGGAAGTGTATGAAGGTCAAATTATCGGGATTCATAGCCGTTCTAACGATTTAACCGTGAACTGCTTACAGGGTAAAAAACTGACCAATATGCGTGCGTCAGGTAAAGATGATGCGATTGTTTTAACCACGCCAGTGAAATTCACCCTTGAACAAGCTATTGAATTTTTGGATGATGATGAATTAGTGGAAGTCACGCCAACCTCAATCCGTATTCGTAAAAAATTACTGACGGAAAATGATCGTAAACGGGCGAATCGTACCACGGTGAGTACGAGTATTCATTAATTCAAAAATAATGTAAATATCGACCGCACTTTTGTGATATGACAGAAGTGCGGTTTTTTTCTGGTGTTTTTTGTATTGACATAATTTTCTAATCGCACCATAATAAACACTAAATTAAACACGATTAAAAAGGTGATAATCATGCCAAGTACTATTCTAACCAATACCATTGCCAGTATTACTGAACTAAAAATTAACCCGATGGCCACTGTCGCCGCAGGTGAGGGCGGAGCGGTTGCTATTCTTAATCGCAATGAACCTGCATTTTATTGTTTACCGCCAGCATTGTTTGAACGCTTTATGGATATGGTTGAAGATATGGAATTAGCCGAAATTGTGCGTGAACGTGAGAATGATGAAGAAATTGAAGTAAACCTCGAGGATTTACTCAATGAACTATAAACTTATTTTCAAAAAAGAGGCAATGAAAGAGTTAAAAAAATTGGATAAAACGATTGCTCATCAATTGTTAAAGAAATTACAAGAGCGTTGCCAACAACCGCATATCCCCAGTGCTAGATTGAATAATATGCCTAACTGTTACAAAATCAAACTACGCAAATCAGGCTATCGCTTGGTTTATCAGGTGATTGATGAACGTATTGTGGTTAAAGTGATTGCCGTGGGTAAACGTGAACGTTCGGAAGTCTATGAGATGGCGATGATTCGTTTGCAGGATAAGGATGAAACATTGCATTAAAACTGACTAAAAAGTGCGGTATTTTTTACGCCATTTTCCTCTTATAACCAAATCATCTTTGATATGCTGTAATTTTATTTGCTTATATACTCTTTTTTTATTAAAGTTGACCCAATTTAATTTTTAGCCCTTTTGGAGAACTTTATGAAAAAATTAACCTTATTAGCTGCCACCGTGGCGACCGTATTGAGTAGCAATGCTTTTGCTGCTGACACTTCAACCTTAGATACCGTAAAACAACGTGGTCATGTGATTTGTGGTACCACCACTGGCTTTGCCGGTTTTTCTGCACCTGATGATAAAGGCGAATGGAAAGGATTAGATGTGGATTTATGTAAATCTGTGGCGGCTGCGGTGTTTGGTGATGCGACTAAATTTAAAACCGTGCCGTTAAATTCTCAACAACGTTTCACCGCACTTCAATCGGGTGAAATTGATGTATTAACGCGTAACACGACGATTACCCAACAACGTGATACTGCACTGGGTTTACAATCTCCTGGGGTAAATTTCTATGACGGACAAGGTTTCTTGGTGAAAAAAGATCTTGGCGTGAAAAGTGCCAAAGAATTAGATGGCGCAACTATCTGCTTACAAACGGGTACATCAAACGAAAATACCTTAGCAGACTGGGCGAGAGCGAACAATATTAAATATACGCCAGTCGTATTCGATCAATTTAACGAAGTCGTCAATGCCTTTGCGTCTGGTCGTTGTGATGTGTATTCTACGGATGCGTCAGGTTTAGCCTCAATTCGTATTTCACGTTTATCTAACCCAGATGATTATGTGGTGTTACCTGATTTAATTTCTAAAGAGCCATTGGCACCGTTTGTACGTCAAGGTGATGCACAATGGTTTAACATTGTGAAATGGACATTACAAGCCCAATTTAATGCAGAAGAATTAGGCTTAACCAGTGCCAATGTGGATGCGCAATTAAAAAGCGAAAATCCAAATATTCAACGTTTGTTAGGCGTGACGGAGGGAACCGGTAAAAATCTAGGTTTAGACGACAAATGGGCCTACAATATTATTAAGCAAGTGGGCAATTACGGCGAAAGTTTTGACCGCAATGTGGGTAAAGACAGCCCATTACAGATTCCACGTGGATTAAATAATTTGTGGACGAATGGCGGTTTACATTACGGTTTACCGATTCGTTAATTTCTCCGATATTAACTAAAAAATAGAGGGGCGTTAGTATGACGCCCCGTTATTATATAATGAAAAAAATCTCATTTTCTTTGAACGACGCCAATACCAGAGCTTGGTTATATCAAGCGCTGATCTTGGCGGTCGTGGTTTATTTTGTTTGGTATTTAGTCGATAATACCCTGCATAATTTGGCCGCTCGCAATATTCAAACGGGTTTCGCTTTTTTAGATAAAGAGGCGGGCTTTGCCATTGGTGAATCCTTAATTGACTATAATCTGACGGATACTTATTGGCAAGCCATCAAGGTCGGAATTTTTAATACCTTACTGGTCTCTTTTGTTGGGATTGTATTGGCTACATTTCTCGGCACGGTTATTGGCGTAGCTCGGCTTTCTGCCAACTGGTTAGTCAATAAATTGGCGGCGATTTATGTAGAAGTGATGCGGAATATCCCATTACTGATTCATTTATTCTTCTGGTATTCCTTACTCACTGAAAATTTACCCGGTCCTCGTCAAGCCTTAAACCCGATAGACGGGGTATTTCTATCAAATCGTGGTATAAAAATCCCTGCTTTAATAGGGGATTCGGTGTCTTGGATGCTCGTTGGCCTATTATTTGCGCTCATTGCCTCGGTTATTTTCTCCTTTTGGGCGAAACATAAACAAAATAAAACCGGAAAAACTACCGCCGTTTTTTCGATTAGCTTGGCTTTTTTTGTGATATTCCCTGTATTGGCAGCATTATTATCAGGTTGGCAATTGGACGTCGTCAAACCCGAACTTAAAGGATTTAATTTTGTTAACGGTTGGCATTTTAGCCCTGAACTGGCGGCGTTATTGCTCGGTTTAGTGCTGTACACGGCGGCATTTGTGGCCGAAATTGTGCGTTCGGGTATTCAAAGTGTGAATAAAGGCCAATGGGAGGCTGGGGAATCTTTAGGATTGTCTCGGTTCAAAACTTTGCGTTTAATTATTATGCCACAAGCGGTGCGGGTGATGATTCCTGCTATGAGTAATACCTTTATGAACTTCACTAAAAACAGCTCATTAGCCGTAGCTATTGGTTATCCAGATATTGTGTCTATTGTCAACACGATGTTAACCCAAACCGGACAAGCCATTGAGGCAGTGATGATCATTATGTTGGCGTATTTTACCATCAGTATTAGCATTGCGATTTTTATGGCGTGGTATAACAAACGTATGGCATTAGTAGAAAGGTAGGGAAACGATGAATTTAAGCGAAAAAAACACCGCACTTTCTGCACCGCAATCACTCTCTGAGCCTTTGCCAGCTCGTCCGCCACAACAAACTGGCGTGGGATTGTGGATAAAACAGAATTTATTTGCCACACCTGCACATGGTTTGGCCACGATTTTAGTGTTGTGGTTCTTACTCTTTTCTATTCCTGCTGTGGTGGAATGGGGTTTGTTACAAGCGAATTTCACCGCAGACAGCGGGCAGGCCTGTCATGCCTCAACAGGAGCTTGTTGGTCCTTTGTGCAGCATAAATACCGCATGATTTTATTGGGCATTTATCCTTTTGATGAACAATGGCGACCGTTTATTGTGTGCATTTTGTTGATTGGCTTGATTGTTTTGAGTGCCATTCCACGTTTTTGGCGAAAATCTTTAGTCGGTATTTGGCTTGTCGTGTTGGCCATTTGTGGCGTGCTTATGCACGGCGGTTTGTTTGGTTTAACTGAAGTAGAAACCGCACGTTGGGGCGGCTTGCCCATCACGTTGATTTTGGCGATTTTCGGGATTTTATTTGCCACGCCATTAGGCATTTTGCTGGCTTTAGGTCGCCGTTCAGACATGCCAATTATTCGTTCATTATCCATTACGTATATTGAACTGGTGCGTGGCGTGCCCTTTGTCAGTTTGTTATTTATGGCCTCGGTGATGGTGCCGTTGTTCTTTGCGGATGGTTTTTCATTGGATAAATTACTTCGTGCGCAACTTGCCGTGATTGTGTATGTGTCCGCTTATATTGCCGAAGTGGTGCGTGGTGGGTTGCAATCCATACCGAAAGGACAATTTGAGGGCGCCGCCTCGTTAGGGTTGAGTTATTGGCAAAGTATGCGACTCATTATCTTGCCACAAGCCTTAAAAGTGGTGATTCCACCGTTAGTGAGTATTTTTATCTCGATCTTTAAAGATACCTCGTTGGTGGTGATTATTGGCATTTATGATTTAACCCTCTCGGCCAAAGTCGCTTTAGCGGATCCGCAGTGGCAAGGTTTTAGCGTAGAGGCTTACGTCTTTATTGGGTTTATTTATTTTATTTTTTGTTATGCGATGTCTCGTTACTCTCGTTATATTGAGCAACGGTTAGAGTTGGCCAGACAGCGTTAATTAAAGCAATATAAGGAGCGAATTTGTGTCTAAAGTCATGGTGCAATTAAGCAATGTGAATAAATGGTATGGTGATTTCCATGTCCTGAAGAATATCAATCTCAGCGTGAATGAGGGCGAGAAAATCGTGATTGCAGGGCCATCAGGATCGGGTAAATCAACCATGATTCGTTGCATTAACGGCTTAGAACATCATCAAAGCGGGGAATTGACCGTGAATGGCGTGGTGTTAGATAACAATGTGAAACACTTGGAACAAATTCGCCGTGAAGTGGGCATGGTGTTCCAACATTTTAATTTATTCCCGCATTTGACGGTATTGGAAAATCTGACCTTAGGGCAAGTTTGGGTGTTAAAAAAGAACAAACAAGCGGCCATTGATACCGCCTTAGGCTATTTAGAACGGGTGAAAATTGCCGATCAAGCCAATAAATACCCTGGGCAATTATCGGGTGGACAACAACAACGTGTGGCGATTGCACGCTCTTTGTGTATGTCACCGAAAGTGATGTTATTTGATGAACCCACTTCGGCACTGGATCCTGAAATGGTGAAAGAAGTGTTAGATGTGATGGTAGAACTGGCCGAACAAGAACGTATCACCATGTTATGCGTGACCCATGAAATGGGCTTTGCTCAACGAGTAGCGGACTCTGTGGTGTTTATGGATCAAGGCAGTATTATTGAACAAACGCCACCGGATGAATTTTTCCGTCAGCCAAAATCTGAACGAGGACGTCAATTTCTGGCGCAGATTTTGTAGGACGAAACAAGCTAGACGAGATAAAAAGAGAAAGTGCGGTGTTTTTCACCGCACTTTTTGTTGAGATCATTGAGTTGATTATTCTCTATCGGTTTCCAATTCCCGCTCAGTATAACCCGTATACACTTGACGTGGGCGCACAATTTTTAAGGTGCCGAAATCGTACATTTCTTTCCAGTGGGAAATCCAACCCACGGTACGACCTAAGGCGAAGATCACGGTAAACATGGACACTGGAATACCAATGGCTTTTAAGATAATACCGGAATAGAAATCCACATTTGGATAGAGATTGCGATCAATAAAGTATTGATCGGTTAAGGCAATGCGTTCTAATTCCATGGCTACTTGTAATAATGGGTTGTTAATGCCTAATTCTTGTAATACTTCATGACAAGTTTCACGCATGACTTTGGCACGAGGGTCGTAATTTTTATACACACGGTGACCAAATCCCATTAAACGGAACGGATCCTTTTTATCTTTGGCTCGAGCAATAAATTCAGGAATACGATCCACGGTGCCGATTTCTTCTAACATTTTAATACAAGCCTCATTGGCCCCGCCGTGTGCAGGTCCCCAAAGGGAGGCAATCCCCGCTGCAATACAAGCAAATGGGTTAGCACCAGAGGAGGCGGCTGTCCGTACGGTGGAGGTTGACGCATTTTGTTCATGGTCAGCGTGCAGAATCAAAATGCGGTTAATGGCTTTTTCCAATACAGGGTTGACGACATAAGGTTCGCACGGGGTGGCAAACATCATATACAGGAAATTGCCCGCATAAGAGAGATTGTTTTGTGGGAACATGAACGGATGCCCAATGGAATATTTATAACACATGGCGGCCAAGGTTGGCATTTTGGCTAACAAACGAAGTGCGGTTAAATTACGGTGTTCTTCATCACTCACATCTAATATATCATGATAGAATGCGGCCAAGGCACCACTGACCCCACACATCACGGCCATGGGGTGTGAGTCACGACGGAAACCGTGGAAAAAACGGGATAATTGTTCGTGAACTAAGGTATGTCTACGCACCACTTGGCTAAATTCCGCATAATCGTCTTTGTCGGGGAGTTCGCCATAAAGTAATAAGAACGCCACTTCTAAATAATCGCAATTCATGGCAAGGTCATGAATTGGATAACCGCGGTGTAATAAAATCCCTTGTTCACCATCAATATAGGTAATTTCCGATTTACACATGGCGGTGGACATTAAACCGGGGTCAAAGGTGAATAAGTGATTTTTACTGAGTGCTTGCACATCAATGGCATCATAGCCCAAACTGGCTTTATGTATCGGCAAATCAAATTCTCGACCATCACTTAAACTTAGTTTTGCTGTTAAATCAGACATGGTTCACTCCTTTTGTCATTTGTTGTGTTTATGTTATGTTTTTGTGAACGTCATAGGTGTCTATTAAAGGATAATGATAGTTTAATAGATCGCATGATGGCGTTCCAAATTTGGTTTAAAAATTAACATAGTCTAAATATAACTCTATTTTGTATGTTTTGTCTGCAAAAAAGTATGTAAATTTTTTGTTAAATTTCAAAAGTGTGACGTAGATCATATTTTTCTTTTTCAGAATAAGGTAAAGTTACACTAATTTAGATGAGATTTATCACTTCTAAATTTTTTGTGTATGATGGATATTAAAATTTAATATAGGTAGGAACACGATGCAGAAGAATTCATTTCAGCAGTGGCTCGATCAAAGTGCGTTGTCTGGTGGCAATCAGGCTTATATTGAAGATCTTTATGAGCGTTATCTTGAAGATCCTGATTCTGTGGAACTGAGTTGGCGAGATGTTTTTGATCATTTAGCCAAAAACACGACGACGTCAAGTCAACCTGAACAAGCCCATTCGCCGATACGTGAGTATTTTCGTCGCTTAGCGTTGGAAAAATCACCCAAAGGGGTCACGGTGATTGATCCTAAAGTAGGGGAACGTTTAACCAGCGTATTAAGATGGCTCAACGCTTATCGCTATCGTGGGCATTTATTAGCGGATGTTGACCCGATTAATTTACGGGAAAAACCGGATGTTCCCACGTTAGATTCTCGCTATTATAATCTGACTGAGGCGGATCTTGATGAAGTATTTGATTTAAGTGGTCATATTTTCCACAAAGAAAAAATCAGTTTGCGTGAATTGGGGGAAACCTTAAAGAAAACCTATTGTGGCAGAATTGGCTTGGAGTTTATGCACGTCAATGATTTAGATGCACGGATTTGGTTACAACAACAAATAGAAAATTGGGTAAATGCACCGCACTTTAGCCAAACCGAGCAGGAAAAATTATTAGCCGAGCTGACCGCTGCAGAAGGTTTGGAGCGTTATATTGGGGCAAAATTCCCAGGGGCAAAACGGTTCTCCTTAGAGGGCAGTGATGCCTTTGTGCCGTTAATTAAAGAAATTATTCGTCATGGGGCGAAACAAGGCACGGAAGAAATGGTGTTCGGCATGGCACACCGTGGACGTTTGAATATGTTGGTGAATGTGCTAGGTAAAAAGCCGGCGGAATTGTTTGATGAATTTGCCGGTAAACATCATGGTAATGGCACCGGTGATGTGAAATACCACCAAGGTTTTTCTTCGGATTTTATGACGGATGATGGTCTCGTGCATTTAGTGTTGGCTTTTAACCCATCGCATTTAGAAATTGTCAGCCCAGTGGTCACCGGTTCCGTGCGAGCCAGACAAAAACGCATTGGTGATGATGATCATCGCAAAGTGCTAGCGGTTACGGTGCATGGTGACAGTGCGGTGGCAGGTCAAGGGGTGGTACAAGAAACCTTGAATATGTCTGATGCTCGTGGCTATACGGTGGGCGGTACCATTCGTATCGTCATTAATAACCGAATTGGTTTTACCACTTCATTCCCGAAAGATACACGTTCTACCGTTTATTGTACCGACATTGCCAAAATGATTGAGGCACCGATTATTCATGTGAACGGTGATGATCCAGAGGCGGTGGCCTATGCAGCTCGTATGGCGGTGGAATTTAGAACTTTATTTAAGCGTGATATTTTCATTGATTTAGTGTCTTATCGTCGTCATGGGCATAATGAGGCAGATGAACCGTCCGCCACCCAACCAATGATGTATAAAAAAATCAAAGCCCATCCAACACCACGTCAAGTCTATGCCGACAGACTGATTAACGCCGGCGTGATCAATAATGAAAAAGCCACTGGATTTATCAATAATTACCGTGATGCCTTGGATCGTGGTGAACGAGTGGTGCCTGAATGGCGTGAAATGAATTACGATAAAGTGGATTGGTTGCAGTTCTTAAATCCAGAATGGAATGCGACCTATGAAAGTCGTTTTGACACACAACGCTTTAAAGCCTTAGCGGCAAGCATTTCACAATATCCAGAAACGCACCCGATTCATTCTCGCGTGGAGAAAATTTACGCCGATCGTGCCTTAATGGCTAAAGGCGAAAAATTGCTCGACTGGGGCATGGGCGAAACCATGGCGTACGCCACCTTGTTAGATGACGGTTATCATATCCGTTTATCCGGTGAGGACTGCGGACGGGGGACATTCTTCCATCGTCATGCGGTGCTACACTGTATTAATGACGGAACAGGCTATGTGCCATTATGTCACCTGCATGATAAACAAGGTAATTTTGAAGTATGGGATTCTGTGCTTTCCGAAGAGGCGGTACTGGCCTTTGAATATGGCTATGCCACCACCACGCCGAAAACGCTCACTATTTGGGAGGCACAATTTGGTGATTTTGCCAACGGTGCACAAGTGGTGATTGACCAGTTTATCAGTTCGGGCGAACAAAAATGGGGCAGAATGTGTGGTCTGGTGTTATTGCTCCCACATGGTTATGAGGGACAGGGCCCTGAGCATTCTTCTGCTCGGTTGGAACGCTATTTACAACTTTGTGCGCAACACAATATGCAAGTTTGCGTACCGTCCACGCCAGCCCAGATTTATCATTTATTACGCCGTCAAATGTTGCGTACGGTTCGCCGTCCATTGGTGGTGATTTCACCAAAATCCTTGTTACGTCATCCGTTAGCGGTGTCTGCTCTGGAAGAATTAACCTACGGTACATTCCAAAATGTGATTGGTGAAATTGATGAGATTGATCCAAAACAAGTGAAAAGAGTGGTGTTCTGTTCGGGTAAAGTGTATTACGATTTATTAGAACGTCGTCGCAAAAATAATCAAAGCGATGTGGCGATCATTCGGATTGAGCAACTTTACCCTTATCCAGAGGACGAAGTGCGGTCTATTTTGGGGGATTATTCTCATGTGAAAGATTACGTGTGGTGCCAAGAAGAACCGTTAAATCAAGGCGCATGGTATTGTTCTCGTCATAACTTTATGCAAAGCATTCCTGCGGATGCGAATTTGCGTTATGTGGGACGACCGGCCTCCGCCTCACCGGCAGCTGGTTACATGGCGTTACATAATGAACAGCAACAAAATTTAGTCACCGAGGCGTTGACGTTATCGGCTTAATTTTAATACACAATTAAAAAGGAAATATTATGAGTGATTTAGATATTCTTACCCCAGTATTACCGGAAAGTGTTGCGGACGCAACGGTGGTTAAATGGCATAAAGCGGTGGGTGAAACCGTCAGCCGTGATGAAATTTTAGTGGAAATTGAAACGGATAAAGTGGTGCTAGAAGTACCGGCCAGTGCGGACGGTGTGGTTGCGAGCATTGCTGAAAACGAAGGGGCAACAGTGGTGAGCAATCAGGTTCTTGGTAAATTAAGTACCGAAGTGGATGGTGCTCGTGCCTCCGCGCCAGTCGCTACAACCGAGGCCACCCCTGCGGATCGCCAAACCGCTAATTTAAATCCAGATTCACAAGATCATCAAGAAGATTTAAGCCCCGCTATTCGTCGCTTAATCGCAGAACATGATCTTGACCCGAAAGCCATTAAAGGTTCCGGCGTAGGCGGTCGAATTACCCGAGAAGACGTAGATCGTGCTTTAGCAAATCAATCCCAAACTGCGGTACAAACTGGTGGAGATTTCTCACAAGCCAATTTACGCAGTGAAAAACGTGTGCCAATGACTCGCTTACGTAAACGTGTGGCAGAACGCTTGCTTGAAGTAAAAAATACCACCGCCATGTTGACTACGTTTAACGAAGTGGATATGCAACCGATTATGCAATTGCGTAAAAGCTATGGCGAAAAATTTGAAAAACGCCACGGTGTACGCTTAGGCTTTATGTCTTTCTACGTGAAAGCTGTGGTGGAGGCGTTAAAACGTTATCCAGAAATTAATGCCTCTATTGATGGTGATGATATTGTTTATCACAATTATTTTGACATCAGTATTGCGGTATCGACGCCACGTGGTTTGGTGACACCGGTATTGCGTGATTGTGATCAAATGAGCATGGCCGAAATTGAAAAAGCAATTAAAACCTTAGCGGAAAAAGGCCAAAATGGTAAATTAACCGTGGAAGAATTAACCGGCGGTAACTTTACCATTACCAACGGTGGCGTATTTGGCTCCCTCATGTCCACACCGATTATCAACCCACCACAGAGTGCGATTTTAGGCATGCACGCTATTAAAGATCGTCCGATTGCGGTAGAGGGTCAAGTGGTGATTCGCCCAATGATGTATCTCGCCCTTTCTTACGATCACCGTTTAATTGACGGACGTGAAAGCGTGGGGGCGTTAGTGACGATCAAAGAATTGCTTGAAGATCCAACCAGATTATTATTGGATATTTAATTTTTCGATTATTTTCGTGGGGCAGCCATGCCCCTAACATCAAATAAAAGGGACAGTCCATGAATTTACATGAATATCAATCCAAACAAATTTTTGCACAATATGGTTTACCGGTCAGTGAGGGGTATCCTTGCCAAAATGTTGAGCAAGCCATTGACGCCACTAAAAAATTGGGCGGTTCTGCTTGGGTCGCTAAATGCCAAGTTCACGCTGGCGGACGGGGTAAAGCGGGGGGCGTAAAAGTGGTGAAATCCACTGACGAAGTGCGGTCATTTTTTGACAAATTTTTAGGTCAACGTTTGGTCACTTTCCAAACCGACAGCCGTGGTCAACCGATTAATACCATTTACGTAGAAGCCTGTGCCGACGTGAAAAAAGAACTTTATTTAGGTGCCGTGATTGATCGTAGCTCACAACGTGTGGTGTTTATGGCATCAACGGAGGGCGGTATGAACATTGAAGAAGTGGCTCAAAAAACACCGCACTTATTACACAAAGTGGCCATTGATACCTTAATTGGTGCACAACCTTATCAAGGTCGTGAGTTAGCATTCAAATTAGGCTTAACAGGCAAACAAGTGGCTCAATTTGCACATTTATTTACCCAATTAAGCAAAATGTTTATGGAAAAAGATTTGAGCTTATTAGAAATCAACCCATTAGTGATTTTACAAAATGACGACTTACATTGTTTAGATGCCAAAATCGTGGTGGATGACAATGCCTTATACCGCCAACTAGATTTAAAAGCCATGCAAGATCCAAGCCAAGAAGATGGTCGTGAAGCAGAAGCAGAAGCCTTAAGTTTAAACTATGTGGCCTTAGAGGGAAGTATTGGCTGTATGGTGAACGGAGCAGGGCTTGCTATGGGCACCATGGACATCATCAAACTGCACGGTGGCCAACCCGCCAACTTCCTTGATGTGGGTGGTGGTGCCACCAAAGAACGTGTGGCAGGTGCATTTAAAATTATTCTGTCTGACCCTAATGTGAAAGCTATTTTAGTCAATATTTTCGGGGGCATTGTGCGTTGCGACTTGATTGCAGAGGGCATTATTGCGGCAGTCAACGAAATCGGTGTCAGCGTGCCGGTGGTGGTACGACTTGAGGGCAATAATGCGGAATTGGGGCGTGATATTTTAGCCAAAAGCGGCGTGAATATTCTGGCCGCCAAAAGTTTAACAGATGCCGCTGAACAAGTGGTCAATGCAGTGAAATAAGGAGCGGTTATGTCAATTTTAATTAATAAAGATACCAAAGTCATTTGCCAAGGTTTCACTGGTGGTCAAGGCACCTTTCATAGTGAACAAGCGTTAGCCTACGGCACGCAATTAGTGGGCGGCGTATCACCGAATAAAGGCGGCACCACGCATTTAGGGTTACCTGTCTTTAATACGGTGCGTGAGGCGGTGGAGCAAACTGGGGCAACGGCGAGTGTAATTTATATCCCTGCACCATTCTGTAAAGATGCGATTTTAGAGGCCATTGACGCAGGGATTAAATTAATCGTGTGTATCACCGAGGGCATTCCAACGGTGGATATGTTAACCGTGAAACAAAAACTGGCGCAAACCGATGTGGTGATGATCGGACCAAACTGCCCGGGGATTATCACGCCAGATGAATGTAAAATCGGTATTATGCCGGGTTATATTCATAAAAAAGGCCGTGTGGGGATTGTTTCTCGTTCTGGTACGTTAACCTATGAGGCGGTGAAACAAACCACCGATAACGGTTTTGGTCAATCCACTTGTGTGGGCATCGGCGGTGACCCAATTCCGGGTTCTAACTTTATTGATATTCTCAAACGTTTCCAACAGGATCCAGAAACTGAGGCGATTGTGATGATCGGCGAAATCGGCGGTTCAGCGGAAGAAGAGGCGGCGGCTTTTATCAAAGCGAATGTAACGAAACCTGTGGTCTCTTATATTGCCGGGATGACCGCACCAAAAGGCAAACGCATGGGGCATGCAGGGGCGATTATCAGTGGCGGGAAAGGTACTGCCGCTGAGAAAATTCAAGCCTTGCAAGACGCAGGCGTGACCACGGTGCAAAGTCTGGCTGAAATTGGTGAGGCATTGAAAAAATTGTTGGGATAGTTAAAGCTACGTCCTCAATCTTAAACTGCGGTGTAAAAATATTGATTTTTTTACACCGCACTTTTTTGTGATGTGATTGACGAAATCAATTTTCCCTTTAAAATAGGCTTAGGGTTTTATTTCAAGGATATTATTGTGTTTAAAAAATTCTCTCTTTCAATGCTCTTGCTTTCCTTAACGGCTTGCAGTTTTGGTGATAAACAATCTGCAATTCCTGCAGAATATGCTGGTGCGGCCTATGAACTATCAGATAGCAATGCACAAAAATGGGCGTTTGTGGCTAAACAAACGGAGCAATGTATTTATCCGAATTTAACTCGAATTCAATACGAGCATTTTCAAAAAGAAGATAGCTACATTCATTCTCAATATGTGTTTTTCTATCCTTTAGAGGACATTATCGGCGAAGATAACGTCAAAATCATTCAAGGCGATCAAAAAGCCATGGATTATGCCACCTATCAATTTAAAAAATACAAATCTAGAACGGATGTAGAAAATCTGGAAAATAAACAATGTGCCGTATTACGTACTAAAGCCCGAGATGATTTGGCCGTAGTAAAAGGTGAGCGTAAATCTGCCATGGTGGAAGAAAACAAAGAAAACGGCACTGCAAACGCAAATACCAAAGCCGCCACGGACGATAATAAATTCTTTTTTGATATTATTAAGTGGGGAGCCGCATTGTTGTTGTAGTTTTTTGTTAGTCAACATCCAACAAATCATCATATAAGGTTTCTAATTGATGGAAATCATTTGTCTTTTCGAGTTCAGTCAATGATGTCAATTTCAGGCAATCTCTAAATCTATCTAGAGGAATTGCCTGAATAGCTTGTTTCAAGGCAATCGGGTTGCCTAAATGGAACAAATAATAATCCTCCGAGCTTGTATTTTCTTTGCCTAATAGGGTGCCAAATTGCTTTTGTAATTCACTTCGTTTTGCTTTAATCACAGAATGCACAGGATAAACAAAGGTAATTTTATAATGCTGCCTGTCATCTGGGTAAGCAATGGCTAAATAACTGACTTCAGACATCAAAAGTGCTTGAATATTCTGTTTAAAGATTGTTGTTTTGGTATGGTAATACTGTGCTTTTCCTGTCAAAAAACGTTTAATATAGTTTTTATCACGATCATCCCCCAAACGAATGGTGAGAGTGAGATCATGGTGATAGCGTTGTTTCATACCTGTATAAGAAATATGGAATGTTTCCTGTAAAGAGAGAATATTTTCGGATTCAACATTTTGTGGGTAAACCACATGGCCATTCAACTGTTTTTTTAAAAAGGCTTTCAGCCACGCTTGGCCTTGATCTTTTTCTGAGGGCAATAATGGAAAAGCACCGATCCCAACTTCTCGAATAGAAGTGGTGTAGGGGTTTTCATTTTGGTTATGCTTATCTTGAATAAAATAGCCTGGGTATAAGGCATAAGCGCCAAAAACTGGTCGAGATTTTTTTAATAAGGACTTTTGCTCTTGATAAATTAGCGCATCCCGATAGCGGTGCATCTGGTTGATGGCATCATCAGGTACTAAATCTTGCGTATATTTTTCTTGCTTATTTTGATCGGAAACTTTAATCCGATATTTTGCATCAAATATAAAAACAGATCTATTGCCATTTTTGAGAGTAATCTCCAACAAAATATCGGGTTTTTGGGTCACTGTATAGGATATGATTTGATGCTTGCTCTTTTTTCCAAAACTAGGTTCATGAGCGAGTTTAATTTCAATCCCCTTGCTATTTTTAAAGCGAAACGCCCCTCCAAACCCATCTCTTAACCCCCATTCTCCAGTTGGCTTTTGTTCGAGTCTATTTTTATTGGATTCTACAAGATGAAAGCCCAAATCAAATAACATATTTTTGATCGTAATAAAGCACCATATCTCATAAAGTTCTTCAATAGATTTCATGGAAATATGCTTGTTTTCCCCAAAGAAATCTAAATAATACTTCATTTCTTGCCAAATCTGATAGACTTGGCTATACCCTGATTTTTGCTGTAATGCAAGGCTTGAATGGGTCGGTATTTCTGCGGGAATATTTTTTAAGAAACTAAATTTCTTTAATTTTGCTAAAGGTTTGAGCCAATTTTCTAAATCGTTTTTTAGGTAGTCAGAAAATTCTTCATTTTTCTTATCAATAAAAATTGCTTGAAGAATCTTGTTGAGCTGTTTATGGCTTTGATCAATGACAAATTTAATAAACCGATTTTCAGGTGTATCGGTACTTAAATATTTAGCATTGACAGGATAATGATGATGATATTCTTGGTTATGTAAGTGCTCTCTACATTTTTCTGCAATACGAGGGCTTAATTTTCCTTTGATTTTGTCCGCCTTGACAAAACGCTGATTATCTCTCAATTTATTGTGTGGTTGCTGTTCAATTATTTTGAGATTTTTCTCAAAATTGATTCTTAAAGTACGAAAATGGGCAAGCCAAAACAGAGGAAAATTCCTCCGCACTTCGCTTTGTTGGCTGTCGTTTTCTGTTTTGCTTAAAAAGTTAAAGCGTAATAATGGAAATTCTTTATCAATTTTTTCATAAATTTCAGGTAAATCGGTATCTAGAATGATTTTCGTTGGCAATACTCGAAACGTTAATTCAACCCGTTTTACGACAGATTTTTCTAACTGATAAACAATAGGTAAACTAAACCAACCTAAGTTATTCCCTGTAGACACATTGCCTTTAAATTGATTGGCTTTAAACGGCGGTTTATTGGGATAAAATCGATCATTAATACCTTTGAGATAATGCACCACTTTGGCAGAAACTAACTTAGTTTTAAAAGTGAATTCAAAGGAATATTCACAGTTCTCAAAGAAAATAGGCTGTTTGAACGTGATTTTATTTTCAAGGATTTGAAGTATTTCATCCCCGCAGTTTGCTTGCTGAACATCAATTCCCTCTATATAGCAATATTCTGGCGTCAACGCTTGGTTGCGCTGATCAAATAATGCCGTTAAACTTTTTTGGCGATTATCCACCGCAATAGCATAAATCGTCAAATCAAAGTCATCAGTTTCAAGGGTTAGATATTCTTTCATGATTATGGCCAGAATGAAGTGAAATCAAAATAGTCTAATTTTTCTAACATATAAGCAAGTTTTTTCTGACTACGGCATTCAATCTGTTCGCTCGTCAGGCGTAATAAATCGATACGTTTATTTTGCAAAATAAAATTTAGTTCTTCTTTCAGCAAACTATCTAATTCTTTTAACACATTGCTTTTTTCCCCTTTACTGGATGAGTTTTCTACGGTTTCACAATACAATTTATCAATACTTCCCTCAATACGAGGTAACACTTTCATCATTAAAAAATCATCCCACAAAGCCTGTAATTCAGCCTCACTTTGAGGTTGAAAACAAATTACGCTCAGTAATAATTCATTCAATGCACGATAGGCTAATTCAAATGGCGTGTTGATTAAAATTTGATTAATCTTTGTGAGAAATTGCACACTTTTTTCAATATAAATATCATTTAGCTTATATTCTCTGGCACTGGAATAAATCGGGTAGGAGAGTGCTTTATTTACGGTGTTTGGTGAGAAATATTGATCAAATTTATTGGGATAGAATTCATTAAAGTCAAAACTTAACGCCCGATCTAATACTTTACGAGAAAAACCATGGGTTGTTTCATCCATATTTACCGTGCCGGCGACGATTAAGTTAAATGGCAAAGGGATACCATATTGGCTGAAATAGGCGACTAAAACTGGATCTTCGGTTAATTCCAGTTCATTTAAAAAATCCTCATTTTTCTCAAATTTTTTAAAATCTTGAGAGCTGAAGATCGGTTTAGATTGGTAATAAAAATGATCGTTGTTTTGTTTCCATTCTCTGGTTTCTAAAATAGAAAGGTAATCCGCAAAATATTGCTCCACCGGCGCTAAATTCATTTCATCCAAACAAAGCCAAAATGGTCGAATTTGTTCAATTTGAGAAAGATGTAATTTAACACGATTTTGCTCAAATTCTGGCTGTACGGTGATAATTTCTTTCCATGCTTTGATCAGAAATTGCAGTAAAGGGGTAACAATATAACGATCTTGACCAGATAAACGAGAAACATAACCCAATAAATCAGAGGGTTCATGCCAATCGGGACGAACGGGTACTAAGCAATAATTATCCCCATTTTGTCCAGTTATTTCCGCTTGTTGTGCGACAAAACGGGTTTTACCTGTGCCAGAAATGCCGGCAAGAATGAGGAATGGTTTTGGGAGGCGTGTACTAATATTAGTTGATTTGTGGCTAGCTTTTCTATCTATAATAACATTAGTTACTAGATTATTAGATTTTCCTCTTGAAGGAAAATCTAATAATAATCTCTCATAAACAGACCCTTTCTCTACTACGGATAAATTAATATTACTCTCGTGTCTGTATACACAGATAATAGTTTCAGGAGATAATAATTTGTTATATCCAATAAATTCGCTTAGTCCACTTAATGATAATCTGTGTTCTGATTTTGATGGTGGTCTTGAATATGTTACATGTACAATTCTATTTTCATTTATAATGTTTAGCGTAATCGTTTCATTTACTTCAGGATGCTGATGAACGTCTCTATCAGGAAAAAATATTTCCCTTGCCTCGGTAGGTACAAGTAGAAATGACCCTCGTCCAGTTCCATTTTCAGTTTGGCTAATTCCTAGCTCATTTGCATTAACTTTGTGTATCCAAACTAGTTTACTCATAATTTATCCTTATTTGTATTTTGTTAAGATCTTTTCTAATATTATTGCTATTTTCTTTGCAAATAATGGCGGAACCGCATTACCGATCATTTTGTATTTAGCTCCCATAGATCCCATAAATTGAAAATCATCAGAAAAAGACTGAAGTCTAGCAGCCTCTCTGACTGTAATACTTCTCCCTTGTTCTGGATCTGGGTGAATATGCCTTAATCCATCTTTATATAAATGAGCAGGAATAGTATTACTAGGCATGTTTTCTCGTAGTACATGGTATTTGTGTACATTAGATAATTTACCTGTTGCTTGGGTATAAATTTCTTGTAATGCTTTTGTGCTAGTATATTTATTTTCTCCATTTCTTATATCATTAGCTAGCATTTGGAAGATCTTTATATCTCTTAGACTATGGAATCTTGGCTCGTGATCTGTCAATGTATTTTTATCTGATGATATATGAGAAACTTTTCCTGCTTGATAAGTCGGGTAGAGTTTAGGTAAATCAGATATAGCGTCATGTACTGTTTTAGTTTTTTCTTTATTTTTATTCATTTCAGAATAAAATTCTGAAATCATTTCTTTATGGCTAGTAAATTTTTCTTTATTGACCGCAATTATTATAACCCTTTTTCTTTTTTGTGGAACACCAAATTCAGAGACATCAAATATAGCCTCTTCTTTAATATTTTCTGATATAGCATACCCTGCATTATTAAAAGCTAATGAGATGCGATCTAAAATAGGTTTTCCATCTGGCGTAGCACTAAGCATGCCCGTCACATTTTCAAATATACAGGCTAAAGGTTTAAATTCTTCAACTATTCTAATATAGGATTCAAAAAGGTAGTTTCTATAATCATCTTTCATTCCATTATTATCTCTGATTCTCCCTGCAATAGAATATGCTTGACAAGGAGGGCCACCAATAATGACATCAACATTATTTTTATCAATAATTTGCTTTAGGCCAACAGATGAGCCATAAATAGGATCATGATGAAACCCATTTATAAGTTCTTGAGTTCGTTGTAGATCAAAATGGATAATTATATCTTTAACATTGTGGTACCCCCATTTTTTTTCTAGCCTATTTCTAAGCACTTCTAATGGTTGTTTATCCCATTCAACGCCAGCTAATAAATTATATTTATTACTTTGTTTAAAGCCATCTGTTAGCCCCCCACAGCCTGCAAATAAATCTATTGTATTAAGCATTATTGATTATCCAATTCTAATATTTTCTTACCAATTACATATCCTAATAATGGAGGAACTGCATTACCAATCTGCCTGTATTGTTGGGTTTTATTACCTTTAAATTCAAAATGATCAGGAAATGATTGTAATCTCGCATTTTCTCTTGCCGTAGGTATTCTATTCCAACGATAGTGGAAATGATTTCTATGGCCCGTATCAATGGTTTTTGATGGTTTCTGGCTGTGGTATCTTGTCCACGCCTCATTAAATTTTCTTGAATTACCTACACCATCTGGAAGATCTTTGTGATTTCCGCCCTCTGGAACTTGTTTGATAACATTAATAACAAGATCTGTGTGTTTTGTACCAGTATGATTTAAAAGTTTATTAGATTTTTGTCTCATCATTTTTTGGTATTCAGAGCTAGGTTGCTTGGTATAATCACTAATATCTTGACCTAAAGAATATTCTAGGCTTGGTAAATCTCCAATTGCTTGTTCACAAGTTACATAATTATCAGGGCTATTTGTTGCTTGTGGAAATTCAAATACATCACCATTTAAAACACCTACAAAAAACATTCTTCTTCTTATTTGTGGTACGCCATAATCAGGTGCATATACTAGTTTTTCTGAAACAGAATATCCTAATTTATTAAATTCATTTATAATCGCATTTCTAGCTTTTCCTCCATATAGCGTTTTAATGCCTGGAACATTTTCAATAACGATATATTTAGGTTTTATTTTTTCAGCTAATTTAAAAACAGAATAGAATAACTTATTTCTTATATCATGTTCATTTCGTTTGCCTGTTAAAGAAAAACCTTGGCAAGGAGGGCCCGCAACAATTAAATTAATTTTTTTATTTCCAATTTCATTAACAATTGTTGTAATACTTTCTTCTTGAGATAAATCTAGATTTAATGCTTTCGCATGTTTGTGGTTGTGGGAGAAAGTATCTAACGCAGATTGTTCTATATCTACACCAATAACACATTCAAATCCAGCTTGCTCAAAGCCAAATGACAATCCTCCGCAACCAGAAAATAAATCAATAAGATATTTTTTTTTACTCATGAGATGTTTACTCAACCCATTCAATCACGTCATCCACTGGCTTGCGGTGTTTTTTCTTAATCTCTTTATTACGATATCCAAACGTCACCATGCAAGAGACGCCGTATTCATTGAGATCAAATACCCTTTCTTCGGATAAAATACGGTTCACTTCATCATAGTTAAATCCCTCAATGGGGCAGCTGTCAATACCAATTAAAGCTGCGCCAGTCATCATGTTGCCGAGAGCGATATAGGTTTGTTTGCTACACCAATCAAATAAAGTGCGTTCGCTTTCAAGGATTTTAATGTCATCTTGTTGGAATGATTTATAGCGGACGACCGTAGCCGCCATTTGTTCTGGCGTGAGGCCTCGTTGTACTAGGGCATTGCGTAAGAAGTCACTGTCATAGCGTGCATTCTTTTTAGCTAAGATCACCACTAAATGGCTTGCCTCATGAATCGGGTGTTTGATCCCCCAACTGACTGGGGCGATTTTTTCACGCAGTGCGGGGTTTTGCAATACAATAAATTTCCACGGTTCGGATCCCACGGAACTAGGAGAAAGACGGCCTAATTCCAGAATATAGTCCATGTCCTCTTTGGGAATTTTACGTGCCGGATCGTAGGTGCGACAAGCGGCACGGAAATGAAAGGCATCAAGTACCTGTTGTTTATGGATATTGGTCATTTGTTATCCTGTTTTTATAAAAAAATCAATAAAATAAACCGCACTTTACATGCGGTTGAACCGAGTACAGGCGTACTCGGCGCATTTAACACAAGACGCAACGCATGGTGATTATCGTTGCTTGGGGAAATTGTTAATTTAAGTATTTAAAGACTTTCACCACTTTTTCTACGCCAGATACTTTACGTGCCACTTCTGCGGCTGCAGTGCCTTGATCTTGGGTGACGTTACCGAGTAAAAAGACTTCTTTATTTTCGGTAATCACTTTGATATCGGTGGTTTTCACTGCAGAATCAAGCAACATGTTGGATTTAATTTTGGTGGTAATCCAACTGTCTTGCGCTTTTTGTGTGGCGCTAATTGGCGAGCCAGTACGCATTTCATTGTAAACATCACCCACATTTTCTACGCCTTTGGCTAAACCCGTGGCCACTTCTTTCAGGCTTTCTTCTGGCACTTGACCGAGCAATAAGATACGATTGCTGTAAGAGACAACAACAACACGTCCTTCTGCTTTGATCTGTTCATCTTTGGTGACGGCATCATAGACTTTCAGTTCTAAGGTTTCATCATCTACTTGCGTGCCCATTGTTCGTGGATCTGTACCTACTTTGGTCGCCACAGCGGCTCCTCCTAATCCTAAAACAACACAACCTTGTAGAATGACGCTTGCGGTTAAGAGCATGCCGAGTTTTTTTAAGCTATTCATTTTCATTTAATTTACTCCTTAAATAATCTGTTATAGTCTGTGGTTTGTGAACGAATTTGTCAACTGCTTTGTGTAAACAAAGTATGATCAATGAGTTCACACAGGGCGTTAATCAGAAATAAATGCCCCTCTAAAATACGGCTTTCTCGATTGCTTGGCACGGAGATTTCTAAGTCATTTTCCGTTAATAATCCACGTAAATGATCGCTATTATTACCCGTTAAAGCGATTACTGCAATTTCTTTGGTAAAGGCCTGTTGTACCACATTTAAAATGGGTGATTCATTACCAAGAGGGGAGAGGGCAACTAAAATATCACCTTGTTGTGCCACGGCATTAAATTGGCGTTGCAGCAAGGTTTCGTTTGGGTTATCAGCCATAATCGCTGAACCAATAGCGCCCTCGAGGCTTAATAGCACGGAGGGAAAACTGGGCCGTTCTAATTCGTAGCGATTGATTAAATTAGCCACTAAACATTGTGCATTGGCATAGGAACGGCCTAATCCGCACACAATAATTTTATGCCCGCTTAATAAGCAAGTGACCATATTTTGTGTGGCCAGACAAAGGTTGTTGGCTAAAGACTTTGAGGCCGCAATTTGAATTTGAATATTTTCGGCAAAAAGATCGTTAATTTTTGTTAGCATGATTAATCCAAAAAATTAGGAATCCATTCAAGATCATCTACTTGTTGACCAAAGGCCACCAAATCAAAACGGCAATCGGCATCTTCAAGACTTTGTCCTCGTTGAATCAGCCATAAATTGGCGGCGTCTTGCCATTTTTGTTGTTTGCGCCAATCGACACTGTCTACTGCGGAACCAAAATGATCGTTTTTACGTTGACGCACTTCCACAAATACAATAGTGTCGCCCTCTAACATAATCAAATCAATTTCACCGCACTTAAAAGATTGATTGGCGGCCACAAAGCGTAGCCCTTGTTGTTCTAAAAAGAGGCGAGCATAGCGCTCAAATCTCGCCCCTTGTTGTTTGGTCGAACGGGTGAGTTTGGCCGAGAACATTAGTTTTTAATGGTATTGATATTGCCATCTTGGTATTGGAACCAAGTCATATCACGTTCAATATTACAGTTCGGGCCAGCGCTAAGTTTACCCGTTAATCCACTCACAGAATAACCGGGAACTTGACGTAATTCATTGAATTTATTAATTAATAACCACGCATCTGCACCCATGGCATATAATCGCATTAAGGAATAGTCACCACCAGTTTTGCTTTCAATCGTTTTATATTGTTCAGAATCCGTTTCTTTAAAGAATGGAATATCACTAAATTGTAACCCATTCATTTGTAAACGGTATTCTGGCGTATTGTTGGCGGAATTACTGCGAGAGCTAGCGTATAATGTGAGATTTGGATTGACATTGTCAATTACGGATTTGAGTTCGCTTAATTGTTCGCTTAAGGCCACAATATACATAGCTTCCGCTTGTTTACTGGCGCCTTCTTCTAAGGCAAGTGCAATATCTTGTGCTTGATTATAGAAACGGATATTGGCATCGGTGCCAGACAGTTGTTGCCAACGTACGGTAAAAGCACTGGCGGTGCGTTGCCCTAAGTCAGATTGCGGCACCATGACTAACGGAGAGCGAATGTTATCATTCCACATTTTATCGGCAGCAGATTCGGCTTCATCTTCAGGGGCTAAACCATAATAACAAAGCTGACTGACAGCACGAGCATTTGGGGTGGAATTTAAAGCTAACACATTCAAGCCTTGAATGCTGCTTGGGTTACTTAACACCACATCCACATTGTTTTTTAACAATGGCCCCACGACAGCCATGGCGCCCGATTGTTTGGCTTGTTCAATGGCAGTTGGAATATCCGTTGTCATGGTATCAATCACATCAACTTGAATATTGCTCTCACTTTCACTTGTTTCACCTTTGGCGTTATCGAACCCCGATTTCACGGTACTACCGATTAATTGTGCATCCCCGCTTAAAGGCAATAACAATGCTACTTTGTTGACTTGTGTTTGTTGGAAATTGGATAAACTTTTTAATTCTGTTGGGAATAAATAGGCCGCACTATGGGTTGAGTAAGCGGTTTTCCAATTTTGTAAGGCTTGGCTTAATTGGGTTGGTTGATTAATGTTGTCATTGTAGGCTTGCGCTAAAGCGAGCCAACCGCCTAAGGAAACATCCCCGTCAGCAGATGTACTGTTTACGGTGCCTTTATTGGTTTTGCGTAATAACGCCCAAATGTCGTCAATATTGTCTTGTTTGCGTTGAACGTCAGTAAGATAGCTGTCAATTTTAATACGGGCTTTGACGGCATCCATAAATTGATTTTGGTTTTCCGCAATACGTGCGGAAACTTCATAATAACGGGCGCTTTGTGACGGGCTAAGTTGCGCCAAATTAATCAATTTTAATTGGCTTTCGGCTTGGCTATTCTGTTGTTTGGCCGCAGAAATATGGGCGTCAATAATGGATTTATCTAATAATTGTTCTGGCGTGAGTTCTTTGAGATTTAACTCTGCTAATAAGGCCTCGGCTTGCGCCACTTTATTTTCCGTGATTAAGACACGAGCGGCTAAAAGTTTATAGGTTTGTTTATCTTCTAATTCTTGGGTTTGGGCTATTTTATTCATATAAAAATCGGAACTGGCATTGGCGTCCAATTTTAAGGTTTGATCAAAGTCACTTCCGAATAAGTTTGTACAGCCTGCCAATAACACAGGAAATAAAAGTGGCATTAAACGTTTTTTAAATTTCGTCCCTTGTAATAGAATAGACATAATAACTCCGTGATAAGAAAGAAGTGTAGATCTTACTTCGCTCATCAATTAAAAGCAATAAAAGAAGAGATAAAATGACAAATTCAGGGACTTTATATATCGTTGCCACGCCCATTGGCAATTTACAAGACATTACGCAACGGGCATTAGACGTATTTTCCAAGGTGGATTTAATTGCAGCGGAAGACACCCGTCATAGTGGTTTATTATTAAGCCATTATGGTATTAAAAAGCCGTTTTTTGCGTTACATGATCATAATGAACAGCAAAAAGCGGATTTATTAGTGGAAAAATTACAACAAGGGCAAAATATTGCCTTAATTTCCGATGCGGGTACGCCACTCATTAGCGACCCGGGGTTTCACTTAGTACGAAAATGTCGTCAAGCACATTTAAATGTGGTGCCATTGCCGGGGGCTTGTGCGGCGATTACCGCCTTATGTGCCTCGGGTATTGCCTCCGATCGTTTTTGTTTTGAGGGCTTTTTACCCGCAAAAAGCAAGGCACGCCGAGATAAATTGGAAAACTTAGCCAAAGAAGACCGCACGTTGATCTTTTATGAAAGTACACACCGTATTGCAGACACCTTGGCGGATGTGGAAACCGTATTGGGAGCAGATCGTTATGTGGTGCTTGCCCGAGAAATCACCAAAACATGGGAAACGATTTCTGGCGATCACGTAGGGAATTTGCGCCAATGGTTAGCGGAAGATCCCAATCGTACCAAAGGCGAAATGGTGTTAATTATTGAGGGGTATCGCCAAACGGAGAATGAGGCATTTGATCCACAAGTCGTGAAAGCCTTACAATTAATTAGCCAAGCATTGCCGTTAAAAAAAGCAGCGGCGATTGTGGCAGAACTTTATGGCGAGAAGAAAAATGCCTTGTATCAATATGGATTAGCGCATTTTGGTTAAAATTTTGCGATCTAGATCAAACTTTTGAAAATCAATGCTTTATTTATACTGGATAATGAATTTATAATCAACACTGGGAATTTTGCAGTATTGAGGGAACGATGAAGTTAGAGGAATTAGCCAAATTAGCTGGGGTGTCACGCACCACGGCCAGTTATGTGGTCAATGGAAAGGCCAAGCAGTACCGAGTAAGTGATAAAACCATTGCCAGAGTCAAAGCATTAATCCATGAACATGACTTTAGGCCCAATGCCTTGGCAGCGAGTTTACGAGTGGGTAGAAGTCGCACGATTGGGTTAATTATTCCTGACTTTGAAAACATGAGTTATGCCAAAATTGCCAATCAATTAGAAAATCGTTGCCGTGAGAATGGTTATCAGCTCTTGATCGGCTGTTCTAATGATAACGAACACAATGAAATGGGCTGTGCAAAACAACTGTTGCGGCGTAATGTGGATGCGTTAATTGTATCCAGTGCATTGGCCTCTGATCACCCGTTTTATGCAGAATATGCTCATAAAGTCCCCGTGATTGGGTTTGACCGCCGAGTGAATGCGGAAAACGTGTTAAATGTGCTGACTAATGATGAACAAGATGCGTTCCACTTGGCAGAAAAACTTTTTCAACATGCCTATGACAAGGTGCTATTTTTAGGCGCTTTGCCCGAATTACAAACCAGTCGAGAACGGGAAGTTGGCTTTCGTAAAGCCCTCGAAGTGCGGTCAAAATCGGCTGAGTTTTTATATGCCGATCATTTCCATAAAGAAAGTTGTGCTAAAACCTTTTCGCAATGGTTAAGCCATAATCCGTTGCCTGACGCTATTTTTGTGACCTCGCTCACCTTATTGCAAGGTATTTTCAGCGTGTTATTAAGTCAACGTAAATCAATTCCAAAAGAATTGGTGATCGCTACCTTTGGGAATGATGACATGTTGGATTTACTTGAAAATAAGGTGATTTGTAGCGTACAAAATCACCATAAAGTCGTGGATTCCTTGTTGGATCTCACATTTAAACGCTTACAGAGCCAAGCTCATGTGGCCAATTCAACCTTGTTGGTTCGAGAGATTGTCTGCCGTAATACTTAAGGTGCATTTTCGCACCTTATGGCCTCATGCGAAGTTATAGCATGCCCGCATCTACTGACAATTTACCCGGTTCAACCGTAATGCCTTTGGCAAATTTTTTGATGAGGGCATCTCTCACTTTGCTGTCGTCTAGGGTATAAATCGGCATACTGGATAATAACGCTCCAATGCTGTCACTTAAAAACGGCATAACTGATTGGAGTTGGGCGGCGTAATTATCTGGTGAACCTGACCAACGTAAAATTCGTAGATCTTTTAAATACACTTCGCCTTTTTCTGCATTATAGTAGGGAATGGTGTCAAAGGTGAGGTTTAGTTTACCGGCATAAATTTTATTGCTGAGGTTAAGTGAACTGTCAATGGTACCAGTGAGTTCCACACGTCCCGAATTATTTTCACCGATTTTGGCTTGTAGATTTTCAACTTTGTAATCCATGCTGAATAAACCTGGTAGGCCGAGTTTGTCTTCGACATTTAATTTTTCCGCTAAATAATGATTCACTTCGCTTTCGCTGATAGAAAAAGGATTGGCAGCTTGTGCTTGCGAATAAGTGAATACACCAAGGACGAGGCTACAACAGACCATAAATTTGTTAAACATAAGGATTTCCTATTTGTTAATGAATGTTTGCTAAAATAAATTTTTTATATCTTAACAGTTTTTGCGAATTGCTGTACAATTTTCCTTTAATTTAATATTAGGAAAGATGATGAAAAAAAGTATTTTGTTGATATTAGCAGTGAGTTTGCTTTCTGCTTGTACGTTTGGTGGTGGTTTCGGTGCAGGCAATGGCGGAGCTGGCGTTTCTCTTGGTACAGGGATTGGATTTTAAAAAAGACTTGTATTTTCACAAATTTTATGTATAATATGCCCCATATTTCGGACGCGGGGTGGAGCAGCTTGGTAGCTCGTCGGGCTCATAACCCGAAGGTCGTTGGTTCAAATCCGGCCCCCGCAACCACTTTCTGAAAGGTTTATAAGTCAGAAAGGAAATAAAGGTTCAGTGAAACCCAAATTTGGAATTTGGGTTTTTTTGTACGTAAAATTTGGACATTTACACTGGGCTTTTAGGCCCTTTTTTTGTGCCTGTTTAAGATAAAATGTAGGGGCGTATGGCATACGCCCAAAACCGATTGAACCGCAGGGCGTATGCAATACGCCCCTACATGATTATGGGTGATTATCGGCTATAACGTGACAAAGGGAAAAACAAGGATAATCAATGGCAACATTAGAACAAAAATTAACAGAATTACTACAAGATTCCGTGCAAGATCTCGGCTGTGAGCTGTGGGGAATTGAATGTCAACGCACTGGTCGTTTTATGACCGTACGTTTATTTATTGATAAAGAGGACGGTGTGGGAATTGAAGACTGTGCCGATGTCAGCCGTCAGGTGAGTGCGATTTTAGATGTGGAAGATCCCATTGCGGATAAATACAATTTGGAAGTGTCCTCACCGGGTTTAGATCGCCCATTGTTTACCCTAGCACAATATCAACGTTATGTAGGCAAAGAGATTAGCGTACATTTACGTATTCCGGTGGCGGATCGTCGTAAATGGCAAGGCATATTGGAAAAAATTGACAATGATATGTTGACCTTGATGGTGGATAATCAACCGCAAACCTTGGTGTTTGGCAATATTCAAAAAGCCCACGTGGTGGCAAAATTTTAATGACTGAATTTAACTATTAAAAGGATAATGAAAAAATGAGTAAAGAGATTTTATTTGCAGCGGAAGCTGTGTCTAACGAGAAATCCCTACCGAAAGAAGTGATTTTTGAAGCCTTAGAAAGTGCCATTGCACTGTCAACTAAGAAGAAACATGCACAAAAACAAGAGCGTTTAGGGGTGGAAAAACCGTCTGAAATTGATGTGCGTGTGGTGATTGATCCAAAAACCGGTGAATTTGATACATTCCGTCGTTGGATGGTGGTGGAAGAAGTCACTAACCCGACGAAAGAAATTACTTTAGAGGCTGCTCGCTTAGATGAACCTGAGATTCAGTTAGGCGATTTTGTGGAAGATCAAATTGAATCCGTGGCCTTTGACCGTATTACCATGCAAACCGCTCGCCAAGTGATCAGTACCAAGATTCGTGATGCAGAACGTAGCCGTGTGGTGGAACAGTTTATCAGCGAAGAAGGCAAAATCGTGATTGGTACGGTGAAAAAAGTCAACCGTGAAACCATTATTTTAGAATTAATTGGGAACAAAGAAGATCCGGTGAAAGCCGAGGCCGTGATTGTGCGTGAAGATATGTTGCCACGTGAAAATTTCCGCCCCGGTGACCGTGTGCGAGGCGTGTTATACAAAGTCAGCCCTGAAAGCAAAGGGGCGCAATTATTTGTTACTCGTGCCAAACCGGTGATGTTAGAAGAATTATTCCGTTTGGAAGTGCCAGAAATTGGCGAAGAAGTGATTGAAATCAAAGGCTCCGCACGTGATCCCGGTTCAAGAGCGAAAATTGCTGTGAAAAGCAGTGATAAACGCATTGATCCCGTGGGTGCCTGTGTGGGCATGCGTGGGGCGAGAGTGCAAGCCATTACCAATGAATTAGGTGGTGAGCGTGTGGATATCGTGCTTTGGGACGACAATCCGGCACAATATGTGATTAATGCCATGGCCCCTGCGGATGTGAGTTCTATCGTGGTGGATGAAGATAATCATTCCATGGACATTGCGGTTGAGGGAGCGAATTTGGCCCAAGCCATTGGTCGTAATGGACAAAATGTCCGTTTAGCCACGCAGTTAACTGGCTGGACATTAAATGTGATGACCACCGATGAGTTAAATGAAAAACACCAAGCGGAAGATAATAAAATCTTAAAATTATTTATGTCGGCCCTTGAAATTGATGAAGATTTTGCACAAATCTTAATTGATGAAGGTTTTACTTCTTTAGAAGAAATTGCTTATGTGTCGGTCAGTGAATTAACCGCTATTGACGGTTTAGAAGATGAAGATTTAATTGAAGAATTACAAACCCGAGCTAAAAATGTGATTACCGCCACGGCGTTAGCGGAAGAAAAAGCCTTGGAATCGGCACACATTGAAGATCGCTTATTAAATCTTGACGGCATGGAACGCCATATCGCCTTTAAATTGGCCGAGCAAGGTATCGTGACACTGGAAGAATTAGCTGAACAAGGTGTTGATGATTTAGCAGAAATTGAAGAATTAAGCCCAGAAAAAGCCGCTGAATTAATTATGGCAGCACGTGAAATCTGTTGGTTTAGTTAATCGTTGTAAGGAGAAACAGTATGACAGATAAAATAGAAAATCAAGCCCCTAAAAAATTGAGCTTACAACGCCGTACCAAAACCACAGTGAGTACGACTACACCAACAGGTAAAGCCAAAGCGGTACAGGTTGAAGTGCGTAAATCACGTAAAATTGACACTGAGGCGGCTAAAAAAGCAGCAGAAGAGGCTCGTTTAAAAGCACAAAAAGAGGCAGAACAAAAAGCCCAACAACAAGCGAAAAATGAGGCCGCTCAGAAAGCGAACGAAAAAGGCAAAAAAGAGCTGGAAATCAAATCGGATTTAGTCAAAGCCAAAGTGGAATTGAAATCTAAACCAGAAAAAAGTGCGGTGCAAAAACCGTTAGATCCAGAAAAAGAAAAACGCCGTGCAGAAGAGGCAGAATTACGTCGTAAAGCGGATGAATTAGCCCGCCAAAAAGCGGAAGAACAAGCACGCAAAGCGGCCGAAGAGGCCAAACGCTATGCGGAACGTGATGACAGCAGCGAAAGTAGCAGTACAGAAGAATTTGCGGATTATCATTTAACTTCAAGCTATGCTCGTGATGCGGAAGAAGAAAATGTTCGTCGCAATGAAAGCCGTGGCCGTGGGGGTAAAAATAAAGTTACTAAAGCCAAAAAAGGCGGACGTGATGACGATAAAGGCAATAAAAATGAACGCCAATCGGATCGTCGCAACCAAAAAGATTTTAAAGGCAAAGGTAAACAAGGTAAAAAAGGCAGTTCCATTCAACAAGCCTTTACTAAACCTGCGGTAGCCGTTAACCGTGATGTGGTGATCGGTGAAACCATTACCGTGGCAGAATTAGCCAACAAAATGGCGATTAAAGCCTCTGAAATCATTAAAACCATGATGAAAATGGGCGAAATGGTGACCATTAACCAAGTGATTGACCAAGAAACCGCACAACTGGTGGCGGAAGAATTGGGTCACAAAGTGATCTTGCGTAAAGAAAATGAGTTAGAAGAATCCGTCTTAGGCGACCGTGATATTGAGGCAGAAAAAGTCAATCGTGCCCCAGTGGTGACCATTATGGGTCACGTTGACCACGGTAAAACGTCGTTACTTGACTATATTCGTAAAGCCAAAGTGGCTGCCGGTGAGGCCGGTGGAATCACCCAACATATCGGTGCGTATCATGTTGAAACCAAAGGAAAAGTGATTACTTTCTTAGATACGCCGGGACATGCGGCCTTTACTTCCATGCGTGCTCGTGGTGCGAAAGCCACGGACATTGTGGTGTTGGTGGTGGCGGCTGATGATGGCGTAATGCCACAAACCATTGAGGCGGTCCAACATGCGAAAGCCGCCGGTGTGCCGATTGTGGTGGCCGTGAATAAAATTGATAAACCTGAGGCCAACCCCGATCGTGTAGAGCAAGAATTATTGCAATATGAAGTGGTTGCTGAAAAATTTGGTGGTGACGTGCAATTTGTGTATGTGTCCGCTAAAAAAGGGACGGGCGTAGATGAATTACTTGATGCGATTCTATTGCAATCTGAAGTGCTTGAATTAACCGCGATTAAAGACGGTATGGCAAGCGGTGTGGTGATTGAATCTTACTTAGACAAAGGCCGTGGCCCCGTGGCGACGATCCTTGTTCAATCGGGAACGTTAAACCGTGGCGACATTGTACTTTGTGGTTTTGAATACGGTCGTGTACGTGCGATGCGAGATGAAAACGGTAAAGAAATTGACAATGCCGGCCCATCTATTCCAGTGGAAGTGTTAGGCTTATCTGGCGTACCAGCCGCTGGTGATGAGGCCACCGTGGTACGTGACGAGAAAAAAGCACGTGAAGTGGCATTATATCGTCAAGGTAAATTCCGTGATGTGAAATTGGCTCGTCAGCAAAAAGCCAAATTGGAAAATATGTTTAGCAACATGGCCGAGGGCGATTTAGCCGAATTAAACGTGATCGTGAAAGCCGACGTACAAGGTTCCGTCGAAGCCATTGTTCAATCTTTACAAGAACTTTCAACCGACGAAGTGAAAGTGAAAGTGGTGGGTTCTGGTGTCGGTGGTATTACTGAAACAGACGCAACCTTAGCCGCTGCATCTAATGCAATTATGGTCGGCTTTAATGTCCGTGCGGATGCGTCTGCTCGTCGTATTATTGAAAATGAACATATTGATTTACGTTATTATTCTATTATTTATGAATTGCTTAACGAAATCAAAGCCGCCATGAGCGGTATGTTACAACCTGAATTCAAACAAGAAATTATCGGCTTGGCAGAAGTGCGTGACGTGTTCCGTCATCCAAAATTTGGTGCGATTGCTGGCTGTATGGTGACAGAAGGTGTGGTGAAACGTAACAATCCAATCCGTGTATTACGTGATAACGTGGTGATTTTTGAGGGCGAATTAGAATCTCTCCGCCGTTTCAAAGATGACGTAAGCGAAGTGCGTAACGGTATGGAATGTGGTATTGGTGTGAAAAACTACAACGATGTGAAAGTCGGCGACCAAATCGAAGTATTTGAAGTGGTTGAAGTGAAACGGACGATTTAATATTAAAACCCTTTACCCTCACCCCTGCCCCTCTCCCAAAGGGAGAGGGGGAAAGTGCGGTTAAAAAGTGAAGAATTTTGATATCCTTTAAATCGTTCCCTCTCCCTTTGGGAGAGGGTTAGGGTGAGGGTATTGAGGGCAAATTTTAAGAGAAAACAATGAGCAAAGAATTTAAACGTGCCGACCGAGTCGCACAAGAATTACAAAAAGAAGTGGCCATTATCTTGCAACGAGAAGTCAAAGATCCACGCATTGGCATGGTTACCGTATCGGACGTGGAAGTCTCCCGAGATTTAGCCTATGCCAAAGTCTTTGTCACGTTCTTGTTTGATCATGATGAAACCGCCATTGAACAAGGCATGAAAGGGCTTGAAAAAGCCACGCCTTATATTCGTTCATTACTGGGCAAAGCCATGCGATTACGCATTGTGCCAGAATTGCATTTTGAATATGATCGTTCCTTGGTGGACGGCATGCGGATGTCGAATTTAGTCAGCGATGTGATTCGTCAGGATCAAGCTCGCCACGTGGAAGATAAGGAAGCATAATGTCCCGACCACGCAAAAAAGGCCGTGATATTCACGGCGTTTTTTTATTGGATAAACCGCAAGGCATGTCCTCTAATGATATTTTACAGAAAGTCAAACGCCTTTATCAGGCCAATAAAGCCGGCCATACCGGTGCATTAGATCCTTTAGCCACCGGCATGTTACCTATTTGTTTAGGCGAGGCCACCAAATTTAGTCAATTTTTATTGGACGCAGATAAACGCTATATCGTTACCGCAAAATTAGGCGAACGCACCGATACTTCTGATGCCGAAGGTCAAATCGTACAAACCCGAGAAGTGCGGTCAAAAACAGCGGAAATTCTCACCGCACTTGAGCATTTTCGTGGCGACATTATGCAAGTGCCGACCATGTTTTCAGCCTTAAAACATCAAGGCAAACCCTTGTACGAATATGCTCGCCAAGGTATTACGGTAGAACGTGAGGCTCGCCCCATTACTATTTTTGAACTGAATTTCATTGGCTATGAATCACCCTATTTAACCCTTGAAGTTCATTGTTCCAAAGGGACTTATATCCGTACTTTGGTGGACGATTTAGGCGAACATTTAGGCTGTGGCGCCCACGTCACCATGCTCCGCCGTACTGCGGTGGCCGATTATCCCGCGGAGAAAATGTTAACTTGGGAACAGTTGCAAACCCTAGCTGAACGCCAAGATCTTGCGGTTTTAGATAGCCATTTATTATCTGTGGATAGTGCTGTTTCAAAACTCCCCATGCTGACATTAACCGCAGAGCAAACCCGAGCGGTTGGCTTTGGGCAACGAGTGAAATTTGAAAATAGCCAACAACTTTATGGTCAAGTGCGGTTATTTTCTGATGAGAATTTGTTCTTAGGTGTCGCAGAAATTAATGCGGATAATGTGATTCGGCCGAGTCGAATGGTGAATTTGTAGATTAGGGGGGCATGTTGACATGCCCCTTTTTACGTGATTATTTCACCGTCACTCTAGCAAACTTCCGTTTACCTACTTGATAAACTGCCGTTGTTCCAGCTTGAATCGTTTGTTTCACATTATCCACCGGCTCACCATTGATTTTCACCCCACCTTGTTGAGCAGCACGAATGGCCTCAGAGGTGGATGGCACTAACCCCGCTTCTTTTAACAAATTGGCTAAACCGATTTCGCCTGTAAAGGTAAATTCCGGCATTTCATCCGGCATGGCTCCTTTTTGGAAACGATTGATAAACTCTTGCTCCGCCGCATCAGCAGCCGCTTGATCATGGAAACGTGCGATAATTTCTTTAGCGAGTAAAATTTTCACATCACGTGGATTTTTACCATTTTCCACATCGGCTTTTAATTGAGCAATTTCGGCTAATGGACGGAAAGACAGCAAATCATACCAATCCCACATTAATTCATCAGAAATGGACATCACTTTACCAAACATCTCATTCGGTGTGTCGGCCACGCCAATATAGTTGCCTAAAGATTTGGACATTTTTTTCTCACCGTCTAAGCCCACTAATAATGGCAAGGTAATGGCGACTTGTGGTTTTTGTCCGTTGGCTTTTTGTAATTCACGACCGATTAACAAATTGAACGTTTGGTCTGTTCCGCCAAGTTCTATGTCTGCCTGTAAATGCACGGAGTCGTAACCTTGTAATAACGGATAAATAAACTCGTGAATCGCAATAGGTTGTTGATTAGCAAAACGTTTTTTGAAATCATCACGTTCTAACATACGAGCCACGGTATAGTTAGACGCTAAACGAATCATCCCTTCTGTACCAAGCTGTCCCAACCATTCTGAGTTGAATACGATTTGGGTTTTTTGCGGATCAAGAATCTTGAAAATTTGTTGCTTATAGGTTTCTGCGTTGCGTAACACATCTTCACGTGTTAACGGTGGGCGAGTCGTATTTTTGCCTGATGGATCGCCGACCATGCCAGTGAAATCACCAATTAAAAACTGCACCTGATGACCTAACTCTTGGAACTGGCGTAATTTATTGAGAACCACCGTATGGCCTAAATGAATATCGGGTGCGGTTGGGTCAGCCCCTAATTTTACACGCAAAGGGCGATTTTCTTTTAATTTTTCGATTAAATCTTGTTCGGAGAAAATTTGATCAATACCGCGTTTTAGTTCCGCGAGAACAGTATTCAAGTCTGCCATTTTGCATTCCTAATAAAAATAAAATAAAGGTTACATTATAGGGAAATTCAAGTAAAGATAAAGGGCAGAATGTGATATTTTCACAAATATCAATCAATTTACTAATTTATCGACATCTTCAACGGAAACGCCAATATACTTAGCAATCGTTTTTGTATCTAAACCGAGAGCTAGCATATTGAGAGCATTTTGTTTTAGGATTTCTAATCATCCTTTTTGAATCCCTCTCGATTCAGCCGATGTCAGCAAGGAATATTCGTCCCATTTGCGTTTTAAACTCACATCATACATTTGTTTTTCTCCCTTATTTAGGTTGCTGTATTCGGCAATTTGAAACAGTTTTTCAAAAATAGGCTTATTTAAATAGCGTGGCAACTGATTTAAATCTGCCATATTTTTTAATACATACAACCATTTGTGTAAATCGTTTTCTAGCTTATCTTCTGTTTTATTGAAATTCACTAACTCAATGTAGATAAATCCCAGTCTATCATAAAATATCGACCCAGTATCCTGATCGCACAATCGAATATTATGCAAATATTGACTGTTGCTTGCAGATAATCTGAAATTATCCATTAGCACAATCACATATACCTCGCTAATATCATAACCCCACTCATGGCGATTTCCAACAGGGGCTTAGTCGGCAATGAGTTTGCAACCGTAGTATAACATACGTTGTTTGAGGTTATTTTGATCACTACGTTGTACTTCAATAATAAATTGGCTGCCGTCATCGGTTGTACAAGTGAGGTCAAAAATTACCGTGCCGAGACTTGGCATACTGCCCACATGCTCATTCTTATTATACACCAAATCTTTAATTACTTTCTTGCCCTGAAATAAATCATTCAAAAAATCAATTAGCAAGTCTTTGTTTACTTCTGTACCAAAAATACGTTTAAAACCGTAGCCCGTGGTGAGATCAATATAGCGAGAGGGGTGTTTCATTGTATAGCTCCATTTTGCGGTGAATGGAAACATTATTAAGTGCGGTGAAAATATCGCAAGATTTTTAGTTTAATTTTGGAATGGAGATCACAAAAATGGGAATTTTCAAGGGGAAAACGTGGGGGAATAGGGCGGGTACCCGTTGTCGCTAGTGTGTAAATTCCTTGATAAAAGCAATTAAATGAATTTTTTGTGAGGGTGTTAATGCTAACCAATGGCGATCCAATTCATCCTGATTCCACTCCGCCATTTCCATACAATCCGCAAAAAAATAGCTAATTGGCGTTTTAAGAAAGGTCGCAATAGCGACTAAATGAGCCACATTGATTTTGTTGGTGCCACGTTCGTAGCGGGAAAGTTGGGGTTGGGACATGTCTACACACTCCGACAATTTTTCTGCGGTATAGCCCAACTCACGACGTTTTTGCTGAATTCGTTGTCCGATTTTGCGATCAATTTCACTCGGAAGAAATTTTGCCATTTTTGTTCTCACTTTAATTTATGCGTTTATTGCATATTTTTAGTGATTTTTATGCTTGCAAGAAGAAGTATAAAGGCATATTATTATTAATAAATATTCATTTATGTAATTAAAGGTGACAAAGTGAACGATGTAACAGCAGAAACAGAGCAAAATAAGCAAGAGAAGAAAATGGATCGAAAAGGGTATATCCTTTTCTTCTTGGTTTATTATCCATTTTCTATTTTGGCATTTTTACTATCTTCTGCAACAGGTATTAGACTCCCCCTTGTTATAGGGATTTGTTTGGCCGTTAGATGGCACTATGTACGAATGAGATGTGTGGATATAGGGTGGAGAGGCGAATGTACAGCATTGTTAATCACTTTCCTGATGATATTACCCATTATAGATATATTTTTTCATATTTTGTTAATGGTTATTAAATCTAAAGATTTAAATGAGGAATAGATTATGAATAAATTTAAAATGGCAGTATGTTTTTTTATTTTTATTGGTTGTAATTTATCACAAAGTGCATTTTCAACTATTAGAGCTACTGAACAATTGGCTTATGGTATAAATCAAACTTATGCGTACTATGTATATGAAATGTACCATCTTGACAAAATTGGTAAGAAATTCCCTAGCTTATATTTACAAACAAAAGAGGTTAAAAATAACTTTGTCAGAGAATTTTTACCTTCTATTGATAACATGACGAATTATATATCTAAATTCCCTAACCTAGATGCAGAAAAGTTTAAACAAAAAATATATTCAGACCTAGATAAAAAACATAGTTCTTGGCTTGTTGATCAAAATTCAGCGTTGGGTTTTCTAGAAATGACAAAAGAAGAAATAGGAAATAAGAAAAAATTACCTGAAAACGTTTTGAAAACTCTCTTGATTTTTAATCCAAAATATGAAACACAGCCAGAAATGGAGTTAAAAGATGGATATTCTTATAAATATGTTAGCAATACCCCAAAAACAAAAGGGTTAACTGTATCTTTAGATTTGCCAATAAGTTGGACTGGGAAAGATAGCTCTCAGCCTCATGTTATTCAGAGTTTTAGAAGCCAAAATGGTCAGGGATGGGGGGAGTTTCATATAATTGTAGCAAATTTGCCGATTAAGTCTGGCGATGCGAAATTTATAAACGAAATAATTGATACACATGTATTTACTGAAGAAGAATTAAGAGAAATGATATATACTGTTTTACCTGATAAAAAAGCAACTGATTTAAAAAATGTTGGAACAACAAAATTAAATAATCACCCTGCAGTTTGGTTTACTAGTATTCATGAAGAAAAAAAGAAAATTGACATCCAAGGAAAAAATAATATTCCAGATTTTAATGGAATAACAGAGAAAAAATCATATTTGGTTTTTTATGATGATAAGAGGGGTATGTTAATAGGAAGTATTTTAACCAAAATAAATGGTAAAGAAATTGGTCCTTTATTTTCACAATATGAGAAATTATTTGACACTATGGCAAGTAGTATTATTATACATAATAAGTAATATTAATTAAAAATTAACAAAACAGTGGATGGATTATGCCAAATAAAATACTAACTGATGTATCCCCAACAGCTCGCTGGGTACTATTACTGCCAGCATCTATTATAGCTTATTTTGTCGCCAAATTAATCGTATATGTCATTATTTGGATGACGCTATCTGGTGATATGCGATCAGATGATTATAGCAATGCTGATAGTTTAATATGGTTGTTTTCAGGGGCGATAAAATTTATCTTTAGTATCGCAGGTGCCTTTGCCTATACCTATGTATTTACCGCTATAGCTCCAGTGTCTAAAAAGCATAATTTAATTACCGCTATTATAGCGGGGACTTCATTGTTTATCTTGTTGTATGTAGTTCCTTTGCTTACATCAACTTTTATGGGGTATAAATACATACCTTTTAGCTTATCCACAGCATTTGAAATGATTGCTAGCTTTATTGGGGTTGGTATCGTGATTTATCAAATTTACAGCTTTACAAATAAGACACCGCTGCCATCTGATAATGGAAATCCACTTAGTAGAAGTGATAGAATAGGCAAAGGGTAATTTATTGTAAAAATTGATAGGGACAAATCTATGAAAGATGCACTGCTACTTATTGCACTCATTGTTATTGGCTTTTTGGGGTCATCCTATGAAGCTAATAAACAAAGGTCAAAAGAAGTGAATATATTCTACAATGAAGTAGAAGATTGTTTAGCGGATGAAGAAGTAGAATTTGTTAAAACGCCACTTGAATTATTTCAGCAATGTCGATTTACTAACGATACTTTGGATGATATTGAAGATTGTATGGCAAATCAAGAAATAGAATTATCTATGGGCATGAATGAGTACTTTCAGCAATGTAAAAAGAATGTTGGCGATTACTATGATTACATAAATGATATGCAAGATGATGGTCGTGAGCCATTTGTAAGATAATAAACAAAATACTGTATTTTTTCACTGTAATTTCATAATAATTACTACAAATCCTCCTAAAAAGCTGCTAGAATCCCTTTATTATCTATCCAAAGTAAAGGGAGCATCCTATGAAAAAAATCGTTTTTCTTGACAGCACCGCATTACCAAAACACATTCCCATTCCACGTCCCAATTTTGAACATCAATGGGTCGAATTTGAACACACTTCTGCTGAACAAGTGTTAGAGCGTGTGGCAGATGCGGATATTGTGATTACCAGTAAAGTGGTGTTTAGCCGTGAAATTATGGCTCAATTACCCCAATTAAAACTCATTGCATTGACGGCTACTGGTACAGATAATATTGACAAAGTTGCAGCGAAAGAATTCGGTATCGCCGTTAAAAATGTTGCGGGTTATTCAGCGGTAACCGTGCCAGAACATGTGTTAGGCTTTATTTTTGGCCTAAAACACAGTTTACATTTGTGGTATAAAGATCAGTTGCAAGGTAAATGGACGGAGAGCAAACAATTCTGCTATTTTGATCATCCTGTGCAAGATGTACGTGGTTCAACTTTAGGCGTATTTGGTAAAGGTTCGCTTGGTTCAGAAGTGGGACGATTAGCCACGGCTTTGGGTATGAACGTGCTTTATGCTGAACATAAAAACGCCACTCAATGCCGTGAGGGTTACACGCCTTTTTATGATGTGTTAGCACAAGCGGATGTGTTAACTTTGCATTGCCCATTGACGCCAGAAACGAAAAATCTCATTAATGCGGAAACCCTTTCTCATTGTAAAAAAGGGGCGTTGTTAATTAATACTGGACGTGGCCCATTAATTGATGAACAAGCGGTGGTGGACGCGTTAAAAAGCGGACAACTTGGTGGCGTGGCCATTGATGTGTTAGGTAAAGAACCACCGGCTAAAGATAATCCATTAATTGTAGCCAGTCAGACTTTGCCGAATATTATTATCACCCCACATATTGCTTGGGCGTCCGATCAAGCCGTGGAGATTTTAGTGGATAAAGTGCGGTTAAATTTAGAAGAATTTGTGAGAACTGGTAAATAATGAGCTTAGGCATTTCAGCATTTATTGCCTTACGTTACTGGCGAGCCAAAAGTGCGGATCGTTTTGGACGATTAGTGACTAACCTTGCCAGTAGTGGTATTGTGCTTGGCGTGATGGCGTTGATTATTGTTTTATCGGTGATGAACGGATTAGAACAACATCAAAAACGCCAAGTTTTATCCAGCTTACCCCATGCTATTGTGATGAAAAAAAATGGGCATTTTTCCACTGCACAATTTCAATCGGAATTGCCTGATTTAAGTCAACAGAATGTGATAAACGGTGTGACGTTGATTAATAGCACAAAAGCTATTTATCAAACGGCAAACGGTGTGAGTGCAGGTCAAGTGATTGGGGTGAAACAGCCGAGTGATGATCATTTATTAGACTATTTAGATCAAGGCAAATTAGATCATTTATTGCCAACCGGTGAATTTAAATTAATTATTGGTTCACAATTAGCTCAAAAATTAGACGTGCAAGTGGGTGACAAAATTCGCCTAATGTTAACAGAAAATAGCCAATATACGCCTTTAGGTCGAATCCCTATGCAACGCTTGTTCACCGTGAGTGAGATTTATTTTGCCACGAATGAGGCATCGGGTTATGAAACCTTTGCAAACTTAGCGGATATTGGGCGTTTAATGCGAATTAGACCTGAAAATGCACAAGGCGTACGATTATTTCTGAAAGATCCTTTTCAAATCACTGAACTTACCCAAATTTTCCCCGAAGATCAATGGAAAATTGATGATTGGCGAAGTCAAAAAGGCGAATTTTTTCAAGCGGTACGCATGGAAAAAAATATGATGGGCTTATTAATTAGCTTAATTATCGTGGTGGCGGTGAGCAATATTATTACCTCATTGAGTTTAATGGTGGTGGATAAACAGGGTGAAATTGCAATTTTACAAACCCAAGGCTTAACTAAAAAACAAGTGCGGTGGATTTTTATTCTACAAGGTTTTTTTGTGGGATTAGTGGGAACCTTGATCGGTGCCGTGTTAGGCGTGTTGATCACTCTGTATTTAGGCGATATTGTTAATGCTATTAACCCTGTGGGTATTTATTTACCGACCGAGATTAATCTATGGCAGATTGCGGTGATTGTGGTGTTTTCGTTGGGATTGTCGTTGGTATCGACGGTTTATCCGGCGTATCGGGCGAGTCGGGTGGAGCCTGCCGAGGCTCTGCGGTATGAATAATCGGTTTCGCCGATGGCGACCGTACTTTCTTTTGCTTGTGCAAAAGAAAGTAGGCAAAGAAAAGCACACCCCAACTTCACCGCTTTTCTTTGCTCGTTTGGCATTTTCTTCACGCTAAATTTTGAACTCGCTTCGCTCAGACATGCAAAATTTAGCTAAAAATGCCAAGTCGCAAAGGCGGTTCAGATGGGGCCCCGATTTTTTAACCGAGCATGATTAAAAGTGTGGTGTATTTATGAAAAGTTTTAATTTTTTCACCGCACTTGGTTTTGTTAATTATGGGGGCCCCGTCTTTGCCGCCTGAAAATCATTAAATTTGTAGGAAAAGTTGTACTGTTTGAGCGAAGCGAGTTTACAACTTTTCCGTTAAGCAAATTTAATGATTTTCAGGAAACAAGGCAAAATCGGGGTGTGCTTTCTTTTTGCTTACTTTTGCTTTGCACAAGCAAAGAAAAAGTAAGTCGCCATCGGCGAAATACGATTTTAATAAACCAATAATTTAAAGAATATAAAATGAACAATGAAACATTATTAACCTGCAAAAACATCACCAAACACTACCACGACGGCGAAACCAAAACCCAAGTCCTCAATGACATCAATTTCGCCCTTAACGAAAAAGAACTGGTCGCCATTGTCGGCTCATCAGGTTCGGGCAAAAGTACCCTGCTTCACACCCTCGGCGGACTGGATCAACCGACCACAGGCGAAGTGTTTATCAAAGGGCAATCGCTACAAAAAGCAAGTAGCGATGAATTAGCCAAATTACGTAATCAATATCTCGGTTTTGTGTATCAATTTCATCATTTAATGGCGGATTTCACCGCACTTGAAAACGTGATGATGCCAATGTTAATCGGCAATCAAAACAAAACCGAAGCTAAAGATCGGGCGGAAAAGATCTTAAAATCTGTTGGACTTTCGCACCGCATTTCTCACAAACCGTCAGCCTTATCAGGCGGTGAACGTCAGCGTGTGGCGATTGCAAGGGCGTTAGTCAATAATCCAGCGTTGGTATTGGCGGACGAACCAACAGGGAATTTAGACCGAGCTACCACCGAAAGTATTTTTGAGTTAATTCAACGACTTAATCAAGAACAGGGCATCGCCTTTTTATTGGTCACGCACGATTTGCATTTGGCAGAAAAATTACAACGTCGCATGATTATGCAAGACGGCGTATTGCGAGCGGAGTAGGCGATGAATACCGCATTCTTAATTAGTTGGCGTTACCAACGAGCCAAGCAAAAAAATCATTTGGTTTCCCTGATTGCATTTTTCTCTACACTCGGCATTGCATTGGGCGTGGCGGTATTGATCGTGGGATTGAGTGCCATGAATGGGTTTGAGCGAGAACTGAATAACCGTATTTTAGCCGTTGTTCCTCATGCTGAAATTATATCGGCGGAAAATCAGCCCATAACTGACAAACAACAATTAGTCAGCACCTTGCAACAAGTACCCAATATTCAAGGCGTATCGCCTTTTGTCAGTTTTACTGCTTTAGTGGAAAATGGGGCAAAAATGAAAGTGGTGCAAGTGAAAGGCGTGGACAAAACAGCACAAGATACGGTCAGCCGACTAGGGGATTTTGTTCTCGATCAAGCGTGGCAATCGTTCTCTCATCATTCAGGCTTAGTATTAGGCTACGGCATTGCCAAAGAGTTAGAGGTACAAACAGGCGATTGGGTGACATTGCTGATTTCGCAAAATAATGGTGAAGACATGGCACAATCAAGTCGTGAGCGGATTCAGGTGTCGGGAATTTTACGTTTAGACGGTCAACTTGATCATAGTTATGCCCTCATGCCGTTAGCCCAAGCACAACAATATTTAGACTACAATGCCAATCAAATTTCAGGTGCCGATCTGAAAGTGGCGGATCCGTTTAACATGAATAGCTTGGATTTTTCTGCGTTAAACAGCTATCCACAATTACTCAATTTACAAACTTGGGTGAGCAAATTCGGCTATATGTACCGTGATATTCAACTGATCCGTACCATCATGTATATTGCCATGGTGCTAGTGATTGGGGTAGCCTGCTTTAATATTATTTCCACGCTGATTATGGCGGTGAAAGACAAAGCGGGCGATATTGCGATTATGCGAACATTAGGGGCAAACAACGCCTTTATTAAACGCATTTTTGTCTGGTATGGCTTACAAGCAGGCATGAAAGGCTGTTTAATCGGCATTGTGTTAGGGGTATTTTTAGCCTTAAATTTAACCGCACTTATTCAAGGTTTAGAAAGCCTGATTGGACGAAAATTATTGTCTGACGGCATTTACTTTGTGGATTTCTTACCAACAGAATTACATTGGCAAGATGTGCTATTCGTGTTGGTTTCAGCATTATTATTGAGTTTATTGGCAAGTCTTTACCCAGCCAATCGAGCTGCAAAATTACAACCTGCTCAAGTATTAAGCAGTTATTAAAATAATTGCATTGTACTAGTTTACTAGTGCAGAGATTAATGCTACATTAACAGCATGTTTACACGGAAAGTGTTTTATTGATTTTATGAGAGTGATGAATTATGGTAAAAAGTAAAAATGAAATTCGTATTGCGAATGACGATACTCGTATTGGTAAAATTGAACAATTATTACCCCCAGTTGCGTTATTAGAAAAATATCCAGCTAGTGAGATTGCCGTTGAAACAGTGAAAACGGCACGTTCTGAAGCACATAATATTATTCATGGTGAAGATGATCGCTTGTTAGTGGTTATTGGCCCTTGTTCGATTCATGATCCAAAAGCAGCAATGGAATATGCTCAACGTTTAAAACCATTGCGTGATAAATATCAAAATAATTTACAAATTATCATGCGTGTATATTTTGAAAAGCCTCGTACGACAGTAGGTTGGAAAGGGTTGATTAACGATCCGTATTTAAACGACAGTTATGCGTTAAATGACGGTTTGCGTCTAGCACGTAAATTATTAGCCGATATTAATGATTTAGGCTTGCCGACCGCTGGCGAATTTTTAGATATGATCACGCCGCAGTATGTGGCGGATTTAATGAGTTGGGGAGCGATTGGTGCAAGAACCACTGAATCGCAAGTTCACCGTGAATTAGCGTCTGGCTTGTCTTGCCCTGTGGGCTTTAAAAATGCCACCAACGGCGGCGTAAAAATTGCCCTTGATGCCATTGGATCCGCAGAGGCAACACACCATTTCTTATCGGTGACAAAATTCGGCCATTCCGCTATTGTCTCTACCAAAGGTAATCAGGATTGCCATATTATCTTACGTGGTGGCGATAAAGCCACCAATTATGACGCAGAAAGCATTGCCAAAGTCTGTACCGATATTGAAAAAACAGGACATATTGGTCACGTTATGGTGGATTTCAGCCATGCCAACAGCAGCAAGCAATTTAAACGTCAAATGGACGTATGCCAATCTATCAGCGACCAATTAGCCCAAGGCTCAAAACAGATTTTTGGTGTGATGGTAGAAAGCCACTTAGTAGAAGGTCGTCAAGATTTAGTTCCGAATAAACCACTCACTTACGGGCAAAGTATCACCGATGCTTGTATCGGTTGGGAAGACACCGAAATCTTGTTGCAACAGCTTGCAGAGGCGGTTGAGGAAAGAAGAAAAGGGTAATTTATTCAGTGAGATAGAAGTGCGGTGGAAAAAATAAGAGTTTTTTCACCGCACTTTTTTGTTTTTGGGCATTTAGCCATTATTGTTTATAATTTGATTATACCAGATTTTTAACCTTTCCAACTAGATAAAAAAATTCCCTTATTTAAACCGCACTTTTCCCTTAAAAAAATAGTGAATTTGGTATATGATATACGAAAAATTTTATTATTTTTGAGATAGATTTTATGGCCAAGAAACCGACGTCCACACGAGAGCAAACGCTAGAGCAAGCCAATATTCCGCCGCATTCCATTGAGGCGGAACAGGCGGTGTTAGGGGCGGTGATGTTGAATAATCAGCATTGGGAAAATGTGATTGAGCGTGTGGTAGCGGATGATTTTTATACGGCAGCACATCGTTTTATTTTCCGTGAAATGGACATGTTGGCTCGTCAGAATTCACCGATTGATTTGATTACCTTAGATAAATCCTTGAAAGATCGAGGGGTCATTGATGAAGTGGGTGGGTTTGCTTATTTGGCTGAATTATCTAAAAATACGCCAAGTGCAGCGAATGTGAATGCTTATGCGGAGATCGTGCGAGAAAAAGCCATTTTGCGTGAACTGATTGGCGTGGGGAATAATATTGCTCAGATGGCCTATCAACCGAAAGGCAAAGATGTCAAAGATATTCTTGATCAGGCCGAGCGAGAAGTGTTTCAAATTGCGGAAAAACGCACCTCTGAAAACGAAGGGCCAGAAAATGTGTTGCCGATTTTGGGACGTACCATTGATCGCATTGAAATGTTGAGAAATATGAAAAACAATGGTTTAACGGGCGTGTCGACAGGGTTTATTGATTTAGATCACATCACATCAGGTTTACAGAAATCCGATTTGATCATTGTGGCGGCGCGTCCCTCCATGGGAAAAACGACTTTTGCCATGAATATTTGTGAGAAAGTCGCATTAGAAAATGAAAAACCCGTGTTAGTGTTCAGCTTGGAAATGCCTGCAGAAAGTATTATGATGCGTTCTTTAGCCTCTTTATCAAGGGTGAGTTTGAAGTCGATTATGACAGGTAAAGTTGAGGCTGATAGGGATTGGGCGAGTCTGTCGTCCGCAATGGGACTTTTCACCAGAACCCCCAATATGTTTATTGATGATTCCTCTGGGTTGACGCCGACAGAATTGCGTTCCCGTGCTAGACGAATATATCGTGAGAATGGCGGATTGAGCCTGATTATGGTGGATTATTTACAATTAATGCGAGCCCCCGGTTTTGACAATAACCGTACTTTGGAGATTGCTGAAATTTCTCGTTCTTTGAAAGCGCTTGCTAAAGAATTAGAAGTGCCAGTAATGGCCTTGGCGCAGCTTAACCGAACCTTAGAAAATCGTCCGAATAAACGGCCTGTGAATTCAGATTTACGTGAATCAGGATCTATTGAGCAAGATGCGGATTTAATTATGTTTATTTATCGTGATGAAGTTTATAATCCAACGGAAGAAAACAAGAATAAAGCCGAGATTGTGATTGGTAAGCACCGTAATGGCCCAATCGGGCGTGTTCCGTTGATATTCCAAGGGGATTTTTCACGCTTTGATAATGCCGCACATAAACTTGATGATGAAGATTAAGAAGAAAAAATGAAACCAGCCACCGTAAAAATTAGTTCAGTTGCACTGAAACATAACATTCAAAAAATTAAACAAAAAGCACCGCACAGTAAGTTAATTGCCGTGGTGAAAGCCAATGCCTATGGGCATGGGGTTGAATTTGTCGCTCGAGCCGTAGAAGAAAGTGTTGATGGTTTTGGCGTCGCTCGTTTAGAAGAAGCCTTAACCTTACGTTCTAATGGGATTATTAAACCGATTTTATTGTTAGAAGGCTTTTTTTCCGCTACCGATTTGCCGATTATTGCGGTGAATAATATTCAAACCGTCGTGCATAATCAGCAACAATTAAGTGCATTACAACAAGCGGATTTACCTAATCCGATTAAGGTCTGGTTAAAAATTGATACTGGTATGCACCGTTTGGGCGTGCATTTAGATGAAGTGGATTATTTCTATGATGAATTGCAACAATGTCAAAATGTGCAACCACAAATCGGTTTTGTCAGCCATTTTAGCTGTGCGGACGAATTAGAAAGCGGTTATACCGAGTTACAATTACAACGTTTTTTACAAGCCACCGAACATAAACAAGGTGAACGCACCATTGCTGCATCAGGCGGTATTTTATTTTGGCCACAATCCCATTTAGATTGGATCCGCCCTGGGATTATTATGTATGGCGTGTCGCCAACCAATACACCGGCCGACATTTACGGCTTAAAACCGGTGATGACTTTAACCTCCTCCTTGATTGCTGTGCGAACGCATCAAGCCGGTGAACCAGTGGGGTATGGGGGTATTTGGGTCAGTGAAAAAGACACCAAAATTGGCGTGGTGGCGATTGGTTATGGTGATGGTTATCCACGCAATATTCCCGTAGGCACACCGGTATTTATTAACGGTCGCCGAGTGCCAATCGTGGGACGAGTTTCCATGGATATGGTGACGGTAGATCTGGGGGCTGATTGTCAAGATCAAGTGGGTGATGAAGTCATTTTATGGGGCAACGAATTACCTATTGAAGAAATTGCCAGCATGTCGGGGATATTGAGTTATGAATTAATGACTAAATTGACACCACGAGTATTAACAGAATATGTCGATTAATCAGAATATTACCCCCTCTCCCTCTGGGAGAGGGCAGGGGTGAGGGTAATATAATATTAAAATGGTTTAAACCCTCACCCTAACCCTCTCCCAGAGGGAGAGGGAACGAATTATTAATCATTAAAAAAGGAAATTACAATGAAAAACATCAATCCAACGTCCACCGCAGCGTGGAAAGCCTTAGAGCAACATAAAGCGACTTTTGCTAAAACCACGATTCAACAACTTTTCGCACAAGAACCCAACCGCTTTGCAGATTATTCATTAACCTTTAATGATGAAATCTTAGTGGATTATTCTAAAAACAATATTAATCAAGATACCCTGAAATTATTACGTCAATTAGCGGAAGAATGTTCCCTTTCTACTGCGATTGAAGCGATGTTTACAGGCGAAAAAATTAACCGTACCGAAGATCGTGCCGTATTACACACCGCACTTCGTAACCGTTCAAACACACCAGTTTTAGTGGACGGTAAAGATGTTATGCCAGATGTCAACGAAGTCCTTGCTAAAATGAAAGGTTTCTGCCAACGTGTGATTTCAGGCGAATGGAAAGGTTACACTGGCAAAGCTATTACAGATGTGGTGAATATCGGGATTGGTGGTTCAGATCTTGGTCCTTATATGGTCACAGAAGCGTTACGTCCCTATAAAAATCATTTAACCATGCACTTTGTGTCTAACGTAGACGGCACGCATATTGCGGAGACCTTGAAAAAAGTGAACCCCGAAACCACACTTTTCTTAATCGCCTCTAAAACATTCACGACGCAAGAAACCATGACCAATGCAGGATCGGCTCGTGACTGGTTCTTAGCACAAGCGAAAGATGAAAACCAAGTGGCAAAACATTTCGCCGCACTTTCTACCAATGCAACCGAAGTGGCAAAATTCGGTATTGACACTGACAATATGTTCGGTTTCTGGGATTGGGTAGGCGGTCGTTATTCTTTATGGTCAGCGATCGGTTTATCTATTGCCTTATCCATTGGTTTTGAAAACTTTGAAGCCTTATTATCTGGCGCCCATGAAATGGATAAACATTTCCGCTCTGCACCGATTGAGCAAAATATTCCTGCCACATTGGCCTTAGTCGGCTTATGGAACACCAGTTTCTTAGGGGCACAAACCGAAGCAATTTTACCTTACGACCAATATTTACACCGTTTCGCGGCGTATTTCCAACAAGGTAATATGGAATCCAATGGTAAATATGTGGGACGTGATGGCAAAGTGATCACCAATTACCAAACTGGCCCAATTATTTGGGGTGAACCCGGTACCAATGGTCAACATGCGTTCTATCAATTAATTCATCAAGGCACCAGTTTAATTCCTTGTGATTTTATTGCTCCGGCTAAAACTCATAATCCATTAGCGGATCATCACGAGAAATTACTCTCTAACTTCTTTGCTCAAACGGAAGCTCTTGCGTTTGGTAAAACCCAACAAGAAGTCGAAGCAGAATTTGTCAAAGCCGGTAAGAATCTTGCTGATGTCGCAGATATTGTGCCATTTAAAGTATTTACAGGTAACAAACCCACCAACTCAATTTTAGTGCAAAAAATTACCCCATTCACATTGGGGGCATTGATTGCCATGTATGAGCATAAAATCTTTGTACAAGGTGTGATTTTCAATATCTTTAGTTTCGACCAATGGGGCGTGGAATTGGGTAAACAGCTTGCTAACCGTATTTTACCTGAATTAAAAGACGGCGAAAAAGTGGCGAGTCATGATAGCTCAACTAATGGGTTGATTAATCAGTTTAAGGCGTGGCGCTAAACATTTTTTGAAATAATTTATGAGGTCTTTCTCTCTATTTAGGGAAAGACCTTTTTATTTTTATTATAATTTATTGTTTACAAAAGAATTTATAGTCATATGCAAGCTTGCTTGCTTGCTTGCTTGCTTGCGAGTATAATGGTCGGACATGTTATATTTTTGTGGGAATGAGAGAATGAGTAATGAGGTTACACTAAATAACAGCAACGATGAAATTGATTTAATAGAACTGTTTAAAGCCTTGTGGCATAAGAAAGTTTGGATTGTTTTATCTAGTTTTGTTTTTGCGTTAATTGCAGGAATTTATGCCTTTACCGCAAAAGAGCAATGGACATCAAAAGCGGAGATTATTCCACCGAAAACCGTTGATTTAGGTGAATATTTAACCGTTAGACGAGAATATGCTCGAATTCTTGGTGCGGAGTTTGATGCGGGAGCATTGGGCAGTGCATTATATTCAAATTTTAATCAGCTTATTTATTCTCTTGATGAAAGAGTGGATTTTTTAAAAAATTCCGAATTATTTAAGGAATTATCTAAAGATCAAAGTGAAGAACAAAAAATCAGAACATTGAATATGTTAGCGACAGAAAGTATCACATTGACTAAGCCTGATCCAAAGAAAAATCCTGATGCTATTGGCAATAAAGTTAGTCTTTTCGCAGAAAAACCCGCTTTAGCACAAGCCACGCTCGCAAAACTGATTGATACAATCAACCAAAAAGCATTACAGTTGGACTTTGATAATTTTAAGGTGTGGGTTAATGAGAAAATCACAGATTTAAATTTTGAGAAAGAAAAAATTGAATGGGATCTTAAAACTCAAGAAAATGTACAGCTTAAACATCTGGATAAAGCTTACGAAACAGCGACAAAAGCAGGTGTTAAAGAATATTCACAATTTGGTGGAGATAGCACAACAGCACAAAATGTAGTGGTGAGTGATGCAAAAGTACCCTATCAATTTATGTTAGGACAAAAATACTTGAAAGCACAAATTGATGTTGAACACGAAAAAGGCATTATTTATCCAACACGTTATTATGAAATTCAGAAACAGCTAGATCAGTTAGCTCCGTTAGTGCCTAAGTTAGAATCTGTGAAAGCGCAGTCTTATCATTATTTGAGCTCGCCAGATTATCCTGTGAGCAGAGATAAGCCGAAGAGGGTATTGATTGTGTTGATCGGGGCGTTGTTAGGATTCATGTTATCTTGCTTAGTAATATTAGTAAGAAAAGCGTTTGTTAAGTAGATTCTCGTTAAACGAATGATAAATAATTTATTTAAACATACCCTTGTTAAAAACCTGATTGCATTATTGTTTGTTCAAGTTGCTAATTATCTTGTGCCACTACTGGCTTGGCCTTTGCTTGCAAAAGGCTTGGGTTTAGAGCAATTCGGTAGTTTAATGGTGCTGTTTTCTATTTGCACATTGGCTTATATTTTAACAGACTTTGGCTTTAATTTATCGGCAACACATAATGTAGTGCAATATAAAGAAGATAGAAACTATATTAAACAGTATATTGCTAATGTGTTTACACTAAAATTGGTTTTTGCAGTGTTTGCAAGTGTAGTGGCAGTAATTTATATTATATTTAATTTACTTACACCAATTTCACCTTTAAATACAATGAGTATTGTGTGGATTGTTGCTATTATTCTTGCCCAATCGTTACACTGTATATGGTTCTTTCAAGGCATTGAAAAGATGAAATATATCACCATTGCAAATATGGTTGCAAAGATGGGATATGTTGTCATTTTATTTGTATTATTTTTATTTTATAAAAGTATAAACCTTGCTCTGTTTTGCTTTTTTATTAGTCAGCTTGTAGTGAGCATTATCTATTTAGTTTGCATTTATAAAGAAGATTATCAAATCGGTATACCTAATTTAAGTGGAATGTGGCAAGAGCTGAAATATAGTTTTTCGTTCTTTTTTTCCAGAGTGGCGGTTTCGGTTTATACCGCCGCAAATGTCTTAATCTTAGGGCATTTTCAAGGTAGTAGTATCGCAGGTTTATATGGTTCTGCTGAAAAATTATATGGTGCTGGAACAAGTGTGGCGGGGATTGTATCGCAAGTATTGTTTCCGCATTTAACACGCACAGGGAATTTAAAATTATTAGTTAAAGTGGTTTTCGCTTTAATTATGCCTGTGGTGGCCGGCTGTTATATTGTCGGATTATTTGCTAATGATTTAATGGCGTTGATTTTTGGAGAAGATTTCAGGCAGGCAGGCGAATATTTTCAGCTATTTTTGGTATTGCTGTGTATTTCATTTTTCTCTGTGATTATTGGTTATCCTGGGTTTTCGGCAGTTAAGAAAATTAAGTTTGCTAATTATACGGTGATGTTTGGGGCAGCCGTTCATTTATTAGGGTTATTTGCCCTATATTTAAATAACGCGATTACCGCAAGAAATATATTATTGATGATTATTGCCACTGAATGTATAATTTTAGTATTGCGATGTGGTGGGTTAGTTTATTTTAGTAAGAATAAGGTTACATAATGAAAACAGTTATTACTTATGGAACATTTGATTTATTTCATATTGGTCATTTGAGATTATTAAAAAGATTAAAATCTTTGGGTGATAAGCTAATCGTTGCTGTATCAACCGATGAATTTAATGAAGGCAAAGGAAAAAAAACAATCATTCCTTATGCACAAAGAGCGGAGATTGTTGAAAATATTGGCTGTGTAGATCTTGTAATTCCTGAAACTAGTTGGGAACAGAAAATTGTGGATGTTCAGAAATATAACGTTGATATTTTTGCTATTGGTGAAGATTGGTTTGGTAAGTTTGATTTCTTAAAGGAATATTGCGATGTTGTATATCTTGAAAGAACTCAAGGGATATCTTCTACTCAGTTAAAACAAACTTTAAAAACGTTTTCTATTTCTAAAGAAGAAATTTTTAAAGCGTTTGAGATATTAGAACAATTAAAAAGTGAATTAGAATGAGAAGAATATTGAAATTATGTATATATACTGTAATCGCCATTTTTGGTTGGATACTTTATACCCTGTCTTGGGTATTTCCTAGAAACTCCAATAAAATAGTTTTCGGAACTCATACTGGAAATTTTACTGGAAATGTAAAAGATTTATTTATAGATCATAATTTTTATGATGGGGCAGAGAAAATATTTATATATAGAAATAACTCAATAAAATCTAAACTAGATAAGTTAGGTGGAGATTATTCCTATTACCCGTTACTGAGCGTTAAGGGTATTTTTCATTCTTTAACAGCTGGAACATTTGTGTATTCTAGCTATGTTTCTGATATTTCTTTTTGGTTATCTAATGGCGCTAAATTATTTAATGTTTGGCATGGCACACCATTGAAAAAGATTGAAAGAGATGTTAATACAGGATTCTATTCAATAAGAAATAAGTATGAGTATGTTTTTAAATATATATATCCACATTTATATGTAAAACCTAGTAAGTTATTGGTTTCTTCTGAGTATGAAAAAGCTTGTTTTAGAACCGCATTTGACATAAAGAATGAACACGTTTTTATGGAGTCTTTTCCTCCTCGGTTAGGGCATTTGCGCAATATTTATCAACACGAAAATTGCAGTGGAAAGTCTATCATTCTTTATGCTCCGACTTGGCGAGATGACACATCTTATTCTTTTTATCGATTTTGTGATTTAGATAAATTAAATAATATACTAAAAAGTATTAATAATATATTAATTATTAAACCGCATCCTTCGGATAAATCTCAACATATAAGAGGGGAATATAGTAATATAAAATTAGCTGATGTTAATGAAGATTTTTATACGCTTGTAGAATTTGCAAGGCTAGTTGTTACAGATTATTCTTCTGTTATGTTTGATTGTTTTTACTGTGATATTCCAGTTATATTGTTTTGCCCTGATTTAGATCATTATCTGCGTAATAGTAGAGAGTTTTATGTTGATATTGAAAAACTACCATTTGTTCTTATTAATGACGATAGTGAATTTATTGATTATCTTGAATGTGGAGAATTTAACAATTATAAAAATGATAAGTTTAAACCATATGATTTTTATATGGATTAGTTAAATGTAATAAAAGGTCTATTTTATGATGTGTCTGAAACTTACTAAATTTGTTTTAGAATTTTGGTTTTTACTATTCTGCTTTGGAAATATATCTAATTTTATTGGTGTAAATGATTTTATTCTTTTTTCTTTTTTTCTAGTTATTTTATTCTTAGAATTTTTGCTACATCCCAAGAGAAGCTTTGTTAATTTGTTAAATTTTATAACAATTATATTAAATATATTGGGGGTTTTTGCAATTGAGCACTCAGATAGTAGTTACTATCTCTATGAAATAGAACAGTGGATTAGTAAAGAAGGTAGTATATCTTTATTATTATTATATCAGTATTTTTTTCTTTTGGGGATTAATTTTGTTATAAGAGAAAAATCTTTATCTAGGTTGTCTTTTAGTAAAATATATTATAAGAATATTTTCCTTGTGGGATTATATTTAATGCTATTTGTTACCTATGGTGTAATTATAAAATATAAACCAGCCCCTATATTAGGTGTTGACAGGTTTGCTTATGATAAAGAGATTTTAGGTATATTTGGTCAGATTACAAATTTACTTTTTTACTTTGCTTTAGGGCTTGGGGTGCTTTATTTTTCAGAGAAAAAAAAACGTTATCTTATCCTTCTGGGGTTGATAATTTTTTCCTTTTTATTAAAAGGTCATAAATTTTGGAATTTAATAGAAATCATTTTTTTGTTTTTTATTCCTTATGTTATATATATCATTAGAGATAAAGCTATAAAGCTTATTTTAAGAGTTTCTATTGGTCTATTATTTTTTATATTCTCAGCTATTAGTATAAATGTGTATTATTTTCCCTCTTTTGAACCTTTAGATTATGCAAGACAAAGGTTGTCTCAAGAAGGGCAGTTATGGTGGTCGACCTATAAGAATTATACGGATGAGATTAGATTGAATGAAATTTCTGAAGAGCTTTCCACTTATGTAAATTATAATGAATATAACCAATATTATGTAGGGATGTATAAAGTGATGAGGCTGAATACCACTCCTGAACGATTTGAATGGAAATTAGATAAGTTATCTAGGTTTACATATTCTACACCTTCATTGATATTTTATCATCTTGGAAGCTATTTAGGTATTTTTGCAATGCTTATATTAGGTATCTTGTTTGGTGGATGGTTTAAGTTGGTGTTTTACTCAATATCATCAGGAAATTTAATTTTGACAATTATTTCATCTAGGCTGTTTTATATTTTGAGAAAGGGAGTTAAGGATGGGGATTTATACAAATTCTTTTCTGTGGAATTTGTACTTTTGTTATTCTTTATATTGATTGTTTGGATCGTACATAGTTATTTTATTAAAAGTAGAAGTTATTTGATTAATAAGACCAATTAACTTGTGAGAGATTTCTTAGAGAGAACTTTATATGAAAAAATATGATTATTTAATTGTGGGTGCTGGTCTATTCGGCTCAATTTTTGCTTATGAAGCCACAAAACGTGGCAAAAAATGTTTGGTGATTGAAAAACGTAACCATATTGGCGGTAACTGCTACACGCAAAATGTTGAAGGGATTAATGTGCATAAATATGGCGCACATATTTTCCATACTAGCAATAAAGTGGTGTGGGATTATATCCAACAATTTGCGGAATTTAACCGTTTCACCAACTCGCCGGTTGCTCGCTATCAAGATGAATTGTATAGCTTGCCGTTTAATATGCTGACATTTAATAAAATGTGGGGCGTGATTACCCCTGAACAGGCAAAAGCAAAAATTCAGGAACAAATCAAGCAAGAAAATATTACCGAGCCTAAAAACCTTGAAGAACAAGCGATTTCTTTGGTCGGACGTGATATTTATGAAAAATTGATTAAAGGTTATACCGAAAAACAATGGGGACGTAAATGTACTGGATTGCCAGCCTTTATTATTAAGCGTTTGCCTGTTCGCTACACTTACGACAATAATTATTTCTATGATACTTACCAAGGTATTCCGATTGGTGGCTATACAGGTATTTTTGAAAAAATGCTTGCGGATATTGAAGTAAAACTTGGTGTGGATTTCTTTGCCGAGCGTGAACAGTATGAAGCATTAGCAGAAAATATTGTTTTCACAGGTATGATTGATGAATATTTTGGCTATCAATTTGGTAAATTGGAATATCGCAGCCTGAAATTTGATAATGAAGTGTTGGATACAGACAATTATCAAGGTAATGCAGTAGTGAATTATACTGAATCGGAAGTGCCTTATACACGTATTATTGAGCATAAACATTTTGAGTTTGGCACACAAGAAAAAACGGTGATTACTCGTGAATATTCAAAAGAATATGAAAATGGCGATGAACCGTATTACCCGATTAACGATCAACGCAATAATGAAATGTATTCACAATATAAAGCCTTAGCAGAACAGCAACAAAATATTATTTTTGGTGGTCGTTTAGCACAATATAAATATTTTGATATGCACAATATTATTGCCGAAGCATTAGCTTGTGTAGAAAACCATTTTAGAGATTAATACAATATGCAAAGCCAAGTAAAAATTATCGTAGCCACGCATAAGCCTTATGAATTTCCGAACGTGGATTATTATGTCCCCATTCATGTTGGGAAAGCCATTAAACAAAATGATTTTGCTGTAATGGGTGATGATAGTGGTGAACATATTTCATTGAAAAATTCATCATTCTGTGAATTGACCGCTCTTTATTGGGCGTGGAAAAATCATTTTTTTGATGATGTAGATTATGCAGGTTTGGTGCATTATAGACGTTATTTTGCTGGTAATGGTTTGTCTTTAAAAGGGAAAGCCATTGCCTCAGAGCAAGAATTGTTGTCTTTACTGAAAAGCTATGATTGTGTTGTATCTAAAAAACGTAATTATGTGATTGAGAGCGTTTATGACCACTACAAAAATGCCCACGAGCAGAAAGATTTAGATTTAGTCAAAGCGATTATTCAACAAGATTATGTAGATTATATTCCTGCTTTTGAACAGGTGATGAAAGGTAAAACATTGCATTTGTTTAATATGTTTGTGATGAAAAAAGAGATGTTTTACGCTTATTGTGAGTGGATGTTTGATATTCTATTTAAACTTGAACAGCAGATTGATATTTCAAATTATGATGCTTACCAAAAACGAGTATTTGGTTTTCTTTCTGAGCGTTTGTTTAATGTTTGGTTGGTTAAGAATAATGTTAATTTGGTTGAACTGAAAGTATCTAACCTTGAAGGTGAGAATTTATTCAAAAAAGCGGTTGGCTTGTTGAAAAGAAAGTTTTTGAAAGGCTTATAGCACGAAACTATTTAGGAACTACATTATGAATAAACAAATGTTATCTAAGTTGATCATCGCCTCTGTGGATTTTTTCTCTATTTTTATCTCTTTTTTATTATCATTAGAGATACTTTCTTTATTCACAGGTGAGATCTCTCGCTATATTCCAAATGGACAACTAGATGATCGACTTGTTATTCATTTAGCTTTGAGCATTTTTGGCGTAGCATGGTTTTGGATTAGGCTTAGACATTATACTTACCGTAAACCATTTTGGTTTGAGCTGAAAGAAGTTATACGGACATTACTGATTTTGGCTGTATTTGAGCTTGCGATTATTGCATTCTCTAAGCTACATTCTTCTCGTTATTTATGGGTATTAACTTGGTCTATCGCACTTTTTATTGTGCCTTTTTTGAGAGTGACAGTTAAGAAATTATTGATTTATAAGAAATATTTTGTGAGAGATACCATTATTATTGGATCAGGAAATAATGCGATTGAAGCCTATAACGCATTAAAAAGTGAGCGTTATTTAGGGTTTAATATTAAAGGTTTTGTTGAAACAGAGCATAATGAATTGTCCGAACTAGGGTTGTCAAATCAGATCTATTTAGATGATGAAAAATTATCTTTGCCTGATTTTAACAATATTCAATATATTATTGCTTTAGAAGATAATCAGAGTGAATTACAAAGTTCGTGGTTGAGAAAATTGTCAGTAAAAAACTGCCGCTTTGTCTCTGTTATTCCAACATTGCGTGGCTTGCCGTTATATAGTACAGATATGTCATTTCTTTTTAGCCACGATGTAATGTTACTGCGTATTAATAATAATTTAGCTAAGCGTTCATCAAGATTCTTAAAAAGAACAATGGACATTGTTTGTTCGATATTGATTATTATAGGTTTGTCGCCGTTACTACTAGCATTATTGTTCTTGATTAAAAAAGACGGCGGCAATGCTATCTATGGGCATGAACGCATTGGACGAAATGGAAAGCCATTTAAATGCCTAAAATTTAGATCAATGGTAACTAATTCTCAGGAAGTATTAGAGAATTTATTAGCTACAGATCCCGAAGCTCGTGCAGAATGGGAAAAAGATTTTAAACTCAAAAATGATCCGAGAATTACGAAAGTAGGGAAATTTATTCGTAAAACCAGTTTAGATGAATTGCCACAATTATTTAACGTATTAAAAGGTGAAATGAGCTTGGTTGGACCTCGCCCTGTTATTCAAGAAGAGCTTGAGCGTTACAATGCCGATGTAAATTATTATTTAATGGCAAAACCAGGTATGACAGGACTGTGGCAGGTCAGCGGCCGTAATGATGTTGATTACGACACCCGAGTTTATTTTGACTCTTGGTATGTGAAGAACTGGTCTTTATGGAACGATATTGCGATTTTGTTTAAAACAGTGAATGTAGTGTTGAAAAGAGATGGAGCTTATTAAATGAAATCATTAAATACAACTTATTTTGAGCGAATAGATCATTTAAGATTTTTTGCAGCAGTGCTTGTAATTTTTCACCATCTAAGGGGAAATCTACCAAAAGATAATTTACAATTTTTTATTGACGGAAATAATAATTTTGCGACAATGGCTACACAATGGCTACACGGGCGTAAGTTTATTTATTTTTCTTACAGGTTTTTTGTTTTGTATTATTAGTGATTATGGCAATAAGAAAATAAATTATAAAGGATTTGTTTATAATCGGATTCTAAGAATATTTCCAATGATGATTCTAATGGTTTTTATTGTTATTACTTTAAGCCGTAAAGATTCAACACCAATGGATATATTTAGAATACTAACATTACAATTAAATACTGGGCAATCTTATACAGGCTGGGGACACGACTTTTATCCAACTGGACCGATTTGGACAATAGCCGTTGAGTTTCAATTTTATTTGTTGTTTCCGTTCTTTGCCCTGTTTTTGTCAAAGTACGGATTAAGATATTTAATCGCTGTCGTAATTCTAATTATGGGAATTCGCTATAATGTGGCTCTTATTAGACCGACAAGTTATTATAACTTTTATCATACAATTTTAGGACGGTTAGATCAATTTGTATTAGGTATGATCTTTGCTGTATTGTATAAGAGAAAGTATTTTGAATTTTTATCATCTAAATTGGTTTCGTTATTTGTTGTATTGAGTGCGTTGTGCTTATTACTATTTATGTTTACGCATTTTACCAATAAGAATATACCAATATTTATTTCTTTATCTTTTACAATAGAAGGTATTTTATGGGGCATGGTGGTTGTTTCTTATTTAAAAGTACGTTTGCCAGAGATAAATTGGATCAATGTTGGATTGGCTAAGTTAGGTGAAATAAGTTTCTCACTTTACTTGTTGCATTTGCCGATTAGCGATATGTTGAATAAATTATTTGGATTAAAAGGGGCTACGACATTAGGCGAGTCATTAATGATGTCATCTTTAAAATTGATTCCTATAATACTAATATCTTTCTTGACATTTTATGTCATTGAAAAACCATTTATGTCGTTGCGAGTGAGATATACTTCTGAAAAAACATAAAATTACTATGAAAATTCTAGTAACAGGCGGTGCTGGCTTTATCGGCTCAGCAGTGGTTCGCCATATAATAAGCCACACAAACGACAGTGTAATCAATGTGGATAAGCTTACTTACGCTGGTAACCTTAATTCCCTGAAAGGAATGAACGATAGCCCACGCTACGCCTTTGAGCAAGTCGATATTTGCGATAAAACTGCCCTTGAGCAAGTATTTGCGAAATATCAACCCGCTGCCGTGATGCACTTAGCCGCAGAAAGCCACGTTGATCGCTCCATTGACGGGCCAGCTGCCTTTATTGAAACAAATATTATCGGCACTTACACTTTGCTTGAAGTGGCTCGCCATTATTACCACGGTTTGAGTGGTGAGAAAAAAGCGGCGTTTCGTTTTCATCATATTTCCACCGATGAAGTGTTTGGCGATTTGCACGGCACGGACGATTTATTCACCGAAACCACGCCTTATGCCCCAAGCAGCCCTTATTCTGCGTCCAAAGCGTCCAGCGATCACTTGGTGCGTGCTTGGCACCGCACTTACGGCTTGCCAGTGGTGCTAACGAACTGTTCGAACAACTACGGGCCTTTCCATTTCCCTGAAAAACTTATTCCACTCGTGATTTTAAACGCCATTTACGGCAAGCCGTTGCCGATTTATGGCAAGGGCGATCAAATTCGTGATTGGTTGTTTGTAGAAGATCACGCCCGTGCTTTGCATTTGGTGTTGAGCAAAGGCGAAATTGGCGAAAGCTATAATATCGGTGGACACAACGAGAAAACAAATTTAAGCGTGGTGGAAACCATTTGCGACATTTTGGATAGTCTAAAAGGTAGCGAGAAACTCGCTAAATTTGCACCGCAGTTTGTACATATTGGTTCATTCCGTGAGCTGATTACCTTTGTGCAAGACCGCCCTGGACACGATAAACGTTATGCGATTGATGCCACTAAAATGCAGCAAAAACTCGGCTGGAAACCGGTTGAGACCTTTGAAACAGGCTTGCGTAAAACCGTGGAATGGTATTTAGATAATCAAGAGTGGTGGCAAGCGATTCAAGACGGTAGCTACAATCAACGTTTAGGCTTGGGGGAATAACGATGAAAGGTATTATTCTCGCTGGTGGATCAGGTACTCGCCTGTACCCCATTACCCGTGGTGTATCCAAGCAACTTCTGCCTGTATACGACAAACCGATGATTTATTATCCACTTTCGGTACTAATGCTGGCAGGCATTCGGGAAATTTTGATTATCACCACGCCTGAAGATAACGACAGTTTTAAACGCTTGCTTGGGGACGGTTCAGATTTTGGTATCTCGCTAGAATACGCCGTGCAACCGAGTCCTGACGGCTTGGCACAGGCGTTTTTGATTGGTGAAGACTTTATTGGCAACGACAGTGTTTGCTTGGTGTTGGGCGATAATATTTTCTACGGTCAGCATTTTACCGCAAGCCTACAAGAAGCGGCTCGTTTTGTGCAAAACAAAGGCGCAGCGGTGTTTGGCTATCAAGTGAAAGATCCTGAACGTTTTGGTGTGGTGGAATTTGACGACAATTTCAAGGCGTTATCCATTGAAGAAAAACCGCTCAAGCCAAAATCCGATTGGGCGGTAACGGGGCTGTATTTTTACGATAATCGAGTAGTGGAATTTGCCAAACAGGTGAAACCGTCCGCTCGTGGCGAGTTGGAAATTACCACGCTCAACGAGATGTATCTCAACGATGGCACGCTCAATGTGCAACTGCTCGGACGTGGTTTTGCTTGGCTTGACACGGGCACGCACGAAAGCCTGCACGATGCGGCGGCATTCGTTCGCACTATTGAAAATATCCAAAATGTGCAAGTAGCGTGTTTGGAAGAAATTGCGTGGCGAAATGGTTGGCTGACAACTGAACAGCTTGAAACCCTTGCTAAGCCGATGGCGAAAAATCGCTATGGTCAGTATTTACTTCGCTTAGCAAAAGGGGGCAAGTAATGGCAAAATTTTTGATTACTGGCTCAAAAGGGCAAGTCGGCTTTCAACTACTTAAACAGCTCTCAGGTAAAGCCGATGTGTTAGCGTTAGATCGTGATGAGTTGGATATAACGGATAAAGATGCTGTATTGCATATCGTTGAGCAATGGCGACCTGATGTCATTATTAACGCCGCTGCACATACCGCTGTTGATCGTGCTGAAAGCGAACCTGAACTTGCCCACGCCATTAACTGTTTAGGGGCAGAGAATTTGGCGATTGCCGCCGCTCAAGTCGGGGCAGCAATTTTGCATATTTCTACTGATTATGTGTTTGATGGCAAAAAATCCGCCCCTTATGTGGAAACCGATTCGCTCAATCCACAATCTGTATACGGCAAAAGCAAATTAGACGGCGAAGTTGCCGTAATAAACGCTAACCCACGCCATATTATTTTGCGTACCGCTTGGGTGTTTGGCGAACACGGCAATAATTTCGTTAAAACGATGTTACGCTTAGCACAAAGCCGTGATGAACTTGGCATTGTCGCCGATCAATTCGGCTCACCCACTTACGCAGGTGACATTGCTAACGCCTTAATTCGTATCGCCTTTGCAATTTTAGATGGCTCAACTGCCTTTGGCGTGTATCATTTCAGCGGTTCGCCTTATGTAAACTGGGCGGAATTTGCTGAAGGGATTTTTAGCCAAGCCGTTTTGCAAAATGTGCTAAAAAAAGCACCGCACATTAAACAAATTACGACTGCCGACTATCCGACCCCAGCCAAACGCCCAGCTAATTCACGCTTGGATTTAAGCAAAATCAAAGCAGAATTTGGCATTGAGCCGAGTGATTGGCGAAAAGCGTTAGGCAATATTCAGGCGTATACTGCCTAAGGATAACAAATGAAAATAATTGAAACCCAAATACCCGATGTTAAATTACTTGAGCCACAAGCTTTTGGCGATGAACGTGGCTTTTTTATGGAAACCTTTCGTGATGAATGGTTTAAACAAAATGTGGCGGATCGCACTTTTGTGCAAGAAAATCATTCCAAATCCGTCAAAGGTGTGCTGCGTGGTTTGCATTATCAAACGGAAAATACGCAAGGCAAATTAGTGCGAGTGGTGCAAGGTGAAGTGCTTGATGTCGCCGTGGATTTACGCCATAGCTCACCGACCTTTGGGAAATGGGTCGCAGAAGTTTTATCCGCTGAAAACAAACGCCAACTGTGGGTTCCCGAAGGCTTTGCACACGGTTTTTATGTGTTAAGCGAAACTGCGGAATTTGTGTATAAATGCACCGATTATTACAACCCTAAAGCAGAACATTCTTTGATTTGGAACGATCCGACAGTCGGCATTGACTGGCAGCTGCAAGGCGAACCGAGCTTGTCAGCGAAAGACTTAATGGGAAAAACATTGCACGAGACCGTATTATTTAATTGATAAGATTAGGGCAATATCGTCATGGGTATTGCCTATATTTTATATATAGAAATAGGTTATTTCACTGTCTAGCAAATCACTTATAACTTCGTTGAATAAGGATTTAATGCTATAATCCCCCCCAATTTCCAATCTATTTAGAGAATATCCATGAAACAACTTTTCGCTACCACTGCACGTGGCTTTGAAGAATTACTGAAAGTCGAACTCACCACATTAGGGGCAACGGAATGTCAGGTAGCACAAGGTGGTGTGCATTTTATGGCTGATGATGAAACACAATACAAGGCGTTATTGTGGTCACGTTTAGCCTCTCGCATTTTATTGCCGATAACACAAAGCAAAATTTACAGTGATTTAGATCTCTATTCTACCGTTGTATCGCAAGACTGGTTGTCGCATTTTGATGAAAGATGTCGTTTTTTAGTGGATTTTAACGGCACAAACCAAGACATTCGCCACACTCAATTTGGCGCTATGCGTGTGAAAGATGGTATAGTGGATTATTTTGAGCGACAAGGCAAAGCTCGTCCTGATGTGGATAAAGACAATCCAGATATTCGCATTCATGCTTATTTACATCGTGAAAATTTTATCCTTTCTCTGGATTTAAGTGGTGATGCCTTGCATTTACGTGGCTATCGTGAAGAAACAGGCATGGCACCTTTGCGTGAGACGTTGGCGGCGGCTATTGTGTTACGTTCTGGTTGGAAAGCGGGAACGCCCTTACTTGATCCAATGTGTGGTTCTGGCACCTTGTTAATTGAGGCAGCTCAAATGGAGGCGAAAATTGCACCGCAGTTGCATCGTATGCACTGGGGATTTGATTTCTGGAAAGGGCATAATGTCGCTGCATGGGAAAAAGTAAAAGCAGAGGCCGTTGCATTGGCTGAAACGGAATGTCATAAAAATCCGCAACCGCATTTTTACGGCTTTGATTTGGATCATCGTGTTTTACAAAAAGCCCAACACAATGCACAACAGGCGGGGGTGGCACACCTCATTCAATTCAAGCAATCAGATGTGGCAGCGTTAAAAAATCCTGTCTCACAAGATGAAAAAGGTACGGTGATTTGTAATCCGCCTTATGGTGAACGTTTAGGTACGACGCCGGCGTTGATTGCTTTATATTCTGTATTAGGCCAACGTTTGAAACAACAATTTGGTGGGTGGAATACGTCTATTTTTAGTTCAGAACAAGGCCTGTTAGATTGTTTGCGATTACGTTCTCATCGCCAATTTAAAGCGAAAAATGGCCCATTAGATTGTGTGCAAAAAAACTATCAAATTTCTGACCGCAGTTTGAGCGAACAAGAGCCACAAAGTGCGGTACAAAATCTTGAAGTTTCGGCAAATCAGCACGTTGCAGAGGATTTTGCCAATAGATTACAAAAAAATATCAAGAAAATTGAAAAATGGGCAACACAGCAAGGTCTACAAGCCTATCGATTATATGATGCGGATTTGCCCGATTATAATTTAGCTGTGGATCGCTATGCGGATCATATTGTGGTGCAAGAATATGCGCCACCGAAAAATATTGATGAAAATAAAGCACGCCAACGCTTATTGGACGCAGTGACGGCTACCCTTGCTGTGACAGGGATTGAAACCAATAAGCTGATTTTAAAAGTGCGTCAAAAACAAAAAGGCAAAAATCAATATGAAAAACTTGCCAACAAAGGTGAGTATTTTTATGTGGAAGAATACGGCGCAAAATTATGGGTCAATTTGACCGATTATTTGGATACGGGATTATTTTTGGATCACCGTTTAACCCGCAAAATGCTCGGCGAAATGGCGAAAGGCAAAGATTTCTTGAATTTATTTGCTTATACTGGATCGGCGACCATTCATGCAGCCTTAGGCGGGGCGAAATCGACCACGACCGTTGATATGTCAAATACCTATTTAAACTGGGCGGAGCAGAACTTAATTTTAAATGGTTTAGAGGGTAAACAGCACCGTTTAATTCAAGCAGATTGTTTGCAATGGCTAGAAAAATGTGATCGTGAATTTGATTTGATTTTTGTGGATCCGCCGACGTTTTCAAATTCTAAACGGATGGAAGATAGCTGGGATGTGCAACGGGATCATATTAAATTAATGAAAAATCTGAAACGGATTTTACGCCCAAATGGCACCATTGTTTTTTCGAATAATAAACGGGGCTTTAAAATGGATTTTGAGCGTTTAGCTGAACTTGGATTAAGTGCGGTGGAAATTTCGCAAAAAACCTTGCCATTGGATTTTGAACGCAATAAGCAGATTCATAATTGTTGGCTAGTGAGTTTTGCTGATTAAGGGAAATAAATTTGCTGTCTCAAACAGAAAAAGTATATGTCTAAAATAGACTGGAAGATAGCCAATTTTTCAAGGATTATAATCCTTTTAGTTGTTATTGACATAACAACTAAAACATGACGAATACACTTATCAAGGATTTTTATTATGAAAAAATTACTGTTAGTTTCTCTTATTGTTTTTTCAGTGACCAGTTGTGCTGATTTTAAAAGTTCAATGAATGGCATGATGAATAATTTCTCCTCTTACAGTATTCCAGTATCATTAAATAATGAAACATTTGTTGAAAAAGTCGTTAAACAGGTTTATCCGACCGCATATTACACATTGAATGGAAATGGGGAAAAATATTTGGTCACACCTGATAAAGAATCTGGTAGTGAACGTCCTATTTACGCTGATGTAAAAGATATTAAAACTGAAAATAATGAGAAACGTTATGTTTTAATTTCCAAATACGCTGGAAATGTAACTTCTGGAGAACAGGAAAGCGCTTACTTGGTTATACTTAATCGGGAAGATGATAAATGGGAATTAGATCTTAAGGTGGATCTTAAAAATTTTTTTCCAGTAAAGGAAGAATTATCTCAGTTAGGCGACCTGAAGTTTATTGACATCGGATATAATAAAGTTGCATTCAAAAATGATATTTTTTATGGGTCAGGTAAATTTAATAATATTGGGCTAGGTTATTTAGTTAATGAAAAATTATATAGTATTAGTATAGATGCTTGCCCTTCATTTTTCCCACATAGCATGGGAACGCAATCAATGCCTGTTTATAGCTGTGAATTTAAAGTAAGAAAAGATTTAGTGCCAGTTGGTGGTTATTATCCACTTGAATTTAGTTATTATTTGGAATCACCGCATATTGAATATACGAGTGGAGAAGATAAACGAAAAAAAGCAAATGCAATTAAGCCAAAATTAGTCGTTAAATTTGATACCCAAACTCAATCGTATAAATTCCCTACTGATTTTGAACAGTTGATTAATAAAAATAATGATCTGCGAACCTTCAACTTTTATGATTATTTCAAAAAATAAACTTAGCTGTAAAAGTGTGGGATATGGCAAAACAGGCAAAATTTCTAAAATGATCTGAACTCAAAAAAATAACCGCACTTTGATCACAAAGTGCGGTTAAAATTTCTTTCTTTTTTACGCTTTATTCTTCATCGCTGGGAACAAAATCACATCACGAATTGACGCAGCGTTAGCAAATAACATTGCCAAACGGTCAATACCTAAGCCTTCACCTGCTGTTGGTGGTAAACCGTGTTCAAGGGCAACCACGAAGTCATCATCTTTAAACATTGCTTCATCATCACCTGCATCTTTTGCTGCCACTTGTGCATCAAAGCGTTCCGCTTGATCTTCTGCATCGTTAAGTTCGGAGAAGCCATTACCAATTTCACGACCACCAATAAAGAGTTCAAAACGATCGGTCACTTCAGGATTGTCATCATTACGGCGTGCCAATGGTGAGATTTCCGCTGGGTGAGCCATTAAGAATGTTGGCTGAATTAAGTGATGTTCTGCCACTTCTTCAAAAATCGCATTGACGATAGAACCTAAACCCCAAGATTTTTGTACTTCAATACCCAGTTTTTTGGCAACAGCTTTAGCACGATTGAAATCATAAAGATCGTCTTTTACAATGCCTTTATCTGCACCGTATTTAAGCACTGCATCGTGCATGGTAATACGCTCAAATGGTTTGCCGAAATCAAATTCGTATTCGCCGTAAGGCACAATCGTCGTACCCAGAATATCAAGGGCTAATTTGCGTAGCAATTCTTCGGTGTTATCCATTAAATCGTGGTAATCCGCATAGGCTTGATAATATTCAATCATGGTAAATTCAGGGTTATGACGCACAGAAACGCCCTCATTACGGAAATTGCGGTTTAATTCGAATACTCGTTCAAAACCACCCACTACTAAGCGTTTTAAATACAACTCAGGGGCAATACGCAAGTACATATCAATGTCTAAGGCATTGTGATGGGTTACAAATGGACGTGCTGCCGCACCACCAGGGATTACTTGCAACATTGGGGTTTCCACTTCAATAAAGCCTTTACTCAGGAAAAATTCACGCATACCTGAAATGACCTTAGAACGAATAATAAACGTGCGGCGAGAATCTTCGTTCGCAATTAAATCTAAATAACGTTGACGATAGCGGATTTCTTGATCGTTTAAACCGTGGAATTTATCCGGTAATGGGCGTAATGCTTTGGTTAATAAATGTACTTCTTTAGCTTTAACCGTGAGTTCATTGGTTTTGGTTTTAAACAATGTGCCTTTGACACCAACGATATCGCCTAAATCCCACTGTCCTACGTCCTCTTTGTAAACGCCCTCAGGTAAATTATCACGTGAGATATAAAGCTGAATTTTGCCACTCATATCTTGGAGCGTAATGAATGTCGCTTTGCCCATGGCTCGGCGAGTCATGATACGGCCTGCCACAGCTACTTCAATATCCTGAATTTTTAAAATTTCGCCATCTTTGTAGTCGTGCCAATCGTGTAGCTCTTCTGCTAACGCATTACGGCGGAATGTGTTCGGGAATGCATTGCCTTTTGCTCGTAATGCTTTTAATTTTTCACGGCGGACGGCCATTTCACCATGAAAATCCAGTTCTGTTGTTTGTTGTTCTGACATATTGGTTACCTTTTAAATATTGATTATGTTTTTTGGGCGTATGCAATACGCCCCTACAATTTTTATAAAATAGATTACAATCCCGCCTTTAGGCTTGCTTCAATAAAACGATCTAAATCGCCGTCAAGCACCGCTTGGGTATTGCGATTTTCCACGCCCGTGCGTAAATCTTTAATCCGACTATCATCTAATACATAGGAACGAATCTGACTGCCCCAGCCAATGTCGGATTTGCTTTCTTCCAAGGCTTGTTTATCGGCATTTTTCTTCATCATTTCCATTTCATATAGCTTGGCTTTGAGCTGTTTCATACATTGATCTTTGTTTTTGTGTTGCGAACGGTCGTTTTGACATTGCACCACAATACCGCTTGGAATATGGGTAATTCGCACCGCACTTTCGGTTTTATTCACGTGCTGACCACCTGCTCCCGAGGCACGATACACATCAATGCGTAAATCCGCTGGATTGATGTCAATATCAATATCATCATCAATTTCAGGGTAAATAAAGGCAGCCGCAAAAGAGGTGTGACGGCGATTATTGCTATCAAACGGGCTTTTGCGCACTAAACGGTGAATGCCAGTTTCTGTACGTAACCAACCGAAAGCATATTCGCCAGACACCTTAATCGTGGCTGATTTTAGCCCAGCCACATCACCATCAGACACTTCCATTAATTCGGTCTTAAAGCCTTTCGATTCGGCCCAACGTAAATACATACGTAATAACATTTCTGTCCAGTCTTGTGCCTCGGTGCCGCCTGAACCTGCTTGTAAATCTACATAGCAATCACAAGCATCATGTTGACCGCTGAACATACGTTGAAATTCTAATTTGGCTAACTGCTGTTCAAGTTCGTCCAATTCTGCAACGGCCTCGTTAAAGGTTTGTTCATCTTCGCCCTCAATGGCTAATTCTAACAATCCGTCAACATCTTCCAAACCTTGATCGAGTTTTTTTATCGTGTTTACGACTAATTCAAGGGCAGATCGTTCTTTGCCTAAGGCTTGGGCTTTTTCGGGTTCATTCCAGACTTCAGGCTGTTCCAATTCGGCATTGACTTCTTCTAGCCGTTCGACTTTAACATCAAAGTCAAAGATACCCCCTCAGCACTTGAGTGCGTTCGGCGAGATCGGCGATTTTGTTTTTTACTGGGTTAATTTCAAACATAATAGGATTTCTTTCATATCGTAAACCCTGAATTATAGCCTATTTAGGGTCGATTGTGTAGTAGTTGAAACAGTCTGTTATCGGTTAAATAGTTAAATTCAATAGAAAGTTGTGATAAACTAGGCGACGAATATTTAATAATAACCATGGAAAGTAAAAAATGTACAAAATTTTCACCGCCGTTTTGCTCTCATCTGTCGCAGTATATGCAGCAGCCGATAATAACGCAATTATTGCCAAGTTGAACAAAATGGGCGTGCAACAAGTTGAAGTTAAAGATTCGCCGATTTCAGGCCTAAAAACCGTGAATACGGAAGAAGGTATTTTATACGTGAGTGAAGATGCCAATTATGTGTTACATGGTAAATTGTATGAACTCACCGATAAAGGCCCCGTAGACGTGTCAGCCAAAGCCTTAATGGGTACTTTAGAAAGTTATAAACAAGATATGATCATTTACCCCGCCAAAAATGAAAAACACGTGGTGACGGTATTTATGGATATTAGTTGTTATTATTGCCATAAACTCCATGAACAAATTAAGGCTTACAATGAGTTAGGCATTACCATTCGTTATTTGGCGTTCCCCCGTCGTGGTGTGGCGTCAAACGATCAAGTGGCACAACAAATGGAGGCGATTTTCACCGCCAAAGATCGGGTTCAAGCGTTAAATGATGCGGAACAAGGCAAGTTGCCAACGCAGTTGAAAACACCGAATATGGTGGCTAAACATTATAAATTGGGCGTGGCATTGGGCGTGCAAGGTACACCGGCGATTGTCACTGAAAATGGTGAAGTGATCGGTGGTTATTTAGAACCGAAAGCATTATTAGCTGAATTAACTAAATAAGCCATAACCTAGGGTGCAGCGCATGAATGCACCCTACAATGATTAATTAATAATAACAATATTCCCGTGAATAAAATCATTCAAAGAAGAGAAGTGCCAACAGGTTCGCCTGTTTGTGATAATCCCTTATTAGATCGTTTATATCGTTCCCGTCATATTCAAAACGCACAACAATTAGATCGCACGTTGCAATCAATGTTGTCGCCACATTTATTATCAGGCATGCAAACTGCGGTGCAATTATTGGCAGATTCTCGTGATAAAAAAATCGTGATTGTGGGGGATTTTGATGCGGACGGGGCGACCAGTACGGCCTTAGCGGTATTGGCTTTGCGCCAGTTGGGTTTTACGGATGTCAACTATTTAATTCCCGATCGTTTTGAACAAGGCTACGGCTTAAGCGTGGCGGTGGCGGACATGGCATGCCAACAAGGTGTGGAGGTGTTGATCACGGTAGATAATGGTGTGGCCTCTTTGGAGGGCGTAGCCTATTTAAAACAACGTGGCGTGAGCGTGGTGATCACCGATCATCATTTACCGGCGGAACAACTGCCTTGTGCTGACGCTATTGTTAACCCAAATTTAGTCGGCTGTGATTTTCCCTCTAAGTCATTAGCGGGTGTCGGCGTGACCTTTTATGTGATGTTGGCGTTGCGTGCCAAATTACGTGAAATGGGCGTATTTGATAGTCAAACCCAACCGAATTTCACTGAATTATTGGATTTAGTCGCTTTAGGCACCATTGCGGACGTGGTGCCGTTAGATCAAAATAACCGCATTTTGGCTTATCAAGGCTTGTTGCGAATTCGGGCTGAACATTGCTGTTATGGCATTCGTGCTTTAGCGGAAGTGGCGAATAAAAATATTCATCAATTAACGGCCAGTGATTTAGGTTTTTCCATTGCGCCTCGTTTAAATGCAGCCGGGCGATTGGATAATATGTCCATTGGGGTGGAATTGCTGTTAAGTGACAACATGGAACAGGCGAGATCCTTGGCGTTGGAATTGGATGAATTAAACCAAACCCGCAAAGAAATTGAGCAAGGCATGAAATTAGAGGCGTTAGAAATTTGCCGAAAATTAACCGCACTTAACCGTGAAAAACAACTGCCTTTGGGCGTGGCACTGTATCAATCGGATTGGCACCAAGGCGTGTTAGGCATTGTTGCCTCACGTATTAAAGATCAATTTCATCGTCCTATTATTGCCTTTGCACAAGATGGTGATGACGTGTTAAAAGGTTCCGCCCGTTCGGTGGAGGGCTTGCATATGCGTGATTTATTAGAACGGGTTCATCAACGTCACCCAGAGATGATTTTAAAATTTGGCGGTCATGCCATGGCGGCGGGGTTAAGTATTCGAGCAGAATTATTTGAGCAATTTCAATGCAGTTTTAATGAGGTGGTCACCGAATGGCTAGGGGATGAAGAATTGCAAGGTACCTTGTGGACGGATGGCGAATTGCCACCCTCTTTGTTCAATTTGCAAACGGCCGAAATCCTCAAACAAGCCGGCCCTTGGGGACAAGCCTTTCCTGAACCTGTATTTGACGGCGAATTTAAAATTTTGCAACAACGTTTAGTGGGCGAACGTCATTTAAAAATGTTATTAGAGCCTAAACAGGGCGGACAACTGATTGATGCCATTGCTTTTAACGTGGATACTCGTTATTATCCTGATCAGTCGATTAAATGTGCAAAATTAGTCTATAAATTGGATATTAATGAATTTCGAGGTAATCGGGATATTCAATTATTAGTGGATTATATTGAACCGATCATGTTAGTGTAACATTATGAAATATATTGCTTTGTTATTTTTATTATGTTGGAATGCGACGGCGTGGGCGGAAGAAAACCCCGTGCCATTGGCGTCCCATAGTGAAGATCAGGCGACGGAGATGGCCGTTGAGCAAACCGATAACAATGCGGAACCTTTTCAAGACGGCAAGGATTATTTTTCTTATAGTACGCCAGTGAATGTTCAGTTAGAAAAAGATCGTGTAAGAATTCAATCTTTTTTTGCTTACGATTGTCGAACTTGTGTGAATGTGCAAGATATTCTTACCCTCTATAAAGAGCTGAATGCGGATAAGGTGAATTATGAAGAATATCCGATTGCGACAGATGATGTCCTTTATAGCGCCCAAGTTTTTTATAGTTTACATCAATTAAAACGTGATGATGTGTCCGATCTCTTATTATTTGAAACCACGGACGCAACACGTTATGCCGAGTTGGCGAAATGGGATAATTTGTTAGCTTGGTTACAACAAAATAATATTGATTCTCAGCAATTTGACGAAATTTTTTATGCGAATTCAACCATTAAGTTAGTCAATTCAGCGATTGCTCGTACGGAAAAATATGGCGTATTCACCTATCCTTTTGTGGTGTTGGATGGCAAATATGTTTTAACCATCAGCACACTTTATAATGATGATTACACCTTTGCGGTGCTTGATTATTTGGTGAATAAATTAATGAACAACAAACAAAACGAGAAATAAATGAAGATAGGTATTGTCGGTGCCATGGCACAAGAGGTAGACATTCTGTTAGGGTTAATGACCGAAAAAACAGAAACCAAGGTCGCAAGTGCGGTGATTTTTGAGGGCAAAATTGCGGGCAAATCCGTGGCGTTAGTCCAATCGGGTATTGGTAAAGTGGCGGCAGCGATTGGCACAACAGCTTTATTGCAAATGGCTAAACCTGACGTGGTGATTAACACAGGATCGGCAGGTGGCGTGGCCACAGGGCTAAACGTCGGAGATATTATTCTTTCCACCGAAACCGCTTATCATGATGCAGATGTGACGGCCTTTGGCTACGTGAAAGGGCAGTTACCCGCTTGTCCACCTCGTTTTATTTCTGATGAAAAATTGACCGCACTTGCAGAACGTATTGCACAACGTATTGCACAACAACAAGGCCATTCAGTACAACGTGGCTTGATTTGTTCGGGCGATAGCTTTATTGCAGGTGGCACAGCGTTAGCGCAAATAAAAGCGGATTTTCCAGCGGTTTGTGCGGTGGAAATGGAGGCGGCGGCTATTGCGCAAGTCTGTCATAGTTTTGCCGTGCCATTTGTGGTGGTGCGTGCCATTTCTGATGCGGGGGACGGTGAGGCCAGTATGTCTTTTGATGAATTTTTACCTTTGGCCGCAAAAATGTCCTCACAAATAGTATTAGGCATGTTGGCAGAGTTATAAATCAAGTAAATCGTCCCCTCTCCCTTTGGGAGAGGGCTAGGGTGAGGGTAAAATTGTGGTTAAATAACGCTTACCCAAACCCTCACCCCAACCCTCACCCAAAGGGAGAGGGGGTAAGTAAAAGGAAACAATAACATGAGCAAAAAACATTCATTAGCAACCGCCTTAGTGCATACAGGGAGAACTAAACGATTTACACAAGGCGCAGTCAACCCAGTGATTCAACGGGCGTCTTCTTTGGTTTTCGATAGTTTGGCCGACAAAAAACAAGCCACGATTAACCGTGCTAAACAAGCCTTATTTTATGGACGCCGTGGTACCCTAACCCATTTTGCATTGCAAGATCTGATGTGTGAAATGGAGGGTGGGGCGGGCTGTTATTTGTATCCTTGTGGCGCCGCAGCCATTACTAACAGTATTTTAGCTTTCGTAAAAAGCGGTGATCATATTTTAATGTCTGGTGCGGCCTATGAGCCTACGCAAGATTTTTGTCATCAAATGTTGAAAAAAATAGGGGTGGAAACCACCTTTTATGATCCCATGTGCGGTGCAAAAATTGCCGATTTTATGCGGCCGAATACGACGGTTGTATTCCTTGAAACCCCAAGTTCATTGACTATGGAAGTGCCGGATGTACCTGCGATTGTGCAAGCGGTGAGAGCAGTGAATCCGGATGTGGTGATGATGGCGGATAATACGTGGGGCGGTGGTATTTTGTTTAAAGCCCTTGAACATGGCATTGATATTTCCATTCAAGCAGGCACCAAATATTTGGTGGGGCATTCGGATGCCATGATTGGTACAGCGGTATCGAATGCGCGTTGTTGGGATCAGTTGCGTGAACATTCCTATTTAATGGGGCAAATGGTGGATGCTGATACGGCTTATATGACGGCCCGAGGCATTCGTTCGTTAGTCGTCCGTTTTAAACAGCATGAAGAAAGCAGCGTGAAAGTTGCCATGTGGTTGGCGGAGCAACCTGAAGTAAAAGCGGTTTATCACCCCGCCTTGCCAAGTTGCCCTGGTCATGAATTTTTTGCTCGTGATTTTGTGGGTTCATCTGGCTTGTTTTCTTTTGAGTTAAAACAAAAATTAACGCCACAGCAACTTTCTGATTTTATGGATCATTTTGAATTATTTAGCATGGCCTATTCATGGGGTGGCTTTGAAAGTTTAATTTTATATAACCAACCAGAAGAGATTGCCAAAATTCGCCCGAATATTGACCGCACTTTAAGCGGGACGTTGATTCGTGTGCATATTGGTTTTGAGTCCGTGGATGAGTTGATTTCAGACTTAAAAGCAGGGCTGAAACGATTAAACTTGGGTTAAATATTAATAATTCGTTAACATTTGGCGGTTATTTATACTATCTCACTGTTATTTTTCGATTTTCATCAATTTTAGCGTGATCCCATCGCATTAATCGCTTAGAATAAGATAGTTTACTATGAGGCCTGAAGTATTAAGCCAAATAGTGTTCGTTTTCATTATCATCAAAAAGAGGAAACATCATGTACTCAAAAGACGTTGAAATTACCGCAGCAAGCGGTTTACACACTCGCCCTGCCGCTCAGTTCGTAAAAGAAGCGAAAGGATTTACTTCAGATATTACGGTGACTTCTGCGGGTAAAAGTGCAAGCGCAAAAAGTTTGTTTAAATTACAAACTTTAGGTTTAACCCAAGGTACAGTGATTACCATTTCTGCGGAAGGTGAAGATGCACAAGCCGCTGTGGATCATTTAGTGGCATTAGTCCCTACTTTAGAATAATTTTAGTTTAGCCATATACATTTTCTTCTCTTCATGGATTTGTTGCATTAAGAGAAGTGGGATGTTGTGGCTTTTATTTTATTACCCTTTCATTTTAGTCAGAAGGTAAATTATGATTTCAGGAATTCCAGCCTCTCCAGGTATTGTTTTCGGTAACGCACTCGTCCTTAAAGAAGAAAAAATTGTGCTTGATATGCACAAAATTACAGATGATAAAATTGATGAGGAAATCGCTCGTTTTTATCAAGGACGCACGGACGCCGTTGAACAACTTAGTTCTATTCGTGATCGTGCATTTAAATCCTTAGGGGAAGATAAAGCTGCCATCTTTGAAGGTCATTTGATGATCTTAGAAGACGAGGAATTGGAAGAAGAAATCATTGATTATTTACGTTCAAATAAAGTCAATGCCGCCGTGGCAGCGAGCAAGATTATCGATCAGCAAGTGACCATGTTGTCTGAAATTGATGATGAATATTTAAAAGAACGTGCCGGCGATATTCGGGATATTGGTAATCGTTTGATTAAAAATATTCTCGGCATGAAAATTGTGGATTTAGGTGATATTAATGAAGAAGTGATTTTGGTTGCTTATGATTTAACGCCATCTGAAACGGCACAGTTAAATTTAGATAAAGTGTTAGGTTTTATTACCGATATTGGTGGTCGTACTTCACATACTTCCATTATGGCACGTTCTTTGGAATTACCAGCGATTGTCGGGACAAATAATGTCACTGAATTAGTTAATACCGGTGATTTTTTAGTATTAGATGCGGTGAATAACCAAGTATTAGTTAATCCAACGCAAGCTGAAATTGATTCGTTAAAAGCGGCACAAGAAAAATTAGCCGCCGAAAAAGCCGAATTGGCCAAATTAAAAGATTTACCGGCCATGACATTAGACGGTCATCGTGTGGATGTGGTGGCCAATATTGGGACCATTCGTGATTGTGATGGTGCGGATCGTAATGGCGCAGAGGGTGTTGGTTTATACCGTACCGAGTTTCTATTTATGGATCGTGATCAGTTACCAAGCGAAGAAGAACAATTTATTGCTTATAAAGAAGTGGTTGAGGCCATGAATGGTCGTCTTGTGGTATTGCGTACCATGGACATTGGTGGTGATAAAGAATTACCGTATTTAAATTTACCTAAAGAAATGAATCCATTCTTAGGTTGGCGTGCGATTCGTATTGCGTTAGATCGTCGTGAAATTTTAACCGCCCAATTACGTGCCGTGTTACGTGCCTCCGCCTTTGGTAAATTAGCGGTGATGTTCCCAATGATTATTTCGGTGGAAGAAATTCGTGAGCTGAAATCTGTTATTGAAACCTTGAAACAAGCATTACGCAACGAGGGCAAAGCCTTTGATGAAAATATTCAAATTGGTGTGATGGTGGAAACCCCATCAGCAGCGGTGAATGCCAAATTCTTAGCCAAAGAAGTGGATTTCTTCAGTATTGGTACCAATGACTTAACCCAATATACCTTAGCGGTTGACCGTGGTAATGAAATGATTTCTCATTTATATAATCCATTGGCGCCGTCGGTGTTAGGTTTAATCAAGCAAGTGATTGACGCCTCTCATGCGGAAGGCAAATGGACGGGTATGTGTGGTGAATTAGCCGGTGATGAACGGGCCACTGTCTTATTGTTAGGTATGGGCTTAGACGAATTCAGTATGAGTGCTATCTCTGTGCCAGCCATTAAGAAAATTATTCGTAACGTCAATTATCAAGATGCCAAAGCATTAGCAGAGCAAGCGTTACAACAACCAACTGCGGTGGAAATTGAGAAATTAGTAGACGATTTCTTAAAAGAAAACGCATTTAACTAGATACAAAGCAAAGATTTTGGGTTAAAATACGCAAAATCTTTGTTCATATAGCAAGCAGGAGAGTAAAAAATGGGATTTTTTGATAAATTATTTGGTGCAAAAGAAAGTCACGCTGTTGAAGTGGAAATCTATGCGCCACTTTCAGGTGAAATTGTGAATATTGAAGATGTACCAGATGTCGTTTTCTCTGAGAAAATTGTTGGTGACGGTATTGCAATTCGCCCGAACAGTAACAAAATTGTGGCACCTGTTGATGGTGTGATTGGTAAAATCTTTGAAACCAACCATGCGTTTTCAATGGAATCTAAAGAGGGCGTTGAATTATTCGTTCACTTTGGTATTGATACCGTGGAATTAAAAGGTGAGGGCTTTACCCGTGTGGCTAAAGAGGGCCAAACCGTTAAACGTGGTGACACGGTGATTGAATTTGATCTTGCTTCATTAGAACAAAGAGCAAAATCTGTGTTAACCCCTGTGGTGATTTCTAATATGGACGAAATCAGCCATATTAGTAAAAAAGTGGGTGATGTGGTTGCCGGTGAATCGGTGGTTTTAGTATTGAAAAAATAATACGATATTATTTATTTAAAGGCTCGCCATTGGCGAGCTTTTCTATTTTTAACGCCGTAAAAATCAACGTATAGCGATAGATTGAATGTAAAATAAGCGATTGTGTTGTAAAAATGTAACGCAGATCACAAATTTGTAACTTTCTTCTGTTTTTATTTTGAGATTCTTATAGAATACCCGACCTATTTGCCGTGTTTTTTAGAGAGGTTTCTATGGCGTTATTTTTAAGTATTTTTCCAATTGCATTGCTCATTTATTTAATGGTTAAACGCAATCCTGTTCCGTCCTATATTGCGTTGCCAATGATTGCAATATTGGTTTATTTAATTAAGGTTTTTTATTTTGATGCTGATTTAGTGTTGGTTAACGCCAATGTAGTATCGGGCTATCTTTCCACCTTAGTGCCGATTACGGTTATTTTTGGTGCGATCTTATTCCACAGAACCTTGGAAGATTCTGGTGCCATTAATACCTTGCGTAAATGGTTAGCCACCATCAATCCAAATCCAGTAGCACAATTAATGATTATTGCATGGGCATTTGCTTTTATGCTTGAGGGCGCCAGTGGTTGGGGCACACCGCCTGCTATTGCAGCACCGATCTTAATTGGTTTAGGGTTTAAACCGTTCCGTGTGGCTTGTTTAGCGTTAGCCATGAACTCCATTCCTGTGTCTTTTGGTGCGGTAGGTACGCCAACGTGGTTTGGCCTTTCGCCACTCAATTTACCTGCTGAACAAATTCTTGAAATCGGTGGCATGACAGCGTTAATCCATGCCGTAGCCGCTTTAGTGATCCCTGTGATTGCGTTATTATTTGTGGTAGAGTGGAAAGACGTTAAACGTAACATTATTTTCGTTTACATCAGTATTCTTTCTTGTGTGGTTCCCTATGTATTACTCGCACAATTTAACTATGAATTTCCATCATTGGTGGGTGGGGCAATCGGTTTATTAATTTCCATTGCCGTGGCTAATTTTGGCATTGGCTTAGTGAAAACGGAGGCTTCTGAGTATGCAGCAGCCGTGACGAAAGGCGAAGTATTTAAAGCATTATCGCCAACCTTATTGCTTATTACGTTGTTAATTTTAACTCGTTTACCGCAATTACCTTTTAACGCCATGATTCAAGATAAAACACCATGGATCAATGCGTCATGGGGTTATTTAGGTGATTTTGCGATTACCAAAGGTTTAGTGTTTTCATTAAGTAATATTTTTGAAACCGGTGTATCGGATAACTACCGTTTACTTTATGTACCAGCGTTAATTCCGTTTGGTGTGGTATCATTACTGACTTTCTTCATTTATCGTTTAAGTGTAAAATCCGTACACCAAATTGCCATGCGCAGTATTAAACAAGGTATTCGACCATTCTGGGCCATGTTTGGTGCTTTGGTGATGGTGAAATTAATGACCATGGGTGGTGACAGTTCAATGGTGAAAATTATCGGTACAGGTTTTGCCAATGTTGCCGGTGAATCTTGGACCTATTTCTCTGCTTACTTAGGGGCTATTGGCGCATTCTTCTCTGGTTCAAATACCGTATCTAACTTGACCTTTGGTGGTGTACAAATTTCAACCGCAGAATTAGCCGGCTTAAATGTTTCGCTTATTTTGGCTTTGCAATCTGTGGGCGGTGCCATGGGGAATATGATCTGCGTAAATAACATTATTGCGGTAAGCACCATTGTGAATTTACCGAACCAAGAGGGTGAGATCTTGAAGAAAACCGCGATCCCAATGTTTATTTATGGCATCATTGCGGCACTGGCAGCGACCTTTATTGTGCCAATGTTCTATTCGATTTAACAAAATAATAATTTATAAGAGAGGTATAAAATATGATTATTTCATCAGCCAATGACTACCGTGAAGCGGCCAGACGCAAAGTTCCGCCATTTATGTTCCATTATGCGGATGGCGGTTCTTATGCAGAACGTACCTTAGAACGCAATGTGACGGATTTAGCCGATATTGCGTTAAGACAACGTGTATTAAAAGATATGTCACAATTAGACACGGAAATTGAGCTATTTGGCGAAAAATTATCGATGCCTGTGGCATTAGCGCCTGTCGGTGCATTAGGTATGAATGCCCGTCGTGGTGAAGTGCAAGCGGCACAAGCGGCGGATAATAAAGGCATTCCATTTACGCTATCTACCGTGTCGATTTGCCCGATTGAAGAAGTGGCGCCGGCCATTAAACGCCCAATGTGGTTCCAACTTTATGTGTTGAAAGATCGTGGCTTTATGAAAAATGCCTTGGAACGTGCGAAAGCCGCCGGTTGTTCTACCTTGGTATTTACTGTGGATATGCCAACCCCAGGCGCTCGTTATCGTGATATGCACTCCGGCATGAGTGGCCCATATAAAGAAATTCGCCGTGTATTACAAGGCATGACTCACCCATTCTGGGCGTGGGACGTGGGTATTAAAGGCAAACCGCACACCTTAGGCAATGTGTCTACTTATATGGGAAAACCAATTAATCTTGATGACTATATCGGTTGGTTAACCCAAAACTTCGATCCGTCTATTTCTTGGAAAGATTTAGAGTGGATCCGTGAGTTCTGGGACGGCCCAATGGTGATCAAAGGCATTTTGGATCCCGAAGATGCGAAAGATGCGGTGCGTTTTGGTGCTGATGGTATTGTGGTATCAAATCACGGTGGTCGCCAACTTGATGGCGTGCTTTCTTCAGCCCGTGCCTTGCCACCAATTGCGGATGCGGTGAAAGGGGATATTAAAATTCTTGCTGATTCGGGCATTCGTAACGGATTAGACGTCGTACGTATGATCGCATTAGGAGCAGATGCCACCATGCTTGGTCGTTCATTTGTTTATGCCCTTGGTGCGGCGGGCCGTGCGGGGGTGGAAAATATGTTGGATATTTTCAAAAAAGAAATGCGTGTCGCCATGACCTTAACCAGTAATCAACGAATTAGCGACATTACGTCTCGTGCGCTTGTGGATTACGAAAAGTTATTGACTGACGCAACAAAATAACCCTGAAAAAATCACCGCACTTTCTGCGGTGATTTTTCTTTTAGGGGCGATTCAACGGGAGGAACGGTTAAAGTGCGGTCAAAATTTTACTTATTTCGTGATATTTCAAAAAAATAATGTTAAAATTTAGTGAAATATCGCTATGCTTGATTAAAAAAATCTAATAAAATTTAAAAAATTTTTTAAATGGATGAGAAAAGCGCATTCACTAATCAAGAGAGTAGCAATTTAGTTATCCACCCGTCGTTTGGCAACAGGCTAAACATAATTTTATTAACATCAAAATAAGGAAAAGACTATGTCAGAAATCGTGAAGAATGACGTAGATCCAATCGAAACTCAAGATTGGCTATTGGCGATTGATTCAATTATTCGTGAAGAAGGCACAGAACGAGCTCAGTTTATTGTTGAGCAAATCATGCAACATGCTCGTAGCCAAGCCGTTCCTCTCCCAGCCGGTGCAACCACCGCTTATGTAAATACCATTCCTGCCTCAGAACAACCTCCTTACCCAGGTAACAAAGATATTGAACGTCGTGTTCGTTCTGCGGTGCGTTGGAATGCGATTGCCATGGTATTACGTAGTCAGAAAAAAGATTTGGATTTAGGTGGCCATATTTCTACCTATCAATCTGCGGCCTCTATGTATGAAGTGTGTTATAACCATTTCTTTAAAGCGGCGACAGAAAAAGACGGCGGCGATTTAATTTTCTCTCAAGGCCATGCGGCACCTGGTATTTATGCCCGTGCCTTTGTAGAGGGACGTTTAACCGAAGAACAATTAGATAATTTCCGTCAAGAGGCCTTTGTGGATGGATTATCTTCTTACCCACACCCGAAATTAATGCCTGAGTTCTGGCAATTCTCTACCGTATCTATGGGATTAGGCCCAGTGAATGCGATTTATAGCGCCCGTTTCTTAAAATATTTACATAACCGTAATTTAAAAGATACCTCTAACCAAAAAGTCTATGCGTTCTTAGGCGACGGTGAAATGGACGAAATCGAATCTAAAGGGGCGATTACGGTTGCAGCTCGTGAAAAATTAGATAACTTAATTTTTGTGATTAGCTGTAATTTACAACGTTTAGATGGCCCAGTACATGGTAACGGTAAAATCGTTCAAGAATTAGAGGGCTTATTCAGCGGTGCAGGTTGGGAAGTCATTAAAGTATTATGGGGCAGCAGTTGGGATAAATTATTTGCCAAAGATACCTCTGGTAAATTAGCGCAATTAATGATGGAAGTGGTTGATGGCGACTACTTAACATTCAAGTCCAAAAATGGTGCTTATGTACGTGAACACTTCTTCGGTCGTTATCCAGAAACTGCGGCATTAGTGGCTGACTGGACTGATGATGAAATTTGGGCATTACGCCGTGGTGGTCATGACAGTGAAAAAATGTATGCAGCCTTTGCTAAAGCGCAAAAAGCCGACAAACCGGTGGTGATTTTATCACACATGGTGAAAGGTTATAAAATCCCAGAGGCGGAAAGTAAAAACACCGCTCACCAATCGAAAAAAATGTCATTGGATAGCTTAAAAGGTTTCCGTGATCATTTCCATTTGCCATTAACTGATGAGCAAGTAGAAAAATTAGAATACATCAAATTTGCAGAGGGTTCAGAAGAATATGAATATCTGCACAACCACCGTAAAGCCTTAAATGGTTATGTGCCGGCACGTCGTAAAGCATTTGATGTGGAATATAAAGTGCCTGCATTGTCAGAATTCCAAGCCTTGTTAGAAGAACAGCCACGTGGTATTTCTACCACGATGGCATTCAGCCGTGTGTTAAACACCTTATTAAAAGACAAAAATATCGGTAAAACTATCGTGCCAATTATTGCGGACGAGGCTCGTACTTTTGGTATGGAGGGATTATTCCGTCAAATCGGTATTTACAGCCCAGCAGGTCAAAACTATGTTCCATCTGACCGTGAATTAGTGGCTTACTATCGTGAGGCAACAGATGGCCAAGTATTGCAAGAGGGTATCAACGAATTAGGGGCCACCGCCTCTTGGGTCGCCGCAGCAACCTCTTACTCTGTCAATAACTTACCGATGATTCCATTCTTCGTGTATTACTCCATGTTTGGTTTCCAACGTGTAGGCGATATGATGTGGTTAGCCGGTGACCAATTAGCTCGTGGTTTCATGATCGGCGGTACATCAGGCCGTACAACCTTAAACGGTGAGGGCTTACAACATGAAGATGGTCACAGCCATATTCAAGCGGGCGTGATTCCAAACTGTATCACTTACGATCCAGCCTTTGCCTTTGAAGTGGCCGTCATTATCCAAGACGGTATCAACCGTATGTACGGTGAAAAACAAGAAAACGTGTTCTATTACATCACTACCTTAAACGAAGTGACTGAACAACCTGCTATGCCAGCCGGTGCAGAGGAAGGTATTCGTAAAGGTTTGTATAAATTTGAAACCGTACAAGGTAAAGGCAAAGGCCACGTTCAATTATTAAGTTCTGGTGCCATTATGCGTCATGTGCGTACAGCGGCTCAAATCTTAGCCAATGACTACGGTGTGACAGCCGATGTATTCAGTGCGCCATCATTCAATGAATTAGGCCGTGAGGGAGCAGACGCAGTACGTTGGAACTTATTACACCCAACCGAAACACAACGTGTACCTTATGTGGCACAAGTTTTAGCGGATTTACCAACAGTCGCATCAACCGACTATATGAAACTTTATGCGGAACAAATCCGTGCTTATGTACCAAGCAAACATTATCATGTGTTAGGGACAGACGGTTTCGGTCGTTCAGATGGTCGTGAAAACTTACGTGAACACTTTGAAGTGAATGAGTATTATGTGGTTGTGGCTGCATTATCTCAATTAGCGAAAGAAGGCACCATTGAGGCGAAAGTGGTTGAACAAGCCATTGAAAAATACGGTTTAAAAACAGAACGTGTTAATCCGTTATACGCTTAATAAAATCATTGCATAACGTGGGAGAGATTTTCTCTCCACGTTATATAATTCATGAGAATGGTTTTAAAGTGCGGTGAAAAAACAGCTATTTTTGTCTGTTAGCCGCAAGCACAGAGAAGGAAGATAAAAATGTCAAAACAAATTCAAGTGCCAGATATTGGTAGTGATGAAGTCACCGTAACGGAAGTGATGGTGAATGTGGGCGATACCATTGCAGTGGATCAATCCATTATTAATGTTGAGGGGGATAAAGCCTCAATGGAAGTCCCTGCCCCTGAGGCCGGTGTCGTAAAAGCGGTTTTAGTGAAAGTGGGCGACAAAGTGTCAACAGGCACGCCAATGCTCGAATTAGAGGCGGCCGGTGCAGCACCTGCTGCTGAAGCACCAAAAGCCGAAACCGCACCTGCGGCAGCGCCAACCGCCTCCGCAGTGGTTGAAGTGAATGTGCCAGATATTGGATCTGACGAAGTTAACGTGACCGAAATCATGGTTAAAGTGGGTGATAAAGTCGAGGTGGATCAATCTATCATTAACGTTGAGGGTGACAAGGCCTCCATGGAAGTGCCAGCCCCAATCGCAGGCGTGGTGAAAGAAATCTTAATTAATGTTGGCGATAAAGTGGCCACCGGTAAATTGATTATGAAATTTGAAACTGGCTCTGCCCCTGCAGCGGCTGCACCTGCTGCACAAGCGCCTGCGGCGGCTCCAACACAATCCGCCGTGAAAGAGGTTAATGTCCCAGATATCGGTTCTGATGAAGTTAACGTGACTGAAATTATGGTCAATGTCGGCGACAGTATCAGCGAAGAACAATCTTTAATTACCGTTGAGGGCGATAAAGCCTCAATGGAAGTGCCTGCACCGTTTGCCGGTGTAGTGAAAGAAATTTTAGTGAAATCAGGCGATAAAGTCTCAACGGGTTCATTAATTATGAAATTTGAAGTGGCGGGTGCCGCACCTGCACCCGTTGCACAAGCAGCAGCGCCAGCACCAAGTGCGCCACAATCTGCGCCTGCCACCCCTGCACAATCTCTTGCACCTGTCAATCAAGATAGCGTGACAGCAAGTAGCACCTTTGCACATGCAACGCCAGTGGTTCGTCGTTTAGCCCGTGAATTTGGCGTGAACCTTGATAAAGTGAAAGGCACAGGTCGTAAAGGTCGTATCTTAAAAGAGGACGTTCAAGCCTACGTGAAAGCAGCGATTGCAGCCCTTGAAAGTGGTGCGTCAGCAAATTCAGGTGCCGCTAATGGTGCCGGTTTAGGCTTGTTACCATGGCCGAAAGTAGATTTCAGCAAATTTGGTGAAGTGGAAGAAGTTGAGTTAACACGTATCAACAAGATTTCTGGTGCGAACTTACACCGTAACTGGGTGATGATTCCACATGTGACACACTTCGACCGTGCGGATATTACGGATTTAGAAGATTTCCGTAAAGAACAAAACAAATTAGCGGAAAAACAAAAACTCGACGTGAAAATCACTCCAGTGGTATTTATCATGAAAGCCGCTGCCAAAGCCTTGGAGGCATTCCCTCGCTTTAACAGCTCCATTTCTGAAGATGGTCAACGCTTAACCTTGAAAAAATATGTCAATATCGGCGTGGCCGTGGACACACCAAACGGTTTAGTGGTGCCAGTGTTCAAAGATGTGAACAAAAAAGGCATTATCGAGCTTTCCCGTGAATTGATGGAAGTGTCCAAAAAAGCCCGTGCAGGTAAATTAACTGCCTCGGATATGCAAGGTGGCTGTTTCACTATTTCCAGTATTGGTGGCTTGGGTACCACGCACTTCGCACCGATTGTCAATGCACCTGAAGTGGCGATTTTAGGGGTATCTAAATCTGAAATGGCACCAGTGTGGAACGGTAAAGAATTTGCTCCACGCTTGATGTTACCTTTATCTTTATCTTTCGATCACCGTGTGATTGATGGTGCCGATGGAGCGAGATTTATTAGCTTTATTGGTGGTGTATTAGCAGACTTACGCCGTTTGGCAATGTAATTAACGGTATACAAAAGTGCGGTATTTTTTCACCGCACTTTTATACAAGGAGAACACATGAGTAAAGAAATTAAAACACAAGTCGTCGTATTAGGTGCGGGTCCTGCGGGTTATTCAGCGGCTTTCCGTTGTGCAGACTTAGGTTTAGAAACCGTGCTTGTTGAACGTTATTCCACTTTAGGTGGGGTTTGTTTGAACGTGGGTTGTATTCCATCTAAAGCCTTATTACACGTTGCCAAAGTGATCGAAGATGCGAAACATGTTGAACATCATGGGGTTTCTTTTGGCGAACCGACCATTGATTTAGACCAAGTGCGTGCCGGTAAAGACGGTGTGGTTAGCCGCTTAACGGGCGGTTTAGCGGGCATGGCCAAAATGCGTAAAGTGAACGTTGTTGAGGGTTGGGCAAGATTTGTCGATAGCCACACGTTAGAGGCGAAAGACCGTGAGGGCAACCCAACCACAATCAAATTTGATAATGCGATTATTGCCGTGGGTTCACGCCCAATTCAATTACCGTTTATTCCACATGAAGATCCACGTGTTTGGGATTCCACAGATGCCCTTGCATTACGTGAAGTGCCAAAACGTTTGCTTGTCATGGGTGGTGGTATTATCGGTTTAGAAATGGGGACCGTGTACAGTTCGTTAGGTTCACAAATTGATGTGGTGGAAATGTTTGATCAAGTGATCCCTGCCGCAGATAAAGACATTGTGAAAATCTACACCAAACGCATTGAGAAAAAATTCAACCTGTTACTTGAAACCAAAGTGACGGCCGTGGAAGCCAAAGCAGATGGTATTCACGTTTCCATGGAGGGCAAAGGCGCCAACGAAACTCGTGTGTATGACGCCGTGTTAGTGGCGATTGGTCGTACGCCAAACGGTAAATTAATCGAGGCCGAAAAAGCAGGTATCGAAGTAGATGAACGTGGTTTCATTCGCACCGACAAACAAATGCGTACTAACGTGCCACATATTTATGCGATTGGTGACGTCGTGGGTCAACCAATGTTAGCGCATAAAGGTGTTCACGAGGGACATGTGGCAGCCGAAGTGATTGCAGGCAAAAAACATTACTTCGATCCGAAAGTGATTCCATCTATTGCTTATACTGAGCCAGAAGTGGCTTGGGTCGGTAAAACCGAAAAAGAATGTAAAGCGGAAAATCTGAACTACGAAGTGGCCAACTTCCCATGGGCGGCGTCTGGTCGTGCGATTGCCTCTGACTGTGCAGATGGTATGACCAAGTTGATTTTCGATAAAGACAGCCACCGTATTTTAGGGGGCGCCATTGTCGGCACCAACGCCGGTGAATTGTTAGGTGAAATCGGTTTAGCCATTGAAATGGGTTGTGATGCGGAAGACATTGCGTTAACCATTCATGCTCACCCAACTTTACATGAATCTGTTGGTTTAGCGGCGGAAGTCTTTGAGGGATCAATTACTGACTTACCAAATGCAAAAGCGAAGAAAAAATAATGTTTTGCGCTAAAAAATAATAAAATAGGCACCGCACTTTTTTAAAGTGCGGTGATTTTTTTTAGATTTTTCTTTTTTGTTTAGGCCATAACTTGAATAAAAATGAGAAATTTACCGTAAAATTTGCATAAATCATGAATAAAGTCTGGCTATTATGAATATAATCGGGTAGTATTCAAGATGTTTTTGATTTTGAATAGATAATTATGTTAAAGAAGATATTAATGTTAGTCAGCTTGCTGATGTTGACGGCTTGCTCAACGAGTTCGAGGCCACAGGCCAAGGCGGTTAGTCAATCAGACGATGCTGAATTGACCCATTTAATTGTGGGCTTGAAAACCAATAAACCCAATTTGAATGTGTTGACGAGTTCATCTCATTCGCCCGCACAATATAAAAATCTAGAATCCGTTTACAACCAATGGGCGGGAACTCGCTATCGTTTAGGTGGTACGGGATCACGTGGTATCGATTGTTCTGCGTTTATGCAAAAAACCTTTGCCATAGCCTTTGGTATGACGTTGCCACGCTCAACTTCTGAACAGCAATATTTAGGCAAGCGAATTCAAAAGAACGAATTAAAGAAAGGGGATTTAGTGTTTTTCCGTAAAAATCGTCATGTGGGGGTTTATATGGGAAATGGGCGCTTTATGCACGCCAGTACGAGTCAGGGGGTCATCATAAGTTCATTAAGTGAAAATTATTGGGCCAGAACCTACACCCAATCTCGCCGTATTCTGTAAAAGAACGGTTATCGCTATTTTACCAATGTGTTGATAACCTTGATGATTATTTAAATATAAACCTATTTAAAAAACATCAACTATTTTCTAAAAAACTATTGTATTTATTTTTATCTACGGTAACATCAAAATAAAAAATAAATATAATAAAAAAGGAGTTTAATATGCTCAGTAATAAAATTAAATTAGGTTTAATTTGTGGTTCTTTATTTTTAATTTCACAAAATGTTTTTGCTTATGGTTGTAATGATCTGTACCTTCCAAAAGAGTCATATTGCACACCTGATGGCAGCAAACTATTTAAATATGGTGAAGTTACTCAAGAAATGAAAAATATAAAAAGTACATTCAGGGGAAAAACTTACACTTACAAAGATTTAATTAAACCATTAAATTCTAATGAATTGATCGGAATTAAGGAATTTACAAAAAAAATTGAAAACTTTAATTTTGCACTAGAAGATAATTTACATGCTATAAAAAATTATTCTCAACTTGAAGAACTATTAAAAGTTAGAGGTGATTACTTAGAACAAATTTTAAATAATAAATTCTATAATAATAGCATAATAAATGACTTAATTGACATAGATAAAAAAATAATCTCTATTTTTGATAAATTCAAAGTCAGTCCAGAAAATCAGAAGTTATTTAAAACAGGTTCAGCAGAAAAACATAGAACCTTAGAAATTATGAATAATTATATTAAAATTACTCAATATGGAATATAACTAAAAAAGGCAATAATTTATTATAGGCTCGAATCTTTTTAAAAAGTAAAAAGCAATAATTTGAGCCTATAACAAAATTTGTGTTTCTACATCAACTTTCTTCCATTCACTAGGCTCTGTTAAATGCTGAATTACATATTGAACTAATTCAAACCCTTTCAACATATTCAACTGTTGCAAATTAAACTGCTGACCAGTTTTAATTTCCTGCTGTTGCTTTTTAGCCTGTTCCTTTTTTTCTTCCAAATTCTGCACCAAATTTGCCACCACATTCATCACATGAAATAAATTTTCAATATCTTTTTCATCACTAATCACGCGCTAAACGACTGTTCACCAAATTTGCCATCATTTCAATATGTGCCTTGCTGGCATTTAAGGCGGGAATATATTGATAGCGTTTGCCCCCGTTTTCCAAGAAATAGCCTCGGTTTTCTTGGTCAATTTCTTCTAAGGTTTCTAAACAATCTGCTGAAAAACCAGGGCAAATGACGGCCAGTTTTTCAATGCCATTTTTGGCTGCGGTTTGCATAAATTCATCTGTGTAGGGTTGTAACCATTCTTCTTTACCAAAACGAGATTGGAACGTCATGTTCCATTGGGTTTCCACCAGTCCTAATTTATCCACCACGGCCAAGGTGGTTTGGCGACAATGTTCAGGGTAATAATCACCTCGCTGTTCATAGCGAACGGGAATGCCATGATAAGAAAACAGCAAAAAGTCATCCTCTTGCATTTGTGCTCGAATACTGTTGGCGAGAGCGTTAATATAATGTTCATCTAAATGATAAGAGTGAATAAATTCAAACGGCACAATATGGCGTTGGCTTTTTAGGGCTTGCGCAAAGGCGTCCAATACAGAGGCCGTGGTGGTGCTGCTGTATTGCGGATACAGCGGTAACACAATGATTTTTTCCACCTGTAAATCTAACAAATTTTGCACCGCACTTTGCATGCTTGGATTGCCGTAGGTCATGCCAAGTTCAACGATAATATTTTGATTTTTATCCGTAAAATAATCTTGCAACGCCTGTTTTTGTTGTAAGCTAGTAGCCAGTAGGGGAGAACCTTGCGCTGTCCATACGGCTTGATAGTTTTTGGCAACACGCTTAGATCGTTTCGGGAGAATGAGGCCATTTAAAATAGGCCACCAACGCCATTTGGGTAAATCCACTACACGAGGATCACTTAAGAACTGGCGTAAATAGGGTTTGATCGCTTGCGCTGTGGGGGCGTCAGGCGTGCCGAGATTGGCGAGTAATACACCGACTTTTTTATTCATTATGGATCACCGAAAGGGTTAAACGAGAAACGCAACAGAGTTTATGTTCTTCATTGCGAATATCAATTTGCCAAATCTGTAAGGTACGGCCAATTTTTACTGCGGTAGCCCGTGCCGTGACGGTTTCGCCTTTATACACAGGGCGTAAATGGCTGGCATTGATTTCTGCCCCCACCACAGCTTGTTGGTTTTCTGTGCAACAATGTCCCGCTGCCGATCCCACGGTTTCGGCGAGGGCGGCGGAAATCCCACCATGTAAAATTCCGACGGGTTGCATGGTTTTTTCATTGACGGGCATACGGGCTTCAAGCCAATCTTCGCCTTTGGCACTAAATTCAATGCCTAAATGTTGAACAGCACAGTTGATACAGGCTTGATTGAGATCATCAAGGGTAAATTCACGTTTCCAAATACTCATAATTTTCCTAATTAAATAACGTTAATAATGCTTGAACGGGGTGTTTTGGCTTAAAATGGTCAAAACGATTCACTTGGCTACGGCAAGAATAACCCGTGGCTAAACAGCGTTCTGGATTTTTGCCTTGTAATTTCGTTTGCCAAGATTGCTGATAAATAGCTTTTGACATGGCTTGATTATTCACATCATGGCCGAATACGCCAGCCATGCCACAACAACCGACATTTTGCACTTGCAAGGTTTCACCAAAGGCCGCAAAAATTTGTTGCCATTGTTGCGGACTGGTTGGCATTAACGTGGATTCGGTACAATGCGCAAATAATTGCCAATTTTCTTTTGTGGTTTCTGGCTTTAAACTGCGGTGAAAATCTTGCAATTTTTTCACCGCACTTTCAATCTGGGTGGAATGCAGTTGTGACATTAGCCACTCGTGAGCGGTGATAACTTGAAATTCCCCTCGATCTTCGCCTAAGGTTTCCTTATATTCGTCCCGATAGGACAGCACAATGGCGGGATCCACGCCCACCAACGGCATGCCTAATTTTGCCACACGATTTAAAAAGTCAGCTTGATGTTTGGCAGTGCGAGCAAATTGCCCTAAAAAGCCTTTGATATGTTGCGCTTTGCCATTCGGTTTAAAAGGTAACAAAATTGCCTGATAGCCAAGTTTTTGGCACAAAGCGACAAAATCACGTACCACTTTGGCATCATAATAAGAGGTATAAGGATCCTGTACGATCAACAACATATTGGCTTTGGCAACCTCGGATAGGTTTTCCAACTGTTCCAAGGTTTTCCCCTGATAGCCAATTTCCACTAATTGTTGTTGTAAATTCGGTTGTGATAACAGTGGTAAATCCACCATGCCTAAGGTTTTTTCCACCATTTTTTGCACCGGTTTTAATTGGGTGAAAAAATTAAAAAATTGCGGCGCTTTCGCCATATAAGGGGCGGCAATTTCTAAATTCGCCACCACATAATCTTTAGCGGGGCGCAAATAGCGTTGATGATAAAAATAGAAGAATTTGGCACGGAAACTTGGCACGTCAATTTTAATTGGGCATTGGCTAGCGCAGGCTTTGCACGCCAAACAGGTATCCATGGCAAATTTGACTTCGTGGGAAAAATCATATTCCTGTTTTTGCTTGAAAGAATGGCGGATTTTTTGCACAAATTCGGCCAGTTTAATGGACGATTTTTTGAATTCTAATTGCTCCGGTTGAACCTGTTCATTTGCCATTAAACGCAACCATTCACGCACCATTGCTGCCCGCCCTTTCGGCGAAAACACCCGATTTTTGCTCACTTTCATGGACGGACACATCACGCTATGTACATCAAAATTAAAGCACAATCCGTTGCCATTACAATTCATGGCGCCTTTAAATTCTTCCCGCATTTTAATTGGAATTTGTCGATCTTGATCGGCACGCATTGGCGAAAGCAAACCATACAGCTTGTCCGTACAGTCTAACGGCATGCAAATTTTACCGGGGTTTAACCGATTTTGGGGGTCAAATAAGGTTTTCACATAACGCAATTCTTGCCACAGTTCAGGGGTAAAAAATTTCTCACCATAGTAAGAACGAATGCCCTTGCCGTGTTCGCCCCAAATTAACCCGCCGTATTTTCGGGTCATGTCGGCTACTTGATCGGAAATTTGTTTGAACAATTTCACTTGCTCAATATCCGTTAAATCCAAGGCGGGACGCACATGTAAAACGCCCGCATCCACATGGCCAAACATGCCATATTGTAAATTGTGGCTATCAAGCAACGCACGAAATTCTAAAATATAATCGGCTAAATTTTCCGGTGGCACACAGGTATCTTCCACAAAAGGAATGGGTTTAGCCCAACCTTTGGCATTGCCAAGCAAGCCCACCGCTTTTTTGCGCATAGCATAAATGCGCTCAATGGAGGTCAAATCATGGGTGACTTGATAACCGATAATATCGTCTTGTTGATGGGCGATTTTGTGGTCTAATTGTTCACAAAGTGCGGTGACAAATTGCTGAATTTTTACCTGATTATTGCCCGCATATTCCACGATATTCAAACCTAAAATTGGATTATCTTCCTCTTCCTTGAGCAAATCTTTAACCGAATGCCACACAATATCTTCTTTTGCCAAGCCTAACACTTTACTGTCCACGGTTTCCACCGACAACGCATTGGCTTGCACCATAAACGGGGCATTCCGTAAGGCAGAATTAAAGGAACGATATTTCACATTAATCAGGGTGCGATATTGGGGAATTGGCGTGAGATCTAACACCGCCTCACAAATAAACGCCAAAGAGCCCTCGGAGCCGGTTAAAATTCGGGTTAAATTAAATTCGCTTTCGTCATCATTAAAGACATTTTTCAGATCATAACCGGTTAAAAAACGGTTTAATTGCGGCAAATCATGCAAAATAGCTTGCCGTTTGGCTTGGCAACGGGTAAAAATTTCTTGATGTAAATGACGACCTTGGGCCGACAAAGTGTCAGGCAAATGATCAGAAAATCCCTCGGTTTTTACAGCAGTTGTGTCTAAAATTTCACCATTCATCAACACCGCACGCAAGCCCAACACATGATCGGAGGTTTTGCCATATTGCAAGGATCCTTGTCCTGAGGCGTCGGTGTTAATCATACCGCCGAGCGTGGCTCGGTTACTGGTGGAGAGTTCTGGCGCAAAAAATAAGCCGTGCGGTTTAAGATATTGGTTAAGCTGATCTTTCACCACGCCCGCTTGCACTCGTACCCAACGCTGTTCCACGTTGAGTTCTAAAATCCCCGTCATGTGACGAGAAAGATCCACAATGATATTGTTATTCAGTGATTGCCCGTTGGTTCCCGTTCCGCCACCACGAGGCGTGAATGTCAGCGTTTGGTATTTTTCTTGTTGCGCTAACTTGGTTAAACGCACCACATCTGTCACGGATTTCGGAAATAAAATGGCTTGCGGTAACAGTTGATAAACACTGTTATCGGTGGCAAGGCTTAAACGATCCGCATAATGAGAGGCCACATCTCCCTCAAAGGCTTGTCGCCGTAAATCATTCAAATAGTCGACGACAAGGGGATTGATCTGAGGAATATCTTTCAAACGGGGTAGCATAAAATCACTCGAGTAAAATAAAAAGTAAACAATGCGGATTTTAGCATATTAGACGGAATAGAAAAGGACAAGTTTTATTTGTATGGCACAAGTTTTAGTTTGTGCCATACGCAGTGAGATTACAGTAATTTTGCCAACAGGTCGGCAATACCATTTTCATCATTCGCCGTCGTCACAAATTTTGCTTGATCTTTGACTTCTTGCTCCGCATTGCCCATAGCCACGCCATAACCGACAGCGGTGAGCATACTGGTGTCATTGTGGTTATCGCCAAAGGCAATCACTTCTTGCGGATCCACTTGCCATTGTTTGAGTAAATCTAACAATTTTCCGCCCTTGCTATTGCCATTATTCGCAATATCCACACGGTCAATCCAAGACCATTCGCAACTAAATTCAGAAACCGGCAAATTTTGCACCGCACTTTCCATATCCGCACGATTTGGCGAGCTGATCACAAATTTCCAGATTTGTTCTTTTGGATGATGGAAAATTTCCGCAAAATCGCTCACTTGACGCACATTTGGACGCACATGCTCAGGACAACTTGCCGCCCATTGGGTAAATTTGGTCATGTGATCATTCAATTTTTCGTAATTCATGGCATCACGGCTGTACATCAATAAATCCAAATGATGTTGCTCCGCAATTTTTAACACAGTTTCACATTGGCGAGCAGAAAGCGGATTAGCCAATTCTACTTCGTCTGTGGCGGGGTGATAAATGTAAGTCCCGTTACAGCAAACAATCGGGGTGTCTAATTGTAATTCATGGTAATAAGGTTTGACGGCGGTGTGATGGCGTCCCGTCACAATCACCACTTTTACGCCTTTGGCTCGAGCCGCCGCAATGGCTTGTTTGCTACTGTCTAAAATTTGCCCTTTGGTATTGAGCAAGGTGCCGTCTAAATCAAAGGCGATTACTTTGTATGTCATGTTGTTATCCTTAAAGTGTAAAATTAAATCTATTCTGCGGGGAACATAAACGGATTTACCCCGCTACGGGCAAAGCCTTTTTCTTCCATTTCAATATCTAAGAAAATACTGGCGAGATCGTCGGCGACGGCTTCCACATAAGGGTCTTTTTCTTGATACAGGATTTTCAAATAGCTATGGCAACCACCGCAACTTTCAGTGCGTACCGCAGATTGATCTTTGTCGAGCATCCAATATTCCAATTCTTTGGATTGGTCGCAGTTGGTGCATTTGGCTCTCACCACGTTCCATTCGCTTTCGCATAGGGAACAGTGCAAATAGCGTAAGGCTTGTTCGGTGCCGAAGTGAATAATGCTAGACACGGGGGCAGATTGACAAACTGGGCAGTAGTGCAAGCCCTCGCTACTTTCTTGTTGTGTATTGTGTGACAGATATTGGGTGAGTTGTAACCAATACAGCGATAATGCAGCCCAAATAAACACGGCTTTATCGCTACTGACTTGGGCATAATCTTGTGCCAGTAATTTATCGGCCAACTGTTCGATTTCTTCCGTGGCGGCTTTTTCTAGGCTGTCGATAGTGCCTAGCATTTGTTCGTTGGCCTCTGGTTTGATTTCGCTTAATAGTGCGGTTAAATAATCACGCCATTGTAGACTACGTTGCCAAGTTTTTACGTTTAATGGCTGAATGTCAGCGGTGATTTCAGCGGGTTTGGTGAGTGGATTTTCTTGTAAAATTAATAGTTGTGCATCCACAATTTTGGCCGCAAATTCAAGATAATCAGCGAACGGATGATCTTGAGCTAAATCACGTAAGCGCTTAGCTCGGCGTTCGTAGATATTTTTAGTGTTGGCAAACAGCAAAGGTGGCTGTTGAAAGGAACTTGCTATTTGTTTGATTTCATTTTCTGGGAGTATTCGGATTGCCATAATGTTCTCGTTAATCGGGTTTCTTTTTATGTAAAAAAGTGCGGTTAATTCTACCGCACTTTTGAAGTAATTTATACCCCCTCTCCCTCTGGGAGAGGGCTGGGGTGAGGGTTATCTTAATCTTCGGTTTTGTTTTACCCTCACCCTAACCCTCTCCCAAGGGGAGAGGGGACTTTTTTGGGGGAGAAGTAATCGGCTTACTCAGCCACTTGAGCAGCTTTTTTATTCTCCGCCACTTCTTTTTCAAGCTCTGGTAACACTTCTTCCTTAAACCATTTCGGGTGGTGTTTTTTCGCCCAGCGTACGGTGACCCACCCCTCGACCATACCACGAATGGATCCTTTCACCCAAAACGCCATATACATGTGTACCATAATCCCTGTAAACAAGGCAAAGGCACTGGCAGAGTGGAGCAGGATCGCAATACGAATTACCGGAATCGAGAAGTTATGACTGAAGTATTGACGCCACATAATAATCCCTGTTGCAAGCAAGGTAAACATGGCTAAAATCAAGGTCCAGAATAACATTTTTTGGCCGAGATTGTATTTGCCGTTGTAAGCCACATCATGCTCATGACCGAGTAATACCTGTTTGGTGCCCTTTAACCAGCGAATATCATTTTTCTCTGGAATATTATGATGCCAATAAGTCAGCACCATAATAATAAAGGCGACAAACATTAAAATGCCCGTGAATGGGTGTACCGCACGAGCAATGGCAGGCGTACCGAGAATGTAAGTTAGCCACGCAAAGTCAGGGAAGAAAAAGGCCAAACCTGATAAGCCGGTGGTGAAAAAGCAAATCACCAACAGCCAATGTGCCACACGAGCAGGGGCTTTATGACGAATAATACGTGTATCTTGCGTAATTTCCGTCAGTTTTTCATGTTCACTCATTATTTATCCCCCTTGTTGGCTTTTTTCGCCAGTTTTTCTTGCTGTTTCTTGGCTTTCTGTTCTTCTTTTTCTCGTTTTTTCTGGGCCTTACGTTCGGCGATTTCACGATCTTCTTGTTCAAATTTTTCAAAATGATCATGAACATCTTCTTCCACGTTTGGTCCAACGCTTACATAGTGAGCGACTTCGGCGAGTAATAAACCACCCATTGCCACGGCTGCGGCAGGTTTGAGCAAGTCTTTCCAGATTTCCACAGAAAGATCCACGCTTGGATTTTTTGGCAAGCCAGAATACAGTTCAGGTTTATCCGCATGATGTAAAACATAAATAACATGCGTGCCACCCACGCCCTCAGGATCGTAAATGCCGGCATTTTCGTAGCCACGTGTTTTGAGTTCTTTCACACGTTCTTCGCCATAATGCAACATGTCTTCTTTCGAACCAAAACGAATTGCACCGGTTGGGCAGGTTTTTACGCAAGCCGGTTCTTGTCCCACATTGACCCGATCCACGCAAAGGGTGCATTTATAAACACGATTGTCTTTTGGATTCATCCGTGGAATGTTGAACGGACAGCCTGCAATACAATAACCACAACCAATACATTTATCTGATTGGAAATCCACAATACCGTTAGCGTATTTAATAATCGCCCCCGGTGATGGACAGGCTTTTAAACAGCCCGGTTCGGTACAGTGCATACAACCGTCTTTGCGGATCAACCATTCTAGACGATCATTTTCCTCCACTTCTTGGAATCGCATTACCGTCCATTGTTCCGCATCCAGATCGATAGGGTTGTCGTAAATCCCGACACATTCTTGTGGTGCAGTACGAATATCGTTCCATTCTGAACAGCCCACCTGACAGGCTTTACAGCCAATACAGGTGGTGACATCAATCAGTTTTGCTACTTCCACCACATGCGAACGAGCATGCGGCGGGGGAGTCACAAAAGAAGTTGCTGAGCTTTTAACAATGCTTTGTTCTTGTACTGTCATTATGCGGCCTCCGATACTTTTTCAATGTTAACCAAGAATGTTTTATATTCTGGCGTTTGGGTGTTGGCATCACCGACACGGCTCGTTAAGGTGTTCACCAAGAACGATTTTTTACCCACGGTGGAGAAACCACCATGAATTGGAATCCCCACGGTATGGATTTTTTTGCCATCTACATCAAGGGATTTAACTCGTTTGGTCACCACGACTTTGGTTTTGATAAAACCACGTTTCGAGCTTACTTTCACGGTGTCGCCTTGTTTCAAGCCTTTTTCAGCCGCCAAGTCTTCACTGATTTCCACAAACGGCTCTGGTTGAGCAATCATATTTAACATGGATTGTTTGGTCCAGAAGTGGAAATGCTCGGTTAAACGATAAGTGGTGCCTACATAAGGGAATTCATCAGAATGACCGAAACTGGCTTTATCATTTTCCAAAATTCGTGCCACAGGGTTAGACACCACATTTGGATGCAATGGATTGGTGCCGATCGGCGTTTCAATCGGTTCGTAATGTTCAGGGAATGGCCCCTCTACAATTTTATCCAACGAGAATAAACGGCTCACACCCTCTGGTTGCATAATAAATGGCGTCACATTGCTATTTGGCGGTGCCGTACCGAAGTCGGCAATATCCACATAGTTCCAGTTTTTACCGTTCCATTTCACTAACTGACGTTTTGGATTCCATGGATTGCCTGCTAAGTCAGCCGACGCACGGTTATACACAATACGGCGGTTCAACGGCCAAGCAAACGCCCAACCAAGGGTGTTACCTAAGCCTGATGGGTCGCTATTATCCCGATTGGCCATCATATTGCCTTTTGGTGTCCATTGACCCGTATAAATCCAAATCACGGACGACGTTGAGCCATCATCACGTAATTGGGCAAAACTGGATAACAGATCGCCTTTTTTCGCAATCAAATTACCTTGTGCGTCATACAGATCTTCCAACGCATAACCATTGTTTTCTTTGGCCAGTTCGTCGGCTTTTGGTTCAAGCGGATTAGCGTAGTTCCATGTCATGGCCTCAATGGTTTCCACTGATGGACCGCCCTCTTTATGATACATTTCCAACATCACTTCACGGATTTCAGATAAAATATCCACATCCGGTTTAGCCTCTTTTGGTGGCTCGGCGGCTTTCCAGTGCCATTGTAACCAACGGCCAGAGTTAGCAATGGAGCCATCTTCTTCGGCGAAACAAATGGTTGGTAAACGAATCACTTCTGTTTGAATATCCGCTGGATTCACATCATTAAATTCACCGTGGAAATTCCAGAACTCAGAGGTGTCTGTCGCCAATGGGTCACAAATAATCAAGAATTTCAATTTTCGCAACGCACTTGAAATCTTATTTTTATCAGGATAAGAGGCTAACGGATTATAACCTTGACAGATATAACCGTTGATTTTGCCTTGATCCATTAAATCAATAAATTGCAAGTGATCCAGTTTCTTTTTGTACTGTTTTGGCAAATTGTGATAACCAAATTCATTGTCTTTGGTGGCGTTATCCCCATAGAACGCTTTGAGCATACTCACCATAAATTTCGGTGTGTTTTGCCAGTAGTTCATCTGCCCCTCTACGGTAGCTTTTGGGGTAATCCGTTTCAAGAACGCCTCAAGGCTCACATCATTCTCTGTTGGCAACGGAATATAACCCGGCAACATGGTTGGGAACAAGCCCATATCCGTAGAGCCTTGTACGTTAGAGTGTCCACGTAACGCATTGACACCACCACCAGACACGCCAATGTTACCTAATAACAATTGGATCATGGCCATCGAACGAATATTTTGTGTGCCGACAGTGTGTTGTGTCCAACCTAAAGCATACAAGAACGACGCTGCCCGATCAGGGGCGGCGGTGGAGGCAATGGTTTCAGCAAATTCATAGAACGCTTTTTGTTTGGTACCACAAATACGTTCTACCATTTCAGGGGTGTAACGTTGCACGTGTTGTTTCAAGAGATTGATGACACAACGTGGATGTTGTAAGGTCATATCCCGTTTCGGTTGACCGTTTTCATCTAATTGATAGGACCACGTGGATTTATCATAGCTACGTTTTTCAGCATCATAGCCAGTGAATAGACCATCTTCAAAACCAAAACCGTCGTTAATCAAGAAACTGGCATTGGTATAATGTTTTACGTATTCGTGTTGAATTTTATCGTTGTCTAACAAATACTTAATGACACCTAATAAGAGTGTAATATCCGTACCTGAACGAATAGGCGAATAGAAATCCGCTACCGCTGCTGTACGGTTAAATCGGGGATCCACCACCATTAATTTGGCTTTATTATGTTTTTTGGCTTCAATGACCCAGCGGAAACCCACAGGGTGAGCCTCTGCGGCATTACCGCCCATCACGATAACGACATCTGCATTTTTAATGTCAACCCAGTGATTTGTCATGGCACCGCGACCAAATGTTGGAGCAAGACTTGCTACCGTTGGTCCGTGTCAGGTACTCGCTTGGTTGTCTAAAACTAACATCCCCAATGCACGCCCGAATTTATGGGTCAGCATACAGGTTTCGTTACTGGCCGCTGAGGCGGCTAATAGCCCCGTGGTTGTCCAACGATTGACTGGCGTCCCTTCTTCGTTGACCGATTGCCAGTTGGCATCACGGTCATCTTTGAGTAAACGAGCGACTTTATGAATAGCCTCGTGCCACGAAATGCGTTCCCATTTATCGGAACCCGGCGCACGGTATTCAGGGTATTGCAAGCGGTTTGGACTGTTGACATAGTCGAGTACGCCCGCCCCTTTCGGACATAACGCCCCACGGCTCACTGGATGATCAGGGTCGCCCTCGACGTGAGTGAGTTTACCACGGGCATTCATTGCACCGTCACCAAGACTGTACATCAGCATCCCACAGCCGACCGCACAGTAAGTACAGGATTGGCGTGTTTCTTTGGCTCGTAAAAGTTTATATTCACGAGGCGCAGCCAACGCCGTTGCGGGCATTAAACCTAATGCCGCCACAGACGTTCCCGCCATACCACCTGCACAGACTTTAAAGAACTTACGTCTTGATATCTGCATAGATAATCCTTATCCAACAAAGTTGGAAATAGAGGTAGAAATAAAATGAAAATCTTATAAAACGATTGACATCGTTTTTCGCTTTTGTTGTTAATAAAAAGTTAAAAATCACCTTATAGCATACAATAATTGTAGAAAAAAATCCAGATTTAGCATGTGAATAATGTTGATGCAGATCACAAAATTGACATTAAATTCTTTCTAAAATCAATAGAATAATAATTATTCTCAATTGTTGGATAGGGTCAACATAACAAATTGGATTAACATTGCAGTTTCTTTGATTAATCGGTAGAATCTTTACATCTAAAAATGGTCAATTTTACAGAATCTATGTTTCAAACAAACGCTTTTCCCGCATACCAACAACGTCAGATTCATACTTTGAGAAAATCCTCAGAGGGAGAATTAACAATACAAACCCAAGCAGACTTTTTAGCCGTAGAAACCCCTGTCGCTCTAGTCTATAACGGCATTTCTCACACCGTGATGATGTGTACGCCGAGCGATCTGGAGGATTTTGCTTATGGGTTTTCTTTAACCGAGGGGATTATTGACAAGCCGGCGGATATTTATGGCGTGGACAGAGTGGAAAGTTGCCAAGGTATTGAGGTGCATATTGAATTGGCGAGCCGTTGTTTTATGCGTTTGAAAGAACACCGCCGTACCTTGACAGGCAGAACAGGCTGCGGTATTTGCGGTTCAGAACAATTAAGCCAAGTGAGCAAAAAATTGGCAAAATTACACCGCACGTTGACCTTTGATATTCACCGATTAGACGACTGTTTAACGCAAATTCAACAGGCGCAAATGTTAGGCAAACAAACGGGGTCAACCCATGCGGCGGCGTTTTTCGATCCGCAAGGCAAGTTGTTGGCGATTCGGGAGGATGTGGGGCGACATGTGGCATTGGATAAATTGTTAGGTTGGCACGCCAAAACTGGCAAACCCCAAGGCTTGGTGTTAGTGACCAGTCGGGCCAGTTATGAAATGGTGCAAAAAACCGTGACTTGCGGTATTGAAATGCTGGTGGCGATTTCGGCTAGCACCGATCTTGCGGTAAACATGGCGCAAGATTGCGATCTCACCCTGATCGGTTTTGCACGAACAGGGCGAGCCACGATTTATCACGGCGAAGTGCGGTTAAAATACGATTAATTTTTTGGCGTATCCGATTGGGTTTTGGTGACTTCGAACCATTTTTCTAACAGGCGTTTACTTTCTTTATCCGAACCAAAACGAATAAAATCAATATCAATGAGTTTTAATTTTGTCGGATCGCTTGCTTTGGGTGACGGTTGAGCGTGAATATTGGTGGGGATTTGATAAGAATCACCTTGTCGCCATGGAATTTCCTGAGCCTCTGGACTCATCACCCAATCAATAAATAATTTGGCGTTATCAGGATTTCTGGCCCCTTTAATGATACTCGCCGCCCCCAACGTATAACCTGCCCCCTCGCACGGTAAAATCCCTTTTACAGGGGCGCCTTTGTCTTTTTCTCTCACATAACTGTGCATAAAGCTAATGTCTACGGCGACTTCGCCCGTGGAGAGGCGATTGGTGGCTAAACCGCTTTTGGTATATTGTGTCACGTTACGGTGCAGTTTTTGGAAATAATCAAAGGCTTTTTCTTCGCCCCAAAGTTGCACTAAGGTACTTAAAAAGGAATAGCCCGTGCCAGACACCCGAGGATCGGGATATTGCACCTGATCGTGAAAAGCGGGATCGAGCAAATCGGCAAAGCATTTGGGTGCTTGAATGCCTAATTTAGCCAGTTTTTCCGTGTTTACCCCGATCGCTAATTCCATTAAATAGACAATGGAAATATGATGATTTAGTTTGGTCATCAGCGGTTGAAATTGAGGCATCACATCCGCTTGTAAAGGGGAACGATAGGGTTCGAGCAAACCTTGATCGGCTGCTTGCAAATGTGGCTCTAGTGTACCGCCATACCACACGTCGGCTTGTGGATTTTTCTTTTCTGCTTTGATTTTGCCTAGCACAATTCCCGTGCTATCACGGATAAATTTAGCGTCCACATTGTACTTTTTAGCAAAGGCTTGGGTCACTTTTTCGCAAGTGGTATTTTGCACACTGCAATATACCGTGAGTTTGCCCTCTGCATAAGCATGAGAAAGGGGGTTCATTGCCACTAAAGCAGTACAAAGTGCGGTGTATTTTAGACTGGTTTTGATAGGGTTTTGCATTAACTTATCCTTAATGTTGATGATTAAAATAAGCTAACAGGAATTTGGCTAAGAATGGGACAAAAAGATGATTGATGTTCCGTCCGTTAGTTTCCTACGTCAGCATTAACTGTATCAGGTTCACGGGTATTTTCTCAGCGACTCATTAAAAAAGGGTCGCACCCCGACTAACTACGAGCCTTACTATATGATCGAATTTTGTTGTTGTAAAGCATAAAATTTTAATTGTTTTCCGTGAAAAAACTCGCTATACTGCACTGTAAATAAAAACAGATAAAAGTGATCGTTATGGCAGATATTTCAGAATTACTGGATGGATTAAATGATAAACAACGTGAGGCAGTTTCCGCCCCGTTGGGGAATTATCTTGTGTTAGCGGGGGCGGGTAGTGGTAAAACCCGTGTGTTAACGCACCGTGTGGCTTGGTTGGTTGCGGTAGAAAATATTACCGAGGGGAGCATTATGGCGGTGACCTTTACCAACAAAGCCGCTGCCGAAATGCGTCAGCGAATCCAATCTACTTTGGCGCAATATTCGCAACGTAATCTATTTTCCATGTGGGTGGGGACGTTTCATAGCATTGCCCACCGTTTATTGCGTTCCCATTATGCCGACGCCAAATTGCCACAGGATTTCCAAATTTTAGACAGTGAAGATCAACTGCGCTTGGTTAAACGGCTGTTGAAATTACACGGCTATGACGAGAAAAATTTCCCGCCGAAACAGGCCTGTTGGTTTATTAATAAGCAAAAAGACGAGGGATTACGCCCCCATCAAATTGAAGTCAGCCACAACCGAGAAACGCAAGAATGGGTGCGGATTTATCAGATCTATCAAGAAACCTGTGATCGTTCTGGTTTGGTGGATTTTGCTGAAATTTTGTTGCGAGCCTATGAATTATTTGCGCATAATCCGTTGATTTTACAAAGTTATCAACGCCGTTTTAGTCAAATTTTGGTGGATGAATTTCAGGACACTAATACGATTCAATATGCGTGGATCAAATTACTCGCAGGCAAAACGGGTCAGGTGATGATTGTGGGGGATGATGATCAATCTATTTACGGTTGGCGTGGGGCGCAAATTGAGAATATTCAACGTTTTTTACGTGATTTTCATCAAGCACAAACCATTCGGTTAGAACAAAATTACCGTTCAACGGGCAATATTTTACAATCGGCGAACCAATTAATTACCAACAATAGCAATCGGTTAGGCAAGAACCTGTGGACCAGTGGTGAGCAAGGGGAACCCGTCGGGATCTATGCGGCATTTAATGAATTAGATGAGGCCTTGTTTGTGTCGGCGCAAGTGAAAATCTGGCTAGAAGATGGCGGACAATTACATGATTGCGCCGTGTTATATCGCAGCAACAGCCAGTCTCGGGTGTTGGAGGAGGCCTTTATTCGAGCGGATATTCCTTATCGTATTTATGGCGGTATGCGATTCTTCGAGCGGCAAGAAATTAAAGATGCCTTGGCGTATTTACGCTTAGTGAATAATCCACATGATGATGCAGCCTTTGAACGTGTGATTAACACGCCAACCCGTGGCATTGGTGAGCGCACCTTGGAAACCTTGCGTGAACTTACTCGTGAACGTCAAATTACCCTGTGGCAAGCGACCCAAGTGGCGATCACCGATAACAAATTGGCAGGACGAGCGGCCACGGCGTTGTTGCGTTTTGTGGAATTAATTAACGCCTTGGCATTAGATACCAGCCAAATGCCTTTATTTGAGCAAACAGATTTTGTGATTAAGCAATCTGGTTTGTATAAAATGTACCAAGAAGAAAAAGGCGATAAAGGCGAAGTGCGGATCGAAAACTTGGAAGAATTGGTGTCCGCCACCCGTGAATTTATTAAGCCTGCGGAGGCGGAGGACATGACCGATCTCACCGCCTTTTTAACCCATGCCTCCTTAGAGGCCGGTGAGGAGCAAGCCAGTCCACACCAATCTTGCGTACAAATGATGACCTTGCATTCCGCCAAAGGCTTGGAATTTCCACGGGTATTTATGGTGGGCGTTGAGGAGGGGATTTTCCCAAGTAAACAATCCTTATTTGATTTAGAACGATTGGAAGAAGAACGCCGTTTGGCCTATGTAGGAATTACCCGAGCCAAGCAAAAATTGACGATTTGCTATGCGGAAAGTCGCCGTTTATATAATACTCAAGAACAACATCTTCCCTCTCGTTTTATTAATGAACTGCCAGAAGCCTGTTTACAAACCATTCGTTTACGTGGCACGGTGACGAGAGCCTATAATCAGCAAAAAGTGGACGATCACGCCACGCAAAGTGCGGTGCAAAATAACCGTCTTTTTGCACCACATGGCAGCGGTTGGCAAAAAGGGCAGAAAGTGCGTCACGCCAAATTTGGTCAAGGCACCATTATTAATATTGAGGGTGAGGACAACAATACCAGGTTACAAATTGCTTTCCAAGGGCAAGGAATTAAATGGCTGATTGCGCATTTGGCGAAGTTAGAACAGATTTAACGAAATAAGGCATAAAAGGCGAAATTATGATAAAAGGGGTAATTTTTTCCGTCACAGCGTCGTTGTTATTTGGCGTTATTTATTACCTTTCAACGGTGTTACAACCTATGGCGGGCGATGTGTTATTGGGTTGGCGCACCTTGGTCACGTTGCCTTTTTTACTGGTTATGCTTTATGTAATTAAACAACATCAGGTATTCTTGCAATTTCTGATTCAGCTCAAAAATCAACCCCATTTATGGTTAGTGTTATTGGTCACGAGTGCCAATATGGGGATCCAAATGTGGTTGTTCTTGTGGGCGCCAGTGAATAACCGAGCCATTGAAGTGTCCATGGGGTATTTATTAATGCCGTTAATTATGGTGTTGATTGGGCGCTTTTTATACAAAGAACGGATTTCCAAAATCAAAGCCTATGCGGTGTTGTTTGCAGCCATTGGGGTGTTAAGCAAAATTATTTTATCAGGCACATTTTCATGGGAAAGTGCCTTGGCTTGTTTGGGATATCCGCTGTATTTTGTGATTCGCCGGCGTTTTAATATTTTACATTTTTCTAGCTTTGTGATGGAAATGATTCTGTTGTTACCCATTTCCATTTATTTGGCAAGCCAAGCAGATATGAGTTGGATTCAGTCGCAAAATCCATATATTTATGTTTGGTTAGCGGTATTAGGCATTGTCGGTGCGGTGGCTTTAGGCGTGTATGTGTTGGCGAGCCAATCCTTGCCAATGAATTTATTTGGTTTATTGAGTTACCTCGAACCCTTTAGCATGTTTACCGTGTCATTTTTAATTGGCGAACGTTTAGAAAGTGATTCTTACCTGTTAATGGCGGGCTTATTTATTTCTATTTTGTTATTGATATTTGACGGTGTGTTGCGAATTCGGCAAAAAAGTTAATGTTTTATGAGCAAGTTAGTTGTCAAAGTCGCATAAAAACGATTAAACTAATGTTGTTCTCATCGGGGTGCAGAGTTAACCATCAGGTTAATCAGGCTGAGAAAATACCCGTAGAACCTGAACCGAGTAATATCAGCGTAGGGATTTGGGAAACGTCAAAAAATATTGTCTATTTTGACCGCACTTAAATTCCTTTAATCATCATTAAAGGATTTTTTATGTCTAGAGTAAAAACACTGTCTTTTTTCACCGCACTTTCTGCCATTTCCACTAGCGTATTGGCGTCTTTACAACCACTGACCGTCTATACCGAGGAGTTCTTTGGGGCGGATTGGGGACCCGGCAATGAAGTCAAACAGCTTTTTGAAAGTGCCAACCCGCAATGTTCCGTTATCTATAAAGTCTTTGATAGTCGTAATACCATGTTTAACCGTTTACGTGTGGACGGTAAAAAAACGCCGGCTGATGTGGTGATTGGATTGGATAATTTCCAACAAGAGGCCGCACAGAAAAGCGGTTTATTTGCCAAAACTGCGGTGGATTTAACCGCACTTTCCTTGCCTTTTGCTTGGCAAGATCAAACCTTTATTCCCTATGAATTTGGCCAGTTTGCCTTTATTTATGATAAAAATAAACTGACTAACCCGCCGAAAACCTTGAAAGAATTAGTGGAACGCCAAGATTTGCGGGTAATCTATCAAGATCCTCGCACCAGCAGTATGGGACGGGGGTTTTTGGTTTGGTTAAATCAAGTTTATCCGCCAGATCAAGTGGAACAAGCATGGAAAACTTTGGCGAAACATACGGTAACGGTCGGAAAAGGTTGGACGGAAACCTATGGGGCATTTTTAAAAGGGGAGGCGGATGTAGTCTTTAGCCACAGCACGTCGCCGATTTATCACCAATTACATGATAAAACCGATCAATATATGGCCACCGAATTCAGTGATGCTGCATTGTATCAAGTGGATACCGTGGCGAAAATTGATAAGCCAAACAGCCCTGCGAATCAATGTGCCGATAAATTTATTGATTTTATGGTGAGCGCCGAGGCACAAAAGGTGTTAATTCCGAAAAATGTCATGCTTTCCGTCAGTTCAGCGAAAATTGAACCGCACTTTGATCAACTGAAAGCCCATCAATTTGAAGTGAAAGCCTTACCCTTTGATAACTTGACCGATCAGGCGATCAAAGGCTGGACGGAACAATGGCAAGCGGTCTTAAGTCAATAAACCTGTCCGCTTTTTGGGCGCAAGGTAAACAAACCTTTCGCCAGTTAAAAGGACGACATTATGTGAGCGGGCTACTGGTGTTTGGGCTGTTATTCAGCTTATACGCCAATAGCCTGTTTGCGGTGTTTGACTTCGGACGTGAAAGTTCACAGGGGCATGTGTGGCAACAGTTATGGCAAGCCGTGACCGAGGGACGTTATGTTCGCCAAGTCCTCTTTTTTAGTTTCTGGCAAGCGGGCTTATCCGCATTGTTATCGGTATTCTTTGGCGCTTGGTTGGCTCGGGCGTTTTTCTATCAACCATTCTGGGGAAAAAAGGCGCTGTTACGTCTGTTCTCGCTCACCTTTGTATTGCCCTCCTTGGTGGCGGTGTTTGGGATATTGGGCGTTTACGGCGCCTCGGGTTGGTTAGCGCAATTTTGTGCGTGGCTCGGTGTGATATGGCGACCAGATATTTACGGACTCAGTGGCATTTTGATTGCCCACTTGTTTTTTAATATTCCCTTGGCCATGCGGTTATTTTTGCAAGCCTATCAGGGGATTCCCATTCAACAACATCAATTAGCTGCGCAATTAGGCATTCGCAGATGGGCGTTTATCCGTTGGGTGGAATGGCCTTATTTGCGTCAGTCTATTTTGCCGGCCGTTGTGTTGATTTTTATGTTGTGTTTCACGAGCTTTGCTATTGTGTTAGTGTTAGGTGGTGGGCCGAAATTTACCACCTTAGAAGTGGCGATTTATCAGGCGATTATTTTTGATTTTGATTTAGCCAAAGCCACGCAATTTGCCTTGTTGCAAGGCATTTGCTTTTTTGTATTATTTGCCTTAAGCACGTTGTTAGGGCGAAATACCGAAACACAGTTAGATCAATCTCAGTATTGGGTGGCGAAACAATCAAGTGCGGTGAAATTCGGCCACGTTTTTTTATTGCTGTTGTTTTCAGTTTTTTTGTTACTCCCTTTACTGAATACCTTGTGTCGTGCGGTATTTTCCCCTGCCATATTATCTGTTTGGCAACAATCTGCTTTATGGCTAGCCATGGGCTATTCGTTCACCCTTGCCCCTTTATCTGCGTTATTGGCCTTATTGTTGGCGGTAGGGCTGTTATTATCTTCACGTCGATTACAATGGATTGGCTTATCTCGTTTTTCTAATGGCGTGATCAATATTACTTTGGTCATGCTCGCTGTTCCCATGTTAATGTTGGCAACCGGTTTATTTTTGTTGTTGAAAGAATGGCAATTTTCCACCGCACAATTATTTGGATTAATTATTTTATGTAATGCCGTACTCGCCTTGCCTTTTGTTATGCGAATTTTGGCGGTGCCGATGACACATAACCTGATTTATTATGAACGCCTTTGCCAATCGCTCGGCGTGACAGGTTGGCAACGGTTCAAATGGATTGAATGGCAAGCCTTGCGTCAGCCGGTGAAATATGCCTTTGCGTTGGCGAGTTGCTTGTCCTTGGGGGATTTCACGGCGATTGCCTTATTCGGCAATCAAGATTTTAGTTCCTTGCCTTATTTGCTTTATCAACAATTAGGTAGCTATCGAGGCGAGGAGGGCGCCGTGACGGCATTGGTGTTGTTAGTGAGCTGTTTTGTCGTGTTTTCTTTGGTGGAAAGCGAAAAATCTGTCTAATTATTAATAAGGTTTAAGATAAAAATCAGGCGCCCGAGTTGGGCGCCTGATGTCATTATTTCTTCGTTTCCGCCGAACGATAAAGATGCAATTTATAGGCATAACTTCCCCATAGCGAGTAGGCTAAGGCTTGTTTTTGCATTGTTTCATTGTTGGCGATTGGGGTTAAAGTGGCGCTGTCTTTCGCATAAACATAGCTTTCGGCCGGTTTACCTTGTTGTAAAATCGCCGCCTCTAACTGGCCATTTTGCATACGCATGTAACCAAAGGTTTTATCATATTGCATTAAGGCACGGTTTGGATCTGCGGGTTGGGTGAGATCATAGCCGAGCATTGGATAATTGCCACTGACGCCAATTAATGAAAGGAGCGTCGTTGGCATGTCAATTTGGCTGACTAAACGAGGGTCACGTTTTGGAGCAATGTCTTTACCCAAAATCAATGCCGGAATATGGAAATGTTGAATTGGCACCAAGGCGGCACCACCCACACGAGAATCATGATCAGCGATAATCAAGAAAATCGTATCTTTCCAATAATCCGCTTTTTGGGCTAATTCAAAGAACTGTCCCGTGGCAAAATCGGCATATTTCGCCGCATTATTTCTTGTGGCTTGCGGTTGTTCGTAGAGTTCAATTTTATCCGCTGGAAATTCAAAGGGATCGTGATTGCTTGAAGTGAACACTAAGCTAAAAAACGGTTTGCCTTGTTGGTGTAATTGACTAAAGGTTTCATGGGCTTTCGCAAACAAATCTTCATCACTGACGCCCCAAGTGCCGGTGAAATTGGGATTGACGTAGTCTTTTTCATCAATAATTTGTTGGAAACCATTGCCATAGAAAAAGCTCGCCATATTATCGAAGTGTTTTTCACCGCCATAGATGAAAGAGGTATGATAACCTTGTTGGCTGAGCAGTTCGGCAATGGTGAAAAAGCCTTGTTGACTGCCGGGTAATTTCACCACGGAACGGGCAGGCGTTGGCGTAAAGCTCGCCGTGACGGCCTCAATACCTCGTACAGAACGGGTACCGGTGGCATATAAATTTTCAAATAACCAACCTTGTTTAGCGAGTTCATCAATTTTCGGCGATAAAGGTTTGCCCCCTAATGTACCAATAAATTGTGCGCCAAGGCTTTCTTCCAAAATAATCACGAGATTTTTCGGTTTGCCTTGATAGGTAGCTTGGTTGTGGGTAAGTGTTGGTAATTCGGTTGAAATATAATCGGAATCTGGGCGGTTGCGTACAGATTTTAAGGTGCTAATCACTTCTTCTAATGGCATTTTCCCGTAGATTTCCGCTGCGTTGCCCTCGTCTTTCATTTGTTGCACCGCAAACAGCAAGGAATAGCCAGAACTCAACACCAAGGAATTCACCAAGGGATCGGGTGAAAAAGCCACCATAGCGGGATTAATCCCACGATGTTGTAAACTCGATCTGGCGCCTAAAAAGGTGATCCCACCGATTAATAAAAAGACCAACGGGCGAGTGATTAAATTCCCATGCCATTTCGGGTAAGCCACATTTTTAAAGGCATAATTAGCCAATTTCCAAAATAAAAAGGCACAAAGTGCGGTTAAAATGGGGGCAGAAATTAAAGCACTTAAATGCCCATTCCACAGCATGGTAAACACTTCTTTCGGGCTAGATAAGTATTCAACAAAGAGGCGATTAGGACGGAGATCGTAAGTATTAATAAAGGCCGGTGTGGCAAATTCCATAAATAAAAAGAACGTGCTTTCAATCACCAAACCAATTTTGACGATAGACTGAACAACCTGTCCCGCTTTTCCTTTGCCACTGAATAAAACGCTTAAAATAATCAGCGGAGCAAAAAGCCAACAGAGTGCAGAAATATCAATACGCACACCGTTTAAAAGGAGTTGGAACCAATTTCCCAGTTCACCAATACGTTCACTTTGCCATAAACCAAGGGCAACACGGCTGATCGATAAGAGAATCAAATTGGTGAGGAAAAAAATAAATAAAGGATAAAGAGGACCTGAAATACGTTTGAACATAGTGAATTTCCTTGAATTTAATCCCTGTCTTTGTTTCCTGAAAATCTATAAATTTTTAGCAAAATGGCAAAAACGAGCGTAATTTTTGGATATAATACTGGTTTATCTTTACGCCCGTAAACGGGGCCCCGTCTGAACCGCCTTGGCGAGTTGAAATTTTTAGGTAAAATCGCCTTGTCTGAGCGTAGCGAGTTGCGATTTTACCGTTAAGAAAATTTCAACCAAGCCAAGAAAAGCGGTGAAGTCGGGGTGTGCTTTTCTTTGCCTACTTTCTTTTACACAAGTAAAAGAAAGTAGGGTCGCCAACGGCGAAACCCGTTTTTATTACGCCAAAATACGATCTAATTCCGCACTCACTTCTTCCACCTTTTGGGTGCCATCTAAACGAAAATACTGCGTATCACTCGATTTCGCCTCAGCCTGATAATAATCCACTAACGGCTTAGTCGTACTGTGATAGACTTTTAAGCGATCTAACACGGTTTCAGGTTTATCATCCGCACGAATAATCAAATCTTCACCCGTCACATCATCTTTACCCTCCACTTTCGGCGGGTTGTAAACCACATGATAGCTACGGCCAGAGGCTTGGTGTACTCGGCGACCGCTCATACGTTCAACGATCACTTCATCTGGTACATCAAATTCCAACACATAATCAATGCGAATGCCGACGGCTTTTAATGCGTCTGCTTGTGGAATAGTGCGTGGGAAACCGTCTAATAAAAAGCCGTTTTCGCAATCGGTTTGGGCCACACGGTTTTTCACCAAGGCAATAATTAAATCATCTGGGACTAATTGCCCTGCGTCCATTAAGGTTTTGGCTTGTTTACCTAAATCTGTTCCCGCTTTAATGGCGGCACGTAACATATCACCGGTTGAAATTTGTGGAATACCGAATTTATTCATAATAAATTGCGCTTGTGTTCCTTTTCCAGCACCAGGGGCGCCTAATAAAATAATGTTCATTATGTTCTCCAATAATTAAAAAAGTAAAATTTCAGACAATATAACCTTATCTCGGTCATTTGACAAGTAGGCGTATTATAGGGGAAATTTTCATATTCTCTTAGCGATAATTGAGATATGATAATGGATTGACGATATTTTAGGCTTATTAATAGGACGTAAGAATGACAGTTTCTTTATTCACTTGTTCAGATTTAGCCACTGAGGCTGATTTTGTGCATTTTCAACAACAAATTCATCAATTAGCCCAAGCCATGCAACTTGATCTCGCTCAATATGAGATAGATCATGTGGCGATTCGAGTAAATAGTGAAGATAATGCTAGAAATTGGTTGGCGTTATTGACGAAGTGCGGTACAATTTTAAGCGATAATATCGTCAATGGGCGGCGCATTTATTTAATTCTGTTAGATGCACCTTTGCACATTTTGGGGCAATCCGTGGATATTGTCGAATTACCGTTTCCTAAAAATACCTGTTATCCTTTGGAATCATGGGAACATATTGAGATTGTCATGCCATTTAATGAGGGGGAAAGTATCTCACAATGGCTTTGTCGTCTTGAAGAAAAATTTTTATGGAACCAATTAACAACTCTACATGTCAAAGTGAGTGAACCAAAAGTCGAGGGTGAGCAATTGCCGAATCCCTCTATTGCTGTGAGTTTTGCCGATAAACGTGAAAATCCAGTGTGTATCAAGGTTCACCCCTATAACATTAAAACGATTATTGAGGTTTAGTGAATGAAAAAAATTACCTTAGCATTAGCAGTATTCGCTGCTATGGGATTATCTGCTTGTGCAAATCATAATGCGGATGATAATTCTTATAAAGGTACCGTGTTAGCAACACAATACGAAGGTAACAACTTAAAATTAGTGGTTGCACAAGATAACTGTGACTCAAACAAAGCGGACAGTACCGCACAGCAAACAACAGTCACTGTACAATACAATTCTGATATTGTCGTGGGTTCTTGTGTGCGTGTATCAGACAATGGCGTAGATAACGTATCTCGTTCAGAATCTCGTTCTTGGTTATCAAGAACAGGAATCTTTTTATAATTTAAAGGTTAAATCAATATGAAAAAAATCACCTTAGCGTTAGCCCTTTTTACCGCAATTGGCGTGACAGGTTGTGCTAATACTGACATTTACAGTGGTGATGTGTATTCTGGTAATCAATCCAAAGAAGCACGTTCAATTTCTTATGGTACTATTGTTTCCGCACGTTCTGTTAAAATTCAAGCAGATAACCAAGGTGTGATTGGTACTGTGGGTGGCGGTGTGCTTGGTGGTATTGCAGGATCTGGCATCGGTGGCGGTACAGGCCGAGGCGTTGCAAGTGCAGTTGGCGCCATTGCTGGCGCCATGATTGGGAGTAAAATCGAAGAAAAAGCGTCTCAAGTGGATTCTTTAGAGCTCGTGATCAAGAAAGATGACGGTAATGAAATCGTGGTCGTACAAAAATACGATGCGAGCCTGACGGTAGGGCGCAAAGTGCGTATTGTCGGTGGTTCAACACTGAATGTTTCTGCCATGTAAACATTGATTTACAGAGAAAAAACCCTTTGACAATGTGCAAAGGGTTTTTTATTAGCCAATTTGTTTAACTGGATGAACGCTTAAATAAGTGCATTAAAGGGAGCACAACAATACAACAAATGGCACCAATCAATAAGCCTACTACCAATTCAGTTAACCAAGACAACTGACTGCTCATTTGCAAACTTTCAATAAAATGATGTAGTACGGGCAAATAATGCACAAAAATTCCCCCACCAACTAAAAACATGGCAATCACCCCAATAACCGAGAGGGATTTCATAAACCAAGGCATAAAAAACAGTAAGAATTTACCGATTTGTTGTGCAACAATATTGTCTTTTTTGATTAACCATAAACCAATATCATCGAGCTTAACAATCAGCCCGACCAAACCATAGACGAAAAAGGTAATACCGATGCCCACCGCTAATAAGGTTAAGATTTTGGTTAATATATCGGCCTCTTGAATAGAACCTAAGGCGATAATAATAATTTCTGCCGACAGAATAAAATCGGTTTTAATGGCGCCTCGGATTTTTTCTTTTTCATTGCTTTGAGAAAGCGTTGAAGTGCGGTCTATATTTTCGTGATTTTTCGCAAAGAACGTATGAAGTAACTTCTCCATCCCCTCAAAACACAAATAGGCACCGCCGATCATTAATAGAATATTAATTAAAGACGGTAAATAAATGGCCAACAATAAGGCAAGGGGAATTAAAATCGCTTTGTTCCATAAGGATCCTTTTGCCACCGCCCACACAATCGGCAATTCTCGACTGGCCGCCACATCTTTACCACTGACTTGAGTGGCATTGAGGGTTAAATCATCACTGATCACGCCAACCGTTTTTTTGGCGGCCATTTTGGTCATTAATGCGACATCATCTAAGACTGCAGCAATATCATCAAGTAAGGTAAATAAGGAACTAAATGCCATTTTTACTTCCTATTATTGCCAATTTTCACGTTTGGCTTTTTGCAATTTTGCATAAGCCGCTAACAATTTTTGATGTGCTTCAAATTTTTGCAAATGTTCATCATCAGCTAATAAATCATAGAATGGATTACCACCATCAACAGCAGACCAAGCAAAATCCACCGCACTTTTGCCGTACATTTTCTCAAACACCTCACGATATTGTTCAGGATCACGAGTTTCGTCTAGGTATAATTCAATCGAACTGATTAAACAACGATAGTAGTTGGCACGTTCTGGCGTGAAAACGGAGCTGTTCATATTATATGTCCAGTTTGCCCAGTCTAAGGCTAATTCTAAATCGCCTAATGCCAGATAAAGCATGGATTTTAATTCCCCTACTCGTAAGGTCGTCCAACCTGAATTTGGTGGTGGCACGATACCGATAAATTCACGTACACGAGTGGCATCATCAATGCCTTGATCGTCTAATTCATCCAATAATTCTTGATAAGTCTCTGCATCATGGTGGAAGTGCGGTAAATCTAATAGGATTTCTCGCCATTCCATGCCCATATTATTATTGGCGTAAACCAAATCATCCGCAGGGTAAATATCCGACATTGACGGCACGATAATACGACAAGCATACACATCTAAGTGATTGTAATCCATGATATAGACTTCTTTACCGTTGGCATTAAAGATAGACATGAGATTATGATATTCTTGTTCCGTAGTGCCTGAAAAATCCCAATGTACAAACGGATAATCGGCTTGTTGTTTAAATAGATCCCATGAAATTAAGCCACTGGAATCAATAAAGTGTGTTTCTAAATTGGCGTGTTCTGCCACATCATCATTATTAAAGGACGGTGGCGTAAACACATCAAGATCTTTTAAACTACGACCTTGTAAAAGCTCTGTCACTGTTCGCTCAAAAGCCACTTGGAAATTAGGGTGAGCACCAAATGATGCAAAACAAGTGCCGTTATTCGGATTCAATAAAATCACACAAATGACCGGATATTTTCCCCCCAATGACGCATCATAGGCTAAAATCGGAAATCCCTCTTGTTCAAGTTTTTCAATCGCTGCTTGAATGCTCGGATATTGTGCGATCACATTGTCTGGAATTTTCGGTAAGCTAATCGCCTCGGCGATAATACGGTTTTTGACATAACGTTCAAAGACTTCGGATAAACCTTGCACTCGAGCCTCGTTTTTGGTGTTACCAGCCGACATTCCGTTGGAGACATACAAATTAGCAATAATACTTTGTGGAATATATACGGTTTGTTGATCCGATTGACGCACATAAGGCATGGCCACAATCCCACGATCATAATTACCGGATTGTAAATCCACTAATAATTCAGGGGTAAGTTCTCCTTCGGGATCGTAATAGCCGAGTAAATAGTCGTCTAAAATCCCGTCGGGTAACAGATCTTCATCTTCAATTTCAAACCATTTTTCAGTCGGGTAGTGAACAAAATCGCCATTGGCAATGTCTTGTCCTAAATAATAATCCGCAAAGAAATAGTTGGTAGAAAGACGTTCAAAATATTCACCTAGAGCGGAGGCCAAGGCCGCTTTTTTGCTTGCTCCTTTACCATTGGCAAAACATTGTGGACAATCTTTGTCACGTACATGCACAGACCAGACATTAGGTACAGGATTAAGCCATGAGGCTTCTTCAATATTAAAACCAAGTGCGGTTAATTTTTGTTGAAATTTTGCAATACTGTCTTCAAGGGCAGCGTCTTTGCCGGGGATAAAGGTTTGTGTCATGAAATTTTCCTATTAGTTAATTTGTTAAATAAATATTGGGTTTCGCCCAAAGGGCGACCTACTTTTTTTGCTGTTTAGGTGTGGATTTCGCCCCACTGGGCGACCATACTTTCTTTTGCTTGTGCAAAAGAAAGTAGGCAAAGAAAAGCACACCCCGACTTCACCGCTTATCTTTGCTTATTTGGTATTTTTTTAACGCTAAATTTTGAACTCGCTACGCTCAGACATGCAAAATTTAGCTAAAAATACCAAAACGCAAAGGCGGTTCAGACGGGGCCCCAATTTGATCGAGCGTAATGAAAGTGCGGTGCAAATATAAAAAATATTTTTAAATTTACAAATTAAATAAAATAACGCTCTAATAAACAGGGCCCCGTCTTTGCCGCCTGAAAATTCATAAATTTTTAGGAAAATGGCGGCTGTCTGAGCGTAGCGAGTTCAGCCATTTTCCGTTAAAAAAATTTATGAATTTTCAGGAAACAAGGCAAAATCGGGGTCGCCTTTCTTTTTGCTTACTTTTTCTTTGGCGACGCAAAGAAAAAGTAAGTCGCCCATCGGGCGAAACCCCGATTAAATCCGACACACCCCAAGATCAAACACCTTATTATGAAACTGATGTAGTGTACCACGATGTCCAATACTTAACACAATCATATTCGGTAATTTTTCTCGAATTTTACGATAAAGAATATATTCCGTTGGCTCATCCAGTGCAGAAGTCGTTTCATCTAAAAACACAATATTCGGCTTGGTTAAGAAAATCCGAATAAACGCCACACGTTGTAATTCCCCAGGGGAAAGGGTAGCTTGCCAGTCATTTTCTTGATCCAACGCATGAATATAATTACTCAAACGGCATTTCTCCATATAGCTTTCCAAATCGGCATGGTATGGATCGATATTCGGATAACAAATTGCCTGACGTAACGTACCTTGTGGCATATAAGGGCGTTGTGGCAAAAATAGCACATTGGCATTGCATGGTCGTTCACAATAACCAAAGGTTTCAAAAGGATAAATTCCGGCAATAGCTTTTAATAACGTGGTTTTGCCCGCCCCAGACGGCCCTTGAATTAATAACGCATCACCGGCATTTAGTTCTAAATTGACCTGTTGTAACAAGACTTCGCCCTGTTGATCTTTTAAGCCAAAATCTTGTAAACGAATGCCCAAGCCACATTCCGTTGGTTGAACAATTTGCTCATTATCCAGTTCATCTAGGGTAAACATAAAACCATATAAACGGTTTAAACGTGCTTGATATAAGGTAAATTGTTCGTAAAACAAACGAAAAAACGACAATGCACGCATTAACCGGTTAAAGGCTTGCACGGTTTGATGCATGTCGCCCAAGGTGGCAAGCCCTGCAAAAAACCGGGGAGATTGCAACATTAAGGGCAAAATCATGGCGAATTGAGTGACGCCAGTATTAAAACCGTCTAAGCCTAACATACGACGCACGATTGCCCAACGGTTTTCAATAATCGTATTAAATTTTGTTTTTAAGTGGGCTTGTTCTTGTTTTTCGCCGTCATAAAAGGCAATACTCTCCGCATTATCTCGTACTCGAATAAGCGAATAGCGATAGTCCCCAGCATATTTTTCTTTGGCATAATTGAGTTTAATTAACGGATAACCAATCCACACGGAAAGGGCGGTCGCCATGATAATAAAAATGTAGATAAAAAACACCGCACCTTTAGGAATGTCGAAACCAAACAGGGGCAATAGACCCGATAATCCCCACAAAATCAGGGTAAATTCAATGATCGATACGAGTGAACCGATAACGCCATCCAGTAAATCAACGGTGCCAGTAATAAATTCTTTGGCATCTTGTTCAATACGTTGATCGATATTATCGGGCAAGTCTTTTTCGTATTTAATTCGATAGTAATTTTTATTTTGTAGCCAGCGATTGAGCATTTGTTCGTTCATTTTTTCTAACCAACGAATCTCAAACACCTGACGCACCAAATAATTTAAAATAGAGTGGATAATTTTAAAGCCGACCAACATGGCATTCAGCAATGCGAAGAACCAAAAGGCCTCGGCTTTTTTGTCTTGTAATGAACTGTATAATCCATTGTAAAAGAAAGAGTTAAGTACACTAATTCGGACTTCTAATAGAATAAATACCAACAATAGCAGTATCAAACCAAGGGTTTTAAGTGGATGGCTATTTTTGACGCAAGGCTGGGTAATGAGCCAAAATTTTTGCCCAAAAGGCGTTTTTCGCAATAAAAGTGCGGTACAAAATAGCCCTAAACTGAGCCAACAGAGGGCAGAAAGTAGCCAAGTAAAACTGTTATTTAATTCTGTTTGCCAGTTCATAATATATCCGATAATACAACAAAAGGGGCAGTTTAGCCGCCCCTTATGAATAAGTCAAAATGTAAATTAGAATGAGTATTCAACCGTTGTCCAATAGGTTCTTGGCATACCTAATACCGCAAAGCTACGGTCGTATTGACCACGTTGGACTTGCCAGTAGGCTTTGTTGAATAAGTTTTCCACTTGCGCTCTTACGGTGATAGCGTGACCATTACCTAATTGGGTATGGTATTTCGCTCCTGCGTCCACTAAAGTGTATGATGGGAAAGCGTAAGTTTTTTGCGAATCTTGGTAAGATTTACCAAAGTGTTGTACATTGGTGCTTAAGGTTAAGCCTTGGATAAATGGTGTATCCCATTCAATGCCAGCTTTACCCACCCAACGTGGATTTGCCACTTGATAACCATCGACCAAATTGTCAGCATAGTTTGGATAATCTTTCACTTTAGATTGTAAGTACATAATGCCTAAACTTGGACGCACCGTTTTATCTAACAGGTTCGCATAGATATTAAACTCAATACCACGGTTGCGTTCGATACCTTGGGAATCCCCAGCCGATGCACCCGAATTAGCGAAGTCCGTACCGCTTGTTGTGTTACCACGCCAGTAACCTTCACGACGAACTTGGAATACGTTGAGTGAAGTGACGACATCACCCCAGTTTTTACGCACACCTAATTCTAATTGACGGCTAACACGTGGTTTTGACATTGTTGTATTACCACTGTCATCGGTTTTAATGTCCGCAGGTTCTAAATCTTCCATATAGTTACCGTAGAACACGAGGTCAGGGTTAGGTAAGTAAGACACCATAAACATTGGGCTAAAGCGATGTGCATCACCTTTCGCTTGTGTGATATTATTTTTATAAGATGCCCATTGGAAACGACCACCTAAAGTGACACGGAATTTATCTTCCGCAAAGCCAAGTGTATCTGATAGAGCAAGGCTGTTTGCACGGATCGTTGCATCTAAGTTTGGATCAGTTTCAAAACCATTACTAAATACATTGCCTTGTGGAATGTTAGCTAATTGTTGGGCTAAAGTTTGGCCTGCTGCATTGCCATAAGGATAAATGGTTAAGTTTTGGTTTGGTGCTTGAGATGTACCACGATAGGTTTGACGACGACGATCAATGTGATCGAATGAGGTACTCCAGTTGTGGCTTACTGAACCTGTTGAGAATTCACCGCGAGCGGCTAAGTTACTGCTTAAGGTTTGGAAACGTTGATCGGTCATACGAGAACGTCCCGCATTGTAAGATTGACCATCTGTAGATGGGGTAGCAGAAGCAAAGTTACCATAATAACGAGCATCGTTATAACCGACTCCGCCCGAAATTTGGAAGTTATAGTCTGTATAGTAGTCAAAGGTCAGCATATTGGTTTGACTACGGGTATCTTGTGCTTGCCAACTTGGTTGAAGATTATTTTCACCGTCTAAGGCATCAAATAAACGTCCTTGAGCATTTTGAATATCTTGAATACGTGCACGACCGCCCTCGGTTTTACGTTTCGCATAGAAACTATCGAAAGACACATAAAGTTTATCGCCACTATAATCCGCATTTAAAGAAAATTCTTTATTGTCTTCCCAGTAGCCTGTGCGAGGGGTATCGCCTTCACGCATTTTACCATTCACACGCACACCGAATTGTTTTCCATCGCCAAAACGTTGACCTAAGTCAAATGTACCTTGTAAACGATTGTCGCTGAAATAGCCTACACCCACTTTACGGTTGCCTTGATCACTGGCACGTTTGGTTTCAATATTGACGGCTCCTGCTGTTGCACCCTCTGGATCCATGCCTGAAAGTGCGGTGTTTCCGCCTTTAATTAATTGTACAGAGTCCGCATACACGCTTGATGTGCCTTGTGTACCGTACATGCCAGCCAAGCCGTTAACGCTAAATTGACGAGCATCTAATTGATAACCACGGAAATATAAACCGGTTAAGGTATTGGTTTCACCACCAAATTGCCATGTTGAGGCATCTTTTTTTGCCACCACGTCAACAAGGGTGCGAGCTTGTGTATCATCTAACACTTTTGAATCGTATTTGACTACCGTCACAGGGGCGGTGAAGTTAGTGGCACGACCTAATAAACCTAAGTTTACGCTGTCTTGCAATTTACCGTCACTGGCAACAGAATAAGAACGATAGCTTGCTGGTTCGTGAATACTGTCAGAAACTTCAATCGCATCAAGTTGTTCTGTTGCTTGCTGAACGGTTTCAGCAAAAGCACCAAAAGAAACACCGGCGAAAAGTGCGGTGTAAACAACGCTAAATTTAAATGTGGAACGCATTAGGTTATCCTTACATAAAGTTCATAAAAAAATAGTCTAAAAAGTAGACCGCTTAAAAAAGTTGGGCGATTATAAAGTAAACGATAATTTATTGCAATAACCTAATAAGATTTATTATCATTTTAATAAAAAAGAATGGATAAAAGTGCGCTAATGGTCCTGCTAAATTTAAATAGTTGCAATTCATTGCAGTTTATAGCATAATCCGTCCCCTAAGCATTTTATGCTTATCCTATGGAAACCTTTTCGGTCTTTCGCAATGGTGTCTGGTTTACCCGGTCAGGTTCGGAAGAAAGCAGCCAAAGTCAGAATTTCTGTGTGCCGAGAGGAGCTGGAAAGGTTTCCACCTTTTTTTACCGCACTTTTCTATTTAATCTGTTCTAATTTTGTTAACAACTGTTCATCCGATTGGCGTTGTATTTTCCACATGCGATATAACAACAGAATCGCCGCCGCAGTCAATGCCACCACAAACCCAATCCAAAAGCCTAATGCTCCCAAATGCGGTACGATAATATCAGTCATAGCCAGTCCATAACCAATCGGCATGCCTAACACCCAATAGCAAAAAATTGTGATATACAAAATGGCTTTGGTGTCTTTATAACCCCGTAACACGCCACCGGCGACAACTTGCAAGGTGTCGGAAAATTGATAGAGGGCAGCGATAATTAACAGGGAACTGGCTAAGGCAATCACGCTCGTGTCAGTGACAAATAATTGCGCAATTTGTTCTCGCCAGAATAGGGTGACAAAAGCGGTGATAATAGTGATATTCAGCCCGACGGCAAAGGCAATATAAGACACTTTTTTTGCCTCAGACGGGGATTGTTCGCCTAAGCGTTGCCCCACCAAAATCGTGGTCGCCATGCCTAAGGACATAGGGAACATAAACACAAAAGAACTGGTGTTTAAGGCGATTTGATGACTGGCCACCATGGCGGTGCCTAGTGGCGATAAAAATAAGGACGTCAACGCAAACAAGGCCACTTCGGCCCAAAGGGCGACCGCAATGGGAAAACCGAGTTTGAGTAATTTTTTGAGCGTTGTCCAATCAGGTTTTTCAATCATCTGATCGAAAAGGCGAATATCACGCAAATGGCGAGAACGGCGGCTGTATGCGATCATCATGAAACACATTGCCCAGTTCACAATAGCCGTGGCAATGCCACAACCGACTGCCCCGAATGCGGGTACACCGAATTTGCCGTAAATAAACACATAATTAAGCGGAATATTCAGTAATAAGCCAATAAAGGTAATCACCATGGCGGGTTTGGTTTTCGCCACGCCATCATTGAGGCAACGGAAATTAATCAACAATAAATACGCCGGCAAGCCAAACAACATGGCATGTAAATAACCGACAGTAATCGTTGCCAAACGTTCTTCCATCTGCATGGCGTGAATAATCAGATCACTGTGATAAATCAGCCCGCCCAATGGCAAGCAAACCAGCAGAATAATCCATAAGCCTTGGCGTACTTGATGGGCAATGCGAGAACGTTGATTGGAACCGTTTAAATAGGAAATGGTCGGCGGGAGGGCGAGTAATAAACCATGCCCAAATAATACCAAGGGAAACCAGATGGATGCCCCCACGGAAATGGCCGCCATATCTGCGGCACTGACTCGTCCTGCCATAATGGTGTCCACTAATCCCATGGAATTTTGGGCGATTTGAGCGAGCAAAATCGGCATGGCAATTTGAATTAATTTTTTTGCTTGCGCATGATATTGTGGCCAATGGTGAATTTTTTGCATACAGAATCCGAGTTTGCTTTATAATAGAGAAAATTTTTAATTCGCTAAGTGAGTTTATATGTTTACAGGTATCGTGCAAGGTATGGCACAACTTCATTCTATCATTGAAGAAACTAATTTTAGAACACATCAGATAAAAATGCCACAGGAATTACTGGCTGACTTACAACTCGGCGCCTCGGTGGCACATAATGGCGTATGTTTAACCGTCACCAAGGTGGACAATGATCTGGTGAGCTTTGATTTAATGACTGAAACCCTACGTATTACCAATTTAGGGGAACTAAAGGTTGGCGAATGGGTCAATATTGAACGAGCCATGAAATTCGGGGCAGAAGTGGGCGGGCATATTTTGTCTGGCCATGTGTATTGCACCGCCCAAATATCCGCCCATAAAGTGAGCGAAAATAATCTGCAAATTTGGTTTGAATTGCCAGATGAAACGGTGATGAAATATATTTTAACCAAAGGCTTTATTGCGGTGGATGGGATTAGTTTGACCATTGGCGAAGTGAACGGTAAGCAATTTTGTGTCAATCTGATCCCCGAAACCCTTGAACGGACGATTATTGGCAAAAAAATGGTAGGAGATCGAGTAAATATTGAAATCGATCCGCAAACACAAGCCATTGTGGACACCGTAGAACGTTATTTAACCACGAGAATGTAAATGAAAAAAATCCTGTTATTTTTCACCGCACTTTGGGCTTTTAGCCAACAGGTGTATGCACATCCGCATGCGTTTATTGGCATGAGAACCACGCCATTGGTGGAAAAAGACGCATTAATCGGTTTTTCGGTGAAGTGGTTGCTAGACGAGGCCAGTTCTGCTGAACTTTTGTACGATTTGCAAGTGGCACACAACGATCCAAGTGTTAAACAAGCCATTGTGGATGACATGATTAAAAATACGGTATCGGAACATTATTTTAGCTATCTCTATGATAAACAAGGCAATCGAGTAAAATATACCTCGCACCCCGCCCATTATGATATTCAAGCGGTAGGGAACCAAATTTTATATCAATTTGATTTCTTTTTATCTCAACCGCAGCCCTTAAAAGACAGTGAGTTTATCTTGATGATTTACGATCCGACCTATTATGTGTCTATGTTCTATGACAATAAAAGTGCGGTGGATTTTAGCAAACTTCCGTCAAATTGCCATGGCGATATGGTGGATCAAACTGTGGATGAAAAAACCAAACAATATGCGAAATCCTTAGATAAAACCCAACGAGAGGCGGATTTTTCGCTAGGTAAAGAATTTGCTCAAAAAGTGATTTTGCAATGTCAATAACGGTCAAAAAATTCAAAACCCTGTTGTTATTATGTCTGTTAATCGCAGGCATCACGTTGCTATTTCCCTATTTATTTAAGCAAGTCGTGCTATGGCAACGGGAATTTAATCAACTGTTATCAGACAATCTACATCAAATTAAACAAGCCCCAATTTATGCCGGCACCAGTCTAATTTTGGTTAGCTTTGGCTATGGCGTGTTTCATGCGCTAGGGCCGGGTCATGGCAAATTTATTATGACCAGTTATTTGTCGCTACATGAATCCAAAATTCTCGCGAGCATGCGGTTAGCGTTTTTTTCTTCCTTAATGCAAGGCGTGGTGGCGATTGTGGCGACCAGTATTGTGGTGGTGCTGTTAAATTTATCTTCGTCTTATTTTAAAGCCAGTCAACTTTGGCTTGAACGAGGCGCTTATGCTTTGATTTTCTTACTGGGTTCGCAATGGATAATTCAAAGTGGCAAAAAAATTTGGCAAATTCAACGCAAGCCAAAAATTCTGCAAATTAAACCAGTCGCCGATAATCAGATTTTAAAAAGTGCGGTGCAAAATCCGCCAGTTTTTTTCTCTCATATTCATGATGAAAATTGCGGTTGTGGGCATCAACATTTGCCTGCTGAAGATCAACTTAGCCAAGCCAATAGTTTAAAATCACAATGGTTGATTATTTTAAGCATTGGCATGCGACCTTGTACAGGGGCGATTTTTATTTTATTTTTATCCTATATGCTCGATCTTTATCTGTGGGGCGTGGTGGCGACAATGGCCATGGCGGTAGGAACGGGAATGACGTTATCTAGCTTTGCTTTAATGGTGCAATACGCCCGAAAAACCGCTGTTCGGGTAGGAAAATGGTATTTATCACCCACCGCCAAAAGCCAATTTTCATACTGGCTAAAACTGGCTTTCGGTTTGCTATTAATGGGGTTTGCCGTGAGTTTGATTTATGCCACCACTTTGCAGAGCAGTGGCGGCGCAGGATTATTTGGGCGGTAAGTTAAACTTCTGTCTTATCCTTAAACTCACATAAATCTTCAATCAAGCACGATCCGCAACGGGGTTTTCTGGCAATACAAGTATAACGACCGTGCAAAATCAGCCAATGATGAACATCCACTTTAAATTCCGCTGGCACGACTTTAAGCAATTTTTCTTCTACTTTCACGACATCTTTACCTGGTGCAAAGCCTGTGCGGTTAGCCACTCGGAAAATATGGGTATCTACCGCAATAGTCGGATGTCCGAAAGCGGTATTAAGTACCACGTTGGCGGTTTTTCGTCCTACGCCTGCCAAGGCCTCTAAGGATTCACGATTTTCAGGCACTTGCGAGCCGTGTTTATCTATTAAGTCTTTGCAAGTTTTGATGATATTTTCGGCTTTGCTGTTAAATAGTCCAATGGTTTTGATGTACGCTTTCAAACCGTCTACGCCCAGGGCATGGATTTTTTCGGGCGTATTTGCCACGGGGAACAGTTTGTCGGTGGCTTTGTTTACCCCTTTGTCGGTGGCTTGAGCGGATAAAATCACTGCAATAAGTAGCTCAAACGGCGAACTAAAATTTAGCTCGGTCGTTGGGTGCGGATTGTTATCACGTAACCTTGTTAAAATTTCAATACGTTTTTGTTGGTTCATTTTTTCTGTTCAATCTTATTCTTAAACGCCAAAATCAAGCCTAAACCAATAAACGCCCCTGGGGGCAAAATGGCGAGTAACAGATTGCTGTCATGGTGAAAAAGCTCAATGCGTAACACTTTCGCCCAATCACCAAGCAATAAATGGATACCGTCAAATAAGGTGCCATTACCGAAAATTTCACGTAATGCGCCGAGTAAAAACAGGCTTAAGGTCATGCCTAAACCCATGGCAAAGCCGTCAAAAGCAGAATGTAATAGGGCATTTTTGCTCGCAAAGGCCTCGGCTCGTCCGATTACGATACAGTTGGTGACAATCAGCGGAATAAAAATCCCCAAGGCTTGATAAAGACTGTATGTGTAAGCATTCATCAGCAGTTGCACCACGGTTACGGTGGTGGCGATAATCATCACATAAATCGGAATACGAATTTCGTGAGGAATTTGCTTGCGAAACAACGACACCATGGTGTTGCTGCAAATTAACACAATCATGGTCGCCAAGCCTAAACCTAGGGCATTTGTGGCGGAATTGGATACCGCCAACAATGGACACAGGCCGAGCAGTTGCACGGTGGCAGGGTTGTTTCGCCATAAGCCTTGCAGAAACAGGCTCCGCCAAAGGCTTTCGGTTTTTTCTGTCATAATATTCTCTTTACCCTCACCCTAGCCCTCTCCCAGAGGGAGAGGGGATGGTTTTGAGGGAATTAAATTCTTTTTGAAAATTATCTCACCCGAAAAGAAGAGCTATTTTTTAGGATCGATAAATGTTAATTATCCATTTTACGTTCCCTCTCCCTTTGGGAGAGGGCTAGGGTGAGGGTCATCAATTCCCCAACACCGCCAACGCACTGCGTTTCACTTGATTCACCACGGCTCTTGGTGTAATCGTGGCTCCAGTAAACTGATCAAATTGCCCGCCATCTTTTTTCACCGCCCAATCGGCAAGATTTTCTTGGCTGATTTTTTTATGGCTAAAACTTAAAATCCAATCGGAAATGCGTGTGTCAATTTTATCCCCGAGTCCAGGAGTTTCGTGGTGTTCTAATACTCGCACGCCTAAAATTTCGCCATCAGGGGTCATGCCAATTAATAAACGAATATTACCCGAATAACCATCTGGTGCCGTGGCCTCAATGGCATAAGCGGAAAGTTTTCCGTTTAAAAGTGCGGTGCAAATTTTATCAATTTCTCGGCTATTGGATAGTTGGCAATTTTGCATCACGTCATTGTCAAAATAGGCTTGCGGAATCACTTGCAATAACAAGTCATGCTGTTGCTTGGCAATCACCGCATCAATTTTATCTTTGGTGAGTAAATACACGCCCCCCGAAATGGCGGAACAGAGTAGGGCGACAAAACCAAGTAACAGCCCATATTTGCTGATAATTTTCCCCATATTTATGATCTTCTCCCTTGCCCAATTTGATGCCCCGCCACTCTCGGACGGCTGTAATGGTCAATTAACGGCACGCAAATATTCGCCAGTAAAATGGCAAATGCCACTCCGTCAGGGTAATTGCCGTAGAAACGAATTAAACCCACTAACAGGCCGGCTAATGCCCCAAAAATCAATTTGCCTTTTGGCGTAATGGAGGCACTGACGGGATCGGTGGCGATAAAAAATGCCCCGAACATGGTTGCTCCGGTAAATAATTGCCAAATAGGACTGGTGGCATGAGGTGAAAGCACAAAATTCAGGCAAGCTAAGGCAAAAAGTGCGGTTAAAAACGCCACAGGAATTTGCCAATGAATGATTTTTTTCCAAATTAAAAATAGCCCACCCAGTAAAAATGCCAAATTGACTTGCGTCCAACCGATACCGTTCAAGCCAGAACTGAATGGCAGAATATCGCTGAAAATCGGCGATTGGCTTAAATCTTGCAGAGAAAATACCGCACTTTTCATTGCTGTTTTTACCGTGTCTAACGGCGTCGCAGAGGTGATTCCGTCAATACTTGCGACTAATTGATGTAGACTAAAGCCGTCGGTGGTCATGCCCGAAAAAATCAAACGGCAACTGTCCGCCAAGGTCGGTGGTTCGTTAAGCAAGGAAAGTGGCGGTAACCAAGCTGTCATTTGCACCGGAAAAGAGATCAACAACACCACATAGCCCACCATAGCAGGGTTAAAGAGGTTTTGTCCCAATCCACCATAAACATGCTTACCTAAAATTACCGCACAAAATGTGCCGATTAAAATCACCCAATAAGGCGCATAGGGCGGAATCGCCATGGCTAAAATAAGGGCGGTTAATGTGACACTAAAATCGGCAATATAAAATAAAGCCGGTTTTTTGCGTAAATAGGTGACGCCATATTCCAATAGCAAGGCAAAACTCACCGCCAACGCCACTTGAATTAACACCCCAAAGCCAAAGAAATACATCTGCACACCCAACGCTGGTAGCATGGCAAATATCACCCACAGCATAATGCGAGCGGTGAGCTTGCCCGAATGGGTATGAGGGGAACTGGCAATTCTAAACATAGTATTCCTTTTCGTTTTTATGGGCGGTTTCGCAAGTCTTAGGCAATGGCATCAATGCCTTTTTTCTGTACAATATTCAACAATTTCAACGCCGCCCCCGTAGGCTTTTTCACCCCACGCTCCCACGCTGAAACTAGACTTTTACTCACATTTAAATGAAGTGCGAAAGTGCGTTGTGAAATGCCTTCTTTAGAACGAATCTCGCAAATTTCGTTGCTAGAAAGTGGGTGTACAGGGACAAGGCAACTTTTGTCAAATTCTTTCATCGTTTTTTCATCAACGGCACCAATTTCATATAAATCCACCACGTGTTCGTGGATTTGCTGTGCGATAATACTACGATATTTCATTGTTAATCTCCTTAAGAAAGATTTCTATTAATTTCCCTTGTTTAAGGTAACCTTCAATGGTTGCATTTGAATAATTAAAATACATTTTCGCCAGTTTTTTTAGATCAAGAAGATCTTCTCTGGAAATATTTTCTTTATCACTTTTCTCAAAAATAGATACAAAAAAGCAATTTTGGTTAATTTTATAGAAAATCAACGAACGATAACCCGAAGATCGTCCTTGTCCCTGTTTGGCGATACGTTGTTTGATGACGTTTCCGCCTAAATCAGCATCAATTAAGCCTTTTTCGGCTCGCTCAACGGCATCAATCAGTAAACTGTCGTCAATGCCTTTTTTATTCGTAAATTCCGCAAAGGCTTTGGTTTTAAATAATCGCATAATTATCCGTTATCTCTCTTGTAATGGCAAGGTGAGATTGACGGTAAATTAGAACGCACATTTTACCTAACAAGAAATCTCAATTTTGGAATAGAGATCACAAAATTGAGATTTTTATGGGGTAAAACAGGGGGGCAAATTTTCTCATTACTCTGCGTTGTTGGGATTATTTTTAGCCTGTTGAGCGGCTTTTTTTGCTTTCGCTCTTGCAATCGCTGCCGCCACCGCTGCTTTTTTCGGATTCACTTCAGCGTTGGTTTCGGTTTCTAGTGGTTTTTCAGCGATTGGCTCAACAGCTTGATTTTGTTGAGCTTGTTTTTTGGCTTTTGCTCTTGCAATCGCTGCCGCTACTGCTGCTTTTTTCGGATCCACTTCAGCGTTGGTTTCGGTTTCTAGTGGTTTTTCAGCGATTGGCTCAACAGCTTGATTTTGTTGAGCTTGTTTTTTGGCTTTT